>NZ_JBHVSQ010000006.1:19626-172250 GCF_042885055.1 Isoptericola sp. NPDC058082 | reverse complement strand
CCTCGCGGAGGTTCGAACTACCTCGCGGAGGTTCGAACTACCTCGCGGAGGTTCGAACTACCTCGCGGAGGTTCGAACTACCTCGCGGAGGTTCGAACTACCTCGCGGAGGTTCGGACTACCTCGGCGGTCGGGACGCGTGCGTCAGGAGCCAGGCCAGGAGGTATGCACGGGTGTTCCCGTCGTCGATGCGCTCGTCGGGCAGGTCACCGGCGACGGCGAGCGCCGCGGCCGCGTCGTCGGGACCGGCCAGCGCGGCGTACATCAGGAGCTGGTCGCCGAACATCACGTCCCACGACGCGGGGTCGTCCCGCGGTCCCGCGAGCGCCTCGTCGAGGTTGGCCCGGATGCGGGCCGGGTCCCCGGCGAGAGAGGGCGCGACCGGCTGCGCCGGCAGCACGAGGATCCCGAGCATCGCGCTCGGCTCGGCGCTGAACCACGTGGCCCAGTCCCGCTTGCCGCCCCACACGAGCGACGTCACCTGGTGACCGAAGCCCTCCAGGGCAGGGTCGTCGCGGTCGAAGTCGGTCCAGTAGGCGCGCGCCGAGGCGGCCTCCGCGCCGAGCATCCACCGCGCCTGCTCCTCGAGCTCCGAGTCGCCCGTCGCCTGCGCCCACAGGGCCAGCCCGTTCCAGGCCGAGACGGCCTCGGACACCGACTCCTGGTTGTTGCCGTCGGCGAACGGCGCGTACCCGGACGCCCACGAGTGCCCGGCGTAGACGTCGAACACCCGCAGCGAGGGCATGCCGCCGACCCCCGTGCCCGACGCGACGTCCGCGGCGAGCAGGTCCAGGACCGGCGCGAGGTCGGCGGCGAGCGCCGGGTCGTCGGCGGCCACCACGCCCGCCGCGTACAGGAAGTACCCGTAGTGGAAGTGGTGGTCGTTGGCCTCCTCCGAGCCGAAGCCGGGCACCTTCCCGACCACCGTCGCGAGCACGGGGTCGTGCACGAAGCAGCGCTCGGCGCGGCGCTCGCAGCCGTCGGGCTCGGCCCACTCCCGCAGTCGTTCCGCGAGGCCCGACCGCAGCGCGGCGGCCGCGTCCTCAAGGCCGAGCCCGTCGGCCAGGGCGAGCAGGTTGGCGTCCCGGGCCAGGGCCTTGCCCCCGAAGTACGTGTCGGACGGCGACTCGAGCGTCCCCGCCTCGACGGCGGCCGCGTCGGCGCGCACCTGGTCGGCGAGCTCGGCGCGCGCGTCGTCGTCCAGGACCGACAGGTCGAGCCGGCCGCCCGGCTCGACCGCCGGGCTCGACCACCCGAGGGTCGACGCCGTGCACACGTCGACCGTGCCGTGCACGGTCGCGTACGTGCCCAGGTCGCAGGTGGCCCCCGCGGAGTCCGCCTGGTGCGGCATGCGGACGACCGCCGTCGGCCCGCCGTCCGCGGTCGCGTACGTCAGCGCGGTGCTCACGCCGTCGTCCCCCGCGCCGTACGCGGCGCTCACCTCGGTCACGGGCCGCGAGGCCGCCTCGACCAGCGTGTCCACCGCGGCCCCCGAGGCCCCGTCCGGCACCGGGAACCACGCGACGGACTCGCCCGCGGCGAGCGAGAGGACGCGCCCGTCGCCCGAGAGCCCGGCGCCGGGGTCGTCGGCGCCGCCGGGACCCACGAGGACGTGCTCGCGGTCGAGGACCTCCGTCGACGCACGACCGTCGGCCACGGTGAACGCCGCGGTCATCGCGACGTCGTGGTCGGTCGCCGCCGTGTACCGCAGCACGGGAGACCCCTCCACGACCTGCAGGTGCCCGAGAGCCGCACCGGCGCCGTCGCGCAGCTCCACCGTCACGGACGCGACGTCGTACGCCGACACCACCGCCGACGCGGCGCCGACGTCCGCGCCGACCTGCGGGTCGAACGGTCCGAGGATCGAGGTCTCGGTCACCTGGACCTGCGGCAGCCCGTAGGCGAACCCGCCCCCGGTGAGCGCGACCGCGAGCGGCATCGGGAACACGGGCTGCGGCGCGTCGCCGAGCGCCAGGCTGGAGAACCACCGGTTGGTGGGTGGCGCGAGGCCGTCGGCCAGGCGCATCCGGGGTGCCGGGGCGACCTGCTCCTCGGGCAGCAGCGACACGTCGACGTCGGGCGCCGCGAGGCTCTCCTCCGGCGCCGGGGCCTCGACCGCCTCCCCGCCCTCCCCGCCGGGCGCCGGCCCGCCGAGGATGCCGCACCCGGCCAGCGCCAGGGCCGCCGCGAGCACGCCGCCCGCCGCTGCCGCCACGCGCCTCGTCCCTGCCCCGGAGCGGCCCCGCCCGGGCGCCGTCACAGGCCCACCCTGCGCAGGAACTGGCTGAACGAGGCGTCCACCCCGGCGAGCGGGCCGTCGTCGTGCAGGTCGATCACCGCGGTGACCGGGGTGCCGGGGACGACGAGCCCGTGCTCAGCGCCGCGCACCAGACCGGCGCTGGAGACCGTCACGGTCGCCTCCGCCTGGTTCTTCGTGTTCTGCACGGCCACCGAGTCGACGACGCCGCTGACCTCGGCCTGGTTGGGCAGCACCACGGTGACCGTGGCGCCGTCGCGGACGCGGGCGAAGTCGGCCGGGTCGAGCACCAGCCTCGCGTCGACGAACAGCGAGCCCTGGCGCTCGACGGTGGCGAGCACCTCCCCGGACTGCGCGAACGCGCCCTGGGCCACGGCGAGGTCGGTGACGACGCCGTCGGCGGGCGCGACGACGGTCATCGCGCCGTCCTCGGTCACCTCGTAGGCGCCGCCGTCCCGGCTGACGAGGCCGACGGCGAGGTCGTGCTGCAGCGTGAGGCTGCGCACGACCAGCAGAGGGTCGCCGGCGCGCACCTCGTCGCCCTCCGCGACGAGCGCCTCGGTGACCGTCCCGGCGTAGTCGGTGCCGACGTCGAACGTCTCCGCGGAGATGGTCGCGGCCGACGACGTGGCCTGCGACTCGCGACGGTTCATGACCAGGGTGAGCGCGGCGCACAGGAGCACCACGCCGAGCAGCCCTCCCACCAGGCGCAGGCGGGTGGTCCAGGTCATGCGGCACCTCCGGCGGACGGGGCGGCGGCGCGTGCGCGGTGCGACTCGCGCAGCGCGGTCACGACGAACGCGCCGAGGATGAACGTGTTGGTGAGGTTCCAGGCCAGCGCCAGGCTGGGCAGCGGGTCGCCGCCCCACTCCGTCCAGACGCCGACGGCGGACGTCAGCAGCAGGAACGCGAAGCACAGCACCTGCGGCAGCATGAAGGTGAACGGCGAGTCGGCGCGACCGGCGCGGCCCGTGACGTGCCAGGCCTGCTCCTTGCCCGTCAGGGCGTTCCACAGGGCCTTGGTGTAGATCGGGAACGACACGGACGCGAGCATCAGCACCTCCCACCGGAACGACCCGAGCGTGAAGAACGCGATCGCGATCTGCATGCCGTAGAAGCCCAGGTAGTACAGCAACCAGGTGCCCGGCGAGATCGCGAGGTCCATCGGCGTGAGGTCCAGGTAGATCTGCAGCGGGGGCACCAGCAGCAGCACGAGGGGCGCGATCCCCGACAGGTAGTGCGTGGCCGTGACCGTGTACTGGAGGCGCTGGTCGAGGGTGAGCCGGCGCCGCGGGCTCAGCGGGTTGCGCTGGAGCATGATCTCGAAGCCGCCGGTGGCCCAGCGCAGCTGCTGCTTGGTGTACGCCTCGACGGTCTCGGGGGTGTCGCCCACCGCGAGGACGGTCGGGATGTAGACCGTGCGCCAGCCGCGCTCGTGCAGCAGCAGCGACGTCCAGACGTCCTCCGACTTGGAGTCGGTGTACATGCCGCCGATGTCGTCGACCGCCGCCCGGCGGAAGACCACGTTGGTGCCGACGCAGAACGCCGCGTTGAAACGGTTCCGGCCGGGCTGCACGAAGCGGTAGAACACCGCCTGCATGTAGCCGGCGCCGCGCGAGATGAGGTTGTCGAGGTTCCCGTACGTCTGCGGGGTCTGCACGAAGGCGACGTCGTCGGACACGAAGAACGGGACCGTCTCGACCAGGAGCTCCGGCCTGGCCACGAAGTCGGCGTCGAGGATGACGAAGTAGTCGCCCTTGGCGATCGTCAGCGCGTGGTTGACGTTGCCGGCCTTGGCCCCGTGGCTCGACAGTCGGCGCACGTAGCGGGCGCCGAGCGTGGCGGCGAGGTCGCGCACGTCGTCGGAGCGGCCGTCGTCGAGCACCCAGGTGCGGTGCCGGCCGCGCAGGGCGACGGCGGCGCGCACCGTGCGCGCGACGGTGTCGAGGCTCTCGCCGTACGTCGTGACGAAGACGTCGACGGTCACGGGTCTGTCGTGCAGGTACAGGCTCCAGCGCGTGGGGTCGTCCTCGGCCTCGTCCCGCACGATCTCGGGCAGGTCGAACAGGCGGTCCTGCGCGTGGTGGAACGAGAACCCGCGCGGGTCGTAGCCGCTGGAGAGCACGGTCCACATCGCGAGGAGCGCCTGCACGACGAGAACGGTCTCCGCCGTGATCACCATGGCGTACGGCAGGGCGTCCCCGCGGTTCGCGGGGTTGAGCAGGAAGACGGCGTAGGCCACGACGCCCAGCGTCGCGAGCAGCATGATCAGGGCGAGCGACGGCGACCGGGAGGCGGCGTTCTCGTCCCTCGGCGGAGCGGTGGGGCGCGGCGGCTCCGCGGGGAGCGGGCCGTGCGGGCGGGAGCGGACGTGCTCGGTGCGGCGCGGGGTGACGACGAGACGGTCGAACTCGGAGACGGACATGGCGTGTCCTCCGGGCGGGCGCGGTCGTGCGGCGGGGAGCGTGGACGGCGTCGTCCGTGCGACGGCTGCGTCGTGACGGTCCTGCTGGCCTGCAGCGGGCGCGACGTGGGCCCTGAACGAGTCGAGGTGACCCGCTCCGGAGAGCGGGCCACCTCGTCGTCTGTCGCGAACCTAACCCCGGCGCGCCCCCTTGTCACGGGTTCGGCGGGGGTGAGTCCAGCTGGCGAGACTGTCGCCCTGACCGACTGTCGCCGCAGGTCACAGGCTCGCGCCGGGTCTCAGAGCTGCGTCGCGACCTCGCGCGCCACCAGGTCCAGGTGGTCGAGGTCGTGCAGGTCGAGCGCCTGCAGGTACACGCGCTGGATCCCCTGGTCGCGCAGGGAGCCGAGCAGGTCGACGGCCTCGGAGACGGTGCCGGCGACGCCGTGCTCGCGCAGCTCGGCCGGCTCGCGGCCGATCGCCGCCGCGCGCCGCGTGAACTCCGCCTCGTCCTTGCCGACCGCGAGCACCAGGGCGACGGACTGCACGATCGAGTCCGGCGTGCGGCCCGCCGCCGCCAGCGCCTCGTTGATGACGCCGATGCGCGGCGCGACCGTGTCCAGCTCGGGGAACGCCTGGTTGTACTCGTCGCCGAACCGGGCGGCGAGGGCCGGCGTCCGCGTCGGACCGCCGCCGCCCACGATGACCGGGATCTTCGCCTGGGCGGGCTTGGGCAGCGCCGGCGAGTCGACGAGCGTGTAGTGCTCGCCGTCGAACGAGTACGAGCCACCCACCGGCGTGCCCCACAGGCCGGTGAGGATCTCCAGCTGCTCCTCCAGGAGCCCGAACCGCTTCGCCGGGAACGGGATGCCGTACGCCTCGTGCTCGCGCGCGAACCAGCCGGCGCCGAGGCCGATCTCCACGCGGCCGCCGGACATCTGGTCCACCTGCGCCACCTGGATCGCCAGCACGCCGGGGTGGCGGAACGTGGCCGACGTGACGAGGGTGCCGAGGCGCACGGTGGAGGTGTCGCGGGCCAGGCCGGCGAGCGTCGTCCACGCGTCGGTGGGGCCCGGAAGACCGTCGCCGCCCATCGTCAGGTAGTGGTCGGAGCGGAAGAACGCGCTGAAGCCGAGCGTCTCGGTCGCCTTCGCGACGGCGAGCAGGTCGTCGTACGACGCACCCTGCTGGGGCTCGGTGAACACACGCAGGTCGAGGGTCACGGTTCGCCTCTCGGTGATGCGGGGAGGTGGTGCGGGGAGGTGGTGAGGGAGGTGGGGCGGGGAGGTCAGTCGAACGTCGGCGAGCTGGTGCGCGACCGCTTGAGCTCGAAGAAGTCCGGGAACGACGCGAGCGCGACGGCGCCGTCGAAGATCCGCAGCGCGTCCTCGCCGCGCGGGATGCGCGTGAGGACCGGGCCGAAGAACGCCACGCCGTCGACGTGGATCGTCGGCGTGCCGACGTCCTCGCCCACCGGCTTCATGCCCTCCTCGTGCGACACGGCGAGGGCGGCGTCGTAGGCGTCCGACGACGCGGCGTCGGCGAGCGACGCGGGCAGGCCGGCCTCGGCCAGGGCCTCAGCGGCGACGGCGTCGAGGTCGTCCCGGCGGCCGCCGGGGTGGATGCGCGTGCCGGCCGCGGTGTAGAAGGTGCTGAACGCCTCCGGGCCGTGCTCCGTCTGCACCGCCGCGGCGACGCGACCGATGCCGCGCGAGGCCTCGATCCTCGCCCGGTAGTCCGCCGGGATGTCCCGGTCCTTGTTCAGCAGGTACAGGCTCATCAGGCGGAACGTGAGCTCCACGTCCCGGTGCTCCGCGACCTCGAGCGCCCAGCGCGACGTGATCCACGCGAACGGACACAGCGGGTCGACGTACACGTCCACGACGGGGACGGTCGTGCGGGGGGCGGTGGTGGTCTCAGGCGCGGTGGTGGTCCCGGAAGTCACGACCGCCACCCTACCCATGCCGGGGGCACGTGTTCCGCGGGAGGGCGCAGCGGTAGCCTCGGCCCGTGCGCAAGGTGCGGTGGGCGAGCGTGTGGACCGTGGTCGGGGCGTGCGTCGTCGCGCTCGCGATGCTGTGGGTCGTGCTGCGCGGCAAGGTCTGGGCGTGGATCCCGTTCTTCATCGCCGCCGGGGTCGCGGTGCGCGAGATCCGGTACCTGCAGCGGGCCCGCCGCCCCGCCGAGGCGGGCTTCGGCGAGCGCCGCCGCGGGGAGCCGGACGACGGTCGCGGGCGCCGCCGCCGCTGAGCCGGACGACCGACCGGACGACCGAAGAGTCACCCGCCCGAGGCATCGACGGGGGCCGAACCCCACGGTTACCGTCGAGTGGGAGGCGCCGTGGCCGACCGGCGCCCCGAGGCGGCCCGTGCGGTGCGCGGGCCCCGGGACGGAGGCGTCGCCATGTCGGACGTGACCCGGTCCACCGGGACGACCACCACCACGACCAACGCCACACCCACCGCCACACCCGACGCCACGCCCGCCGAGACGACGGCCGTGGAGGAATTCGCCGACCGGCTGTTCGGCGCGACGCTGGGCGCGATCGACACCCTGGCGGTGTACGTCGGGGACTCGCTCGGCTGGTACCGCGCGCTCGACGCGTCGGGACCCCAGACGTCCGCGGAGCTGGCCGCCGCGACCGGCACGTCCGAGCGTTACGCCCGCGAGTGGCTGGAGCAGCAGGCGGCCACGGGGATCCTCGTGGCCCACGAGGCCGCCGGGTCGTCCGACGGGACCCGGTCCGCGGACCGCACCTTCGAGCTCCCCGAGGCGCACGCCGAGGTGCTGGCCGACCCCGAGTCGCTGTCCTACCTCGCGCCGCTGGCGCGGTTCGTCGGCGCGGTGGGGCCTCAGCTCCCGCACCTGCTGCGGTCGTACCGCACCGGCGGCGGGGTGTCGTGGGACCAGCTCGGGGACGACGCCCGGCGCGCACAGGCCGACGTGAACCGCCCCTGGTTCGAGCACCGCCTCGCCTCCGCCCTGACGGCCGTCGAGCCGGTGCGCGAGGTGCTGAGCCGTCCCGGGGCCCGTGTCGTCGACGTGGGGTGCGGGTTCGGCTGGTCGACGCTCGCGCTCGCGCGCGCGTTCCCGACGGCGGAGCTGCACGGGGTGGACCTCGACCGGCCGTCCGTGGAGGCGGCCCGGGTCGCCGCGGCCCAGCGCGGGCTCGAGGAACGCGTCACCTTCCACCTGTCCGACGCCGCGGAGCTGCGCACCGCCGAGCCGTTCGACGCGGCGTTCGCCTTCGAGTGCCTGCACGACATGCCGCGACCGGTCGCCGTGCTGGAGGCGGTCCGGGAGTCGGTGCGGCCCGACGGCGTCGTCGTGGTGATGGACGAGGCGGTCGCCGAGGAGTTCCGGGCGCCGGCCGACGACGTCGACCGGATCATGTACGGCTACAGCCTGTTCGTGTGCCTGCCGGACAGCCTGTCGTCGTGGCCCTCCGCCGCGACGGGCACCGTCATGCGGCCCGCCACGCTCCGCCGGTACGCGCTCGAGGCGGGCTTCGCCGGCGTCGAGGTGCTGCCCGTCGACGACTTCGGCTTCTTCCGGTTCTACCGGCTGCTGCTGGACGGGCAGGACGGGCGGACGTCGTCGGGTGGGAACGGGTCCCCGGAGTAATCTCCCTGGCATGACCGCCGTCCGGACGCACACCCACGCCCAGGCCGTCGACGCCGCGATCGACCTCTTCTCCCGGCAGGGCTACGAGCAGACCACCGTCGAGGAGATCGCCGACGCCGCCCGCGTCAGCCGCGCGACGTTCTTCCGCCGCTTCCGTTCCAAGGAGGACGTGGTCTTCGCCGACCACGAGCTGCTCCTGGAGGAGGTCGTGGTCATGCTCGCGGAGACCCGCCCGGAGGCGAGGGCGAGCGAGGAGTCCGGCCGCGCGCCCGAGCGGGCGTGGGACCCGACCACCGACCCGTACCTCGAGGTCTGCCGGGCCGCCCGGCTCGTCTTCGACCACCACGTCGGCCAGCGCGAGACGTCGATCGCCCGGCACCAGCTGCTGCAGCAGGTGCCGGCGCTGCGCGACCGCGAGCTGGTCACGACGCACCGCTACGAGCGCGCCTTCACCGCCTACCTGCGCGACACGCTGCCGCCGGACCGGTCCACCACCACGATGTCGATCGCGTTCGCGGCGTCCGTCGTCGCGGTGCACAACGCGATCCTGCGCCGCTGGCTGCGCAACCCCCACCTCGACCTGCGTCCCGAGCTGGAGGAGGCGTTCGCCGACCTCCGACGCGCCGCCGGCGCCCCGTTCCCGCACGGCGACGGCGAGCCGGCGGCCGACGCGCCGGCGGTCGACGCCGCCCCCGACGCCGTCGACGGCCCGGGCGAGGCACGGACGGTCGCGACGGGCGGCGACGGGCGGCGCGTCGTGGTCACGGTGCTGGAGCCCGGGGCCGGGCCGGACGACGTCGCGCGCGCCGTCCGCGACGCGCTGGCCTGAGCCGCCCCGGGCACCTCTTGCCGGGACCGCCCCGCACCGCTACCTTCCAGACACCCGGCACCCGGGGCGACGAGACCCTGGGGGCACCGATGGCGGCACGAGCACCACGGCACGTCACCGCGGCGGCCGGCGCCCTCCTCGCCACCCTCCTGGCGACGGCCCTCGGCGGCTGCTCGGGAACCCCACGGGTGAGCACCCCGGGGGGCGACGACGACGGGATCCTCGCCGAGATCGGCGTCTCCGACGTCGCCGACGGCGAGGTCCACACGATCAAGGTCGCGGAGGTCTGCCTGCGGGACAGCAGCGCCGGCACGGTGACCGCCGTCGTCCCGGACCCCGGCTCCGGCCTGGAGGTGCGGCGGTTCACGGTCGGGCAGCCGGCCGACCCGTCGAACGGCGTGGGTGGTGCGGAGGGCACGCTGGACGAGAACGGCCTCGGCGCGATCGCGCACGACGTCCTGGCCGTCTGCGACGAGGACCCTCCCGACCAGGTCCACGTCGAGGTGACCCGCACCTCCCCCGCCGCGTACTCGGCACAGCTCACCCTCGATTTCGTGGCGGACGGACGGCGGGGCGAGCTCACGAACCACGTCTCCCTCACCATGTGCGCCCCGGACGCCACGGAGCCGCGCTGCGCGTTCGACGGCTGACGGTCCGCGGCCACCGCCACGGCCACGGCGGGGAATGCCGCTGTGGCATCCTGAGTTGTGCAGGACGCCGCCGGGACCTCCGGTGGTGGAAAGACACGCACGTACGTGCTCCGGGGTCGGTGAAATTCCGAGCCGGCGGTGACAGCCCGCGACCCGGCCTCCACCCGCAGACGCGGGGAGAGGCCGGCTGACCTGGTGTGATTCCAGGGCCGACGGTCAAAGTCCGGATGGGAGGAAGCACGTGCGGCACGCGCCCGACAGGGTGGGTGCCGCCGGGCGTCGTGTCGTCGACGACGGCCCCACGGGGCCCGACGCGGCGAGCGCCGACCCTCACCCCCGGACGCCGCACCTCGGACCGGGAGAGTGAACGATGGACGTGATCGACACGTTCTTCAACGCCACGCTGACCATCGGTGACCAGCACATGTCGTGGCGCGAGATCGTCGGCAACGGCTTCGGCCTCGCCTCCGCGCTCGGCGGCATGCGGCGCAAGGTGTGGGCGTGGCCCGTCGGCATCGTCGGCAACCTCGTCCTGTTCACCGTCTTCATGGGCTCGTGGTTCGGCGACTCGAGCCGCGCGGACATGCTCGGCCAGGCCGGCCGGCAGGTGATGTTCCTCATCGTCTCGATCTACGGCTGGGTGCAGTGGCGCCGGACCGAGCGCGCCGCCCTGGACGTGCGCGCCGACGGCAGGATCCCCGCCGACGGAGGTGCCGCGGTGCACCCGCACTGGGCCTCCTGGCGAGAACGCGTCGGGATCGTCGTCGTCATGGTGGGCGGCACCCTGCTGCTCACCCCGTTGTTCCGCGCCCTCGGCTCGTACGAGCCCGTGTGGTCGGACGCGTGGATCTTCATGGGCTCCCTCATCGCCACGTACGGCATGGCCAAGGGCTGGGTCGAGTTCTGGCTGGTGTGGGTCGCGGTCGACGTCGTGGGCGTACCCCTGCTCTGGTCGGCCGGGTACTACGCCACGGCGCTGATGTACGTGTTCTACGGCGTCTTCACCCTGACCGGGTTCTTCGTCTGGTGGCGCGTGCACCGGCGCGAGCAGGCCGAGACGGGGACGACGACGCCCGCCGTCGCACCCTGACGGCGCCGCCCGTCAGTCGTCGATGTCGAGCTCGGTGCCCGGCGCTGCGGCGCGGGCACCGAGACGCGCGTCGTCGAGGACGGTGGCCACCAGCTCCGCGGGCCCGCCCAGCGCCACCTCGGCGGTGTAGATCGGCAGCCCGAGGAACCACGCCCGGTGTTCGGGCCAGACGTGCGAGGGCAGCTCGACGAGGTCGAGGAGCGCGCTGACCGACCGGGGTACCCCCGTCCAGACGTGGTAACCCCGGTGGGGCAGCAGGAGCCGGTCGGCGGAGGGCCGCGCGACCAGCCGGGCGAGCAGGTCCGCCTCCGCCTCGCGCCTCGCTTCGGCGACCTCCTCGGCCGTGGGCTCCGGCCCGTCCGAGTCCCAGGCGAGCCCGACGGCGGTCCCCGACGACCCCACCCCGCCACCCCGGTCGTACAGGGACGGCCACCCCTCCCAGAGCGTGCCGTGCAGCGGTGCCCCGCCGGTCCACGGGTCGAGCAGGTCGAGCAGCACGTCGAGGCGTTCCCGGACCGCGTCCAGGTCGACGTCGCCCTCGTCGTCCCGGGGCAGGGGCACCACGGCATACGCCGCGTACGCCTGCGGTACGGCGTGGCCGAGGCTCTGACCGAACTCCCCGAGCAGCGGCGAGATCCACTCCCCCGCGCTCGGGTCGTCATCCCAGCGGGCGTCCGCGCGGGCGAGGTCGTCGGTCACTCCTGGACCATAGGCCGTCCGTCCGCCAGGATCGGCGGGTGATCATCGCCGAGGACCTGCTGCTGCTCGCGTACGACGGCGCGACCGGGCGCCCGACGCTCGAGCGGACCCAGCTCGACTACCGGCTCGCGGGGGCACTGCTCGTCGAGCTCGCCCTGATGGGCCGGGTCGACGTCACGTCGTCGGGGGGCGCGGACCTGGACGGTCGACGGGTGCCCGCCGGCCGGGTCGTCGCACGCGACGCGTCCCCGACGGGGCACCCCGCCCTCGACCACGCGCTGGCGCTCGTGCGGACCCTGCCACGCGCGCCGAAGAGCCTGATCGCACCGCTCGCCAAGGGGCTGCGCGAGCCGCTGCTGGCCGGCCTCGCGGCACGCGGGGTGCTGCGGCGCGAGGACGAGACGGTCCTCTGGATCTTCCCGACGACGTCGTGGCCCGCCGCCGACGCCTCCCACGAGACGCGGCTGCGCGCGACCTGCTGCGAGGTGCTGCTCGGCCTCCGCGACCCCGACGCCCGCACCGCGGCGCTCCTCGCGACGGCGAACGGCACGCCGCTCGTCCGCCGCCTCGTCGCGCCCGAGGACCGGCGGCGGGCGGAGGCACGCGCCAAGGAGCTCGCCGCGGGGAGCTGGGCGAGCACGGCTGTGAAGAAGGCCGTGGACGAGATGCAGACGGCCGTCATGGTGGCCGTCATGGTGCCCGCCGTGACGGCCACGTCCGGCTGATACGAGGTGCGGATCACCCTGGTGCGACACGCGGCGCCCGCGATCCGCGACGACACTCCCGCGAGCCTGTGGCCGCTCTCCCCGGCCGGCCGCGCGGCGGCGCGCGGGCTCCGACTACCGGACCGGACGACCGCCGTCGCGAGCGACGAGCTCAAGGCGGTCGAGACGCTGGCCCGGGCGCTCGGCGTCGCCGACGTCCCCACGGACCCGCGGTTCGCGGAGGTCTGGCGCCCTCCCGAGCAGGTGTGCCCGGGCTTCCGCGAGATCCGCCGTGCCTGGGTCGAGGGCATGCCCGACGACCGGCACACCGGGTGGGAGTCCGCGACGGATGCGGCCCGCCGGTTCGATGCTGCGGTGCGCACTCACGCCGCCGGCGGCGATCTGGTCGTCGCGACGCACGGCATGGTGCTCACGGCGTGGCTGGTCTCGATCGGCCGTGTCGCCCCGGGCCCGCCCGCGGGAGAGTTCTGGCTCCGTCTCGGCCTCCCCGACGTCGTCACGACCGACCTCGGGCCCTGACCGCTCAGAGGGTGTCGTTCATGGCGTCGACGAACCCTTCGGGGTCCAGCTCGCCGGTGAACACCTGGTGCAGGTGGTCGAGCAGCGCCGCCGCCTGGTCGGACGGGACGGCCTGGTCCCAGGAGAGCTGGAAGTGCGGGGCCGAGTCGACCATCTCGTACACCGCCCGCAGGTACTCCGCGCTGTCGCCATCCGTGAGCCGCTCGTCGATCCCCCGCACGGGAGGCACCGTGCGGACCGTGAGGAACGTGTCGACCGCCCGCTCGGAGTAGGTCTCCGCGTTGAGGAAGTCGATCGCCGCCTGCTGGTCGGCGGGCGACGCGGAGGCGGACACGGACCAGAAGTTCGCGGGGTTGCCGACGACGTTGTCCGGGTCGCCGACGCCGCCCTCCACGGTGGGGAACGCGCCGAAGCCGATGCCGCCCGCGGCGACGAGCTCGGGCATGGAGGTGACGAGGTCCGGATAGATCCACGCCCCCTGCAGCAGGAACGCCGCGCTCCCGGACACGAGCATCCCGACGTCGCCGCTCGAGTCCGCCGTGACCTCCGTGAAGTCGTCGCCGAACGCGCCCGCGTCGACGAGCGCGCGGATCTTGCGGAGCGCCTCGACGAGGGCGGGGTCGGACCAGGCGTCCGGCTCGCCCGCGACGACGCGCTGGAAGACCTCGGGCCCGCCGATCCGGTCGGTGAGGTACTGCAGGTACATCAGCTCGGGCCAGCGGCTCCCGCCCGCCAGCGCGACGGGCCGCACGCCCGCCTTCCGGAGCACGGGCACGGCGTCGAGCAGGTCGTCGAACGTCTCCGGCGGCTCGATCCCGGCCTGGGTCAGTACGTCCGCGTTGTGGTAGAGCAGCACCGGCTGGGTCTGGTTGGCGGGGACGGCGTAGGTGCGCCCGTCCACGGTGCCGTTCTTCGCGACGGAGGGCAGCGCCTTGTCGAGCGCGGGGTCCACCCGGCCGGTGAGGTCGAGGACGTCCCCGTCGGCCACGTAGCCCGCGAGGTCGCTCCCGGCCCAGCCGTAGACGAGCGTCGGCGCCGCGTCCGCATCGATGGCCGCGCGGATCTCGTCCTTGTAGACGTCGTTCTCGAGCCAGCCCACCTCGAACGGCCGGTCGGGGTGCTCGTCGTTCCAGCTCTCGAAGGACCGCTCCAGCACGATGTCGCTGCCGCCGGAGAGCGACCAGGCCGTGAGGCCCTGGACCGGCGGGCCGGAGGACGTGTCCGGCTCGGCCGCCGGCACCGTCGTCGAGCCGCACGCCGCCACCGCCGTCGACAGCGCCAGAACCCCCACCGTCAGGCAGACCTGCCTGAGCCGCATCGCAACCTCCACCTCGTCGTGGCATCGAAAACGATTTCCAGCGCCCGACTCTGACAGCGGCCCAGGAATGCGTCAAGCCCCCGTCTCTCCAGGTGAGAGACGGGGGCCTGCGGGACGACGACGCCGCGGGGTGTCAGGCGAAGGCCGAGACCCCCGTGATGTCGCGACCGACGATGAGCGCCTGCATCGACTCGGTGCCCTCGTAGGTGTGCAGGGCCTCGAGGTCGGCGAAGTGCCGCGCGACGCGGTTGCCGAGGAGGATGCCGTTGCCGCCGAGCATGTCGCGGGCGATCGACGCGACCTCGCGGGCCTGCCGCGTCGTCGTGTACTTCGCGAGCGACGCCTGCTCGCCCGTGAGCGTGCCGGCGTCGGCGAGGCGGGTGATCTGCGCGACGAGCAGCTGCATCTGCGTGACCAGGGACAGCATGCGCGTGAGCCGCTCCTGCACCATCTGGTTCTTGGCCAGCGGGCGGCCGAACTGGATGCGCTGGGTCGAGTACGCGGCGGCCGCCTCGTAGCAGGCGACGGCGTGCCCGACGGCGGACCAGGCGACGGCGAGGCGGGTGGCGAACAGGACGGCGGCGGTCGCCTTGAACGACGTCGCGCCGGGCAGCGCCGCGCTCGCGGGGACGAACACGTCGTCGAGCACGATGTGCGCCTGCCAGATGGCGCGCAGCGAGACCTTGCCCTCGATCGTCGTGGCGGTGTAGCCCGGGGCGTCCTGCGGGACGATGAAGCCGTGCACCTGGTTGTCGCCGTCGTCGCCGACGAGCCGGGCCCAGACGACGGTGATGTCGCCGCAGGAGCCGAACCCGATCCACTTCTTCTCGCCGTCGAGGACGTAGCCATCGACCCCGTCGCGGGTCACCTTGCGTGCCGTGGTCTCCAGCGAGACGGAGTCCGAGCCGTGGGTGGGCTCGGTGAGCGCGAACGCGCCGAGGATCTCCCCGCGCGCCATCGGCTCGGCGTACTGCTCGATCTGCTCGGGCGAGCCGTGCATGATGATCGACCGCAGCGCGAGGCCGCCCTGGACGCCGCAGATGGTGGCGACCGAGCCGTCGCCGCGCGACATCTCCATGCTGGCCAGGCCCTCGGCCATGAACGAGACCGACGGGCGGCCGGGGACGTCGACGCCGTCGCGCAGGAAGTCGTGCTCGGCGAGCTTCTTCACGAGCTCGAACGGCACCTCGGCGCGCTCCCAGTAGCCGTCGATGACGGGCAAGACGTCCGCCTGCACGAACTCGCGGACGGCGAGCTGATGGGCGCGCTCCTGCGGCGTCACGTCGGCGAAGGCGCCCACGTAGTCGAGGTCCAGCGGCTGCGAGACGTCGTAGTCGGGGGCGGTCACGCCGGGCATGACGGGGACATCACGGGACGAGCTGCGGGTCATCGACGACCTCTCTCTGCGCGGGGGTCCGGCGTTCCGGGCCCGGTGAGGAGTGTGGACCGGCGCCGTCCGAGGCTGGTGGTGGTCGGCGCCGGTCCTCCACCATCGTCACCCGCGACCGGGTCTCACGTCAAGCGATACTCCGTCTCACGCCCTGCGTCGAGGGAGGACGGGCCCCTCGAGGGAGCCCCGGGTCACACTGAGACCATGGCGACGACGAGCGCAGGCCTCCTGCTCTACCGCACCACGGGCGACAGTGGCCTCGAGGTCCTGCTCGGGCACATGGGCGGACCGTTCTGGGCGCGCAAGGACGAGGGCGCGTGGACGGTGCTCAAGGGCGAGCTCGAACCCGACGAGGAGCCGCACGCCGCCGCGCTGCGCGAGGCGGCGGAGGAGCTCGGGCTGCCGCTCCCCGCGCCGTCGTCCCCCGGCGTCAGCACCGACATCGACCTCGGCGAGGTCCGCCAGAGGTCTGGCAAGCGCGTCCTCGCGTGGGCGCGCGAGTGGCCCGCGCCGGGCCCGGACCTGGACCAGGTCCGCAGCAACACCGTCGAGATCGAGTGGCCGCTGCGGTCGGGGAAGCGGATCGAGGTGCCCGAGATCGACCGGGTGGCCTGGTGGGGGCCCGACGACGCGCGGCGGCTCCTCGTCAGCGCCCAGGCCGCGTTCGTCGACCGGCTGGAGGCCACGCTCGGCCGGTAGCGCGAGGGGGCGCGGGCCCGGAATTCCCTGGCCCGCGCACCGTGGTGGACGTAGCGTCGGGACCGGCTCGCACGGAGCCACGCCCTGCGCCGCCGGCCGACAGGGCGACACCAGGAAGGACCTGATGCCCGATGACGGTCTCGACGTCGGTGAGCGGAACCGCCCGCTCCCACCCGAGCAACCCTGTCGCAACCGTCCAAGGAGCATCACCATGTCCGACCTTCGAATCTTCTCCGTCCGGGAGTCTCGCCACCGGATCCACAACCCGCTGACCGAGGGGCAGCTCGCCGGCCTCGGGGTCGCCCTCGAGCTGCCCGCCGGGGCTCGCGTGCTCGACCTCGCCTGCGGGTCGGGCGAGCTGTTGAGCACCTGGGCCCGTGACCACCGGATCACCGGGCTCGGCGTGGACCTCAACCCGGACTTCGTCTGCGACGCGAGGGCGCGCGCCGCCGAGCTCGGCGTGGGCGACCTGGTCCGGTTCGTCGAGGCCGACGCGTCCGGCTACGTCGTCGACGAGCCCGTGGACGTCGCCGCGTGCGTCGGCGCGACGTGGATCGGCGGCGGAGTGCCCGGCACGATCGACCTGCTGCGACGGAGCCTCGCACCCGGGGGCCTGCTGCTGGTCGGCGAGCCGTACTGGCGCACGGTGCCCACCACACCGGAGGCCCTCGCCGCCTGCGGGGTGCGGTCGGCCGACGACTACCTCACGCTGCCGGACCTCCTGGCGTCGTTCGGCGCCCTGGGGTACGACGTCGTCGAGATGGTCTGCGCGACCGAGGAGTCCTGGGACCGCTACATGACGCCCCAGTGGCTGACCATGCGGCGCTGGGCCGACGCCCACCCGGACGACGAGCTGCACGACGAGGTCCGCCGCCTGCTGGCGACCGAGCCGCAGCAGTACGCCGCCGGGGCGCGCACGCACTTCGGCTGGGGCGTCTTCGCGCTGATCGCGCGGTAGCCGCCCGGGCGACGGGCGGGCCGCAGGGCCCGCCCGTCGCCGTCGGCGTCAGCCGGTGAACGTCAGCCAGAGCAGCGCGACGTTCAGCGCCACGATGACGGCGGCCACCGCCCACGCCGCGAGCTGGGTGGCGAGGCCGTTGCGGAAGCCGCCGAGCAGGCCGGCGTCGCGCGTGATCCGCACCAGCGGGACCATCGCGAACGGGATGCCGAAGCTCAGCACCACCTGGCTCACGACCAGCAGCCACGTGGGCGACACCCCCGTCGCGAGCAGCACGATCGCGGGCACCAGGGTGACCAGCCGCCGCGCGAGCAGCGAGACGCGCACGTGCAGCAGGCCCGACATGATCTCGGCGCCGGCGTAGGCACCCACCGACGTCGACGCCAGCCCGGACGCCAGCAGCCCCACGCCGAACAGCACGGCGACGGCGGGCCCGAGCGACGACTCGATCGCGGCGTGCGCGCCCTCGATCGAGTCGGTGCCGGTGCGGCCGGGCAGGTTGGCGGCCGCGAGCAGGAGCATCGCGATGTTCACGCTGCCCGCCAGCACCAGCGCGGCGACGACGTCCCACCGCGTGGCGGTCAGCAGGCGACGGATCACCGGCGGCGACGGCGGACCCGGCACGGCGACGTCGTCCTCCGCCACCACGTCGTCGCGCCCCTCGGCTCCCGCGGCCAGGGCGTGGCGACGCTCGACCCGGGCGTCGTGGCGCACGCGGTCGCGGGCGAGCGAGGAGTGCAGGTAGATCGCGTGCGGCATGACCGTGGCGCCGAGCATCGACGCGGCGAGCAGCACCGACTCCGGGCCGTCGAGGCGCGGCACGAGCCCGCCGAGCACCGCGCCCAGGTCCGGCGGCGAGAAGAACAGGCCGGCGCAGAACCCCACGGTGAGGACCCCGAGCATCGACGTCACGACCGTCTCGAAGACGCGCTGGCCGCGGCGCTGCTGCACGGCGAGCACCAGCATCGACACGACGCCGGTGATGATCCCACCGAGCACGAGCGGCACCCCGAACAGCAGGTGCAGGGCGATGGCGCCACCGATCACCTCGGCGACGTCGGTGGCCATCGCGACCACCTCCGCCTGCGCCCAGTAGGCGATCCGGCCACGCCGGGAGAGTCGCTCGCCCAGCACCTCGGGCAGCGACCGCCCGGTGACCACCCCGAGCTTGGCGGACAGGTACTGCACCAGCACGGCCATCACGTTGGCGACGACCAGCACCCACACCAGCAGGTACCCGAACCGCGCCCCCGCCGTGAGGTTGGCGGCGACGTTCCCCGGGTCGACGTAGGCGATGGCCGCGACGAACGCCGGCCCGAGCAGGGTCACCAGGCGCGCGTGACGCACCCCCTGGGCGGGTCGATCGAGGGTCGGTCGGCTCATGCGGTCCTCCGGGTGGGATCGAGAAATTTCGGCTATCCGAAACCTTAGACGTCCATACCCGCATCACGCATCCCCGTGGAGGCTCCGGGGCGGCGGTGAGCCTGGTCTGTCACCATGTCGGGCGTGCCATCCACGCAGACCTCCGCCGCGCGGAACGCCCCCGGTCCCCTCGGCGCCGTGCTGAGGTCCCGGTGGCTGCTGGCGCTCGGCTTCGTCGCCGTGCACGCCTGGGTGGTCGGGCAGGCCATCACCTGGGGCTACACGATCTACGGCGACGTCACGCTCTACGAGTGGTGGGCCCGCCACGGGCTGGACACCGGGCAGTGGCCGGTCCTCGACTACGACTGGGTGTACCCCGCGGGGGCGCTCGTCCCGGTCACGCTGCCCGCGCTCGTGACCGACGGCCTGCTGGGCTACGAGATCGTCTGGACGGCGATGGTCGTGGCCCTGAACGCCGTGGCCACGGTGGTGCTGGTGCGGTCCGCGCCGCGCGGCGTGCTCGGAGCCTGGTGGTGGCTCGCCTTCCTGCTCGCCCTCGGGCCGATCTTCCTGGGCCGGCTGGACGGTGTCGTCGCGCCGCTCATCCTGATCTCCCTCGCGGTCGCGGCACGCCGCCCCACGCTCGCGACCGCCGTCGCCACGGCGGGCGCGTGGATCAAGATCGCGCCGGGTGCCGTGGTCGTGGCGCTGGCCGCGACCCGCGCCCGCTGGCGCGACGTGCTGCGGCAGGTCGTGGTGCCGGGCGCGGCGGTCAGCCTCGTGGTGGTGGGGCTGGCCCTGGCGGGCGGCGCGGGGCAGCGCGCGTTCAGCGTGTTCGGCCAGCAGGAGGCGCGCACGCTGCAGGCGGAGTCGGTGTTCGCGACCTGGTTCAGCGTGGCGCGGCTGTGGGACCCGTCGGTGCGGATCGACTACAACGACGTGATCTTCACCTACGAGGTGCAGGGCGACACCGCCCGGCAGGTCGCGACCCTGCTCGACTGGCTGCTGCCGGTCGCGGTGCTGCTGATCGCCGCGCTCACGTGGTGGACGGCGCGCCGCCGTCCCGACCACGCCGGCGACGTCCTGCTGCTCAGCACGGCCGCCCTGCTCCTGTCGCTCATCGTGTTCAACAAGGTGGGCTCGCCGCAGTTCGTGGCGTGGATCGGGCCGCCGCTGGCCGCCGCGGTCGCCCTGGCCGGTCCCGGCACGCGGCGGCTGTGGGGGCCGCCCGCCGTCGGGGTGCTGCTGGCCGCGCTCGGCACGCAGATCGTCTACCCGGTGGCGTACGGCGAGTTCCTCGGCGGGCAGCCCGCGATGGTGGTCGTCGAGGGGCTGCGGAACCTGGCACTCGTGGTGCTGCTCGCCGGCGCGGTGTGGCGCATCGTGCAGCTCGGCCGCGACGGCGTGCGCACGGACACCGGCACACCCGCCTGAGCGGCCCGCGAGGCAGTCGTTCACCGACGGGTCGGCGCCCGTTCACCCCGAGCCCCCCGGGCCGCCATCGTCCTCCCTACGGTCACCCCGACGGCGCGCTCGGCGCGCGCCCCGGCCCCGGAGGACCCCTTGCGCACACCGCTCCCCCGCACCCTGTTCCCCCGCACCCCGCGACGCGCCGTCGTCGCCGGCTGCGCCACCGCCCTCGCCGTCACGCTGACCGTGCCCGTCGCGCTCACCGCGTCGGCCCACCGCGACGTGACGCCGGGCGCCGGCGTCGTCGCCGACCCGGTCGCGCTGTCGGCCGACGACGCCCGCGTCGCCCTCACGCCCCTCGGCTCGTACGCCACGGGCGTGTTCGACGAGTCCGCGGCGGAGATCGTCGCCTACCACGCCCGCTCGGAGCGGCTGTTCTCCGTGAACGCGCAGGCGGGCGAGGTGACCGTGCTCGACGTCGGGCGCCCGTCGTCGCCCCGCAGGCTCTTCGCGCTCGAGACGACGGGGGTGCGCGCCGCGGACGGCTCGACCGTGCCCGACGGCGCGGTCGCGAACTCGGTCGCCGTGCGCCCGGACGGGCTCGGCGTCGTCGCGGTGGAGTCGCCCGACAAGGTCTCCGACGGCTGGCTGGTGCTGTTCGACGCCGCCGGCGCCGGCGAGGCGATCGGCGCGTGGCGCGTGGGCGCCCTGCCCGACATGGTGACGATCACGCCCGACGGCCGCAGCGCCGTCGTCGCGAACGAGGGCGAGCCGGCGGACGACTTCGGCGTGGACCCCGAGGGCACCGTCTCCGTCGTCGCGCTCCCCGACCGCGTCTCGGGGCGGAAGGCCCCGGCCGTGCGCCAGGCCGCGGTCCGCACCGCGACGTTCCACGCCTTCGAGGGCGACCGGCTGCCCGACGGCGTCCGCGTCTTCGGGCCGGACGTCGCCGGCCCGGACGGGTCGCTGGAGCACCGTGTGTCGCGCAACCTCGAGCCCGAGTACGTGACGGTGTCGAAAGACTCCCGCACCGCGTACGTCGCGCTCCAGGAGGCGAACGCCGTCGCCGAGGTCGACCTGCGCAGCGCCCGCACCACCGACCTGTGGTCGCTCGGCAGCAAGGACCACTCCGTGCCCGGGCAGGGCATCGGCCCCTCGGACAAGGACGGCGGGGCCGCCGTCCGCGAGGTGCCCGTCCGGGGGCTGTACATGCCCGACGGGATCGCGTCGTACTCCTCCCGCGGCCAGACCTACCTCGTCACCGCGAACGAGGGCGACGCCCGCGAGTGGGGCGACTACGTCGAGCCCGCGCGGGTCAAGGACCTGGGCGACGACGGCCTCGCGCCCGTGTGCGAGGACTCCCCCGCCGCCGGCCTGCTCGGCGACGCGGACCTCGGCCGGCTGAACGTCACGACGGCGTCCGGCCTGCGCGCCGACGGCTCCTGCTACGAGGAGCTGTACGCCTTCGGCGGCCGGTCGTTCTCGATCTGGAGCACCGACGGCGAGCTCGTCTTCGACTCCGGCGACGAGCTCGAGCGGGTCACCGCCGACGCGCTCGGCGACGCGTTCAACACCAACCACACCGAGACGAAGGGCGACGGCCGCAGCGACGACAAGGGCCCCGAGCCGGAGAACCTCACCATCGGCGAGGTGTCGGGTCGCACGTACGCCTTCGTCGGCCTGGAGCGTGCGGGCGGCGTCGTGGTCTACGACATCACGCGGCCCGAGCGGGCCGCGTTCGTCACCTACGTCTCGAACCGCGACTACGGGGTGTCCGTCGAGGACGCGATCGACGACGGTGCCACCCCCGCCGACGCGCTGGCCGGCGCCGGCGACCTGGGCCCCGAGGGCCTGGCGTTCATTCCCGCGTCGGACTCCCCCACCCACCGGCCGCTGCTCGCCGTCGCGAACGAGGTCTCCGGCACGACGACGCTCTTCCAGGTGGACCGGCTGGTCGGTCGCCGCTGAGGTGCACCGCTGACGGGCACCGTCGAGGAGACCCGCGGGACGGGGTCGGGGCGCGCGGGTAGCGTGACGCCCATGACCCTGTCCCGCTACCTCGACGAGTGCGCGATCCGCGCCGCGGCCGTGCTCGGCCACGACGTCGAGGCGAGCATCAGCCTGCGCGAGCACGGCATCTCGCTGCGCGCCGGAAGCAGCACGCCCGGCGCGGGCCGCTGCGACCAGGCCGAGGCGCGCGCCGACACCGGGCCCTGCATCGACGCGATGCGGCGGGGCACGGTGCTGACCACGAGGCTCGCCGACATGGTGCCCGGCTGGGAGGCCTGGCAGGCGGCCGCGGAGGCCGAGGGGTTCGTGCAGGCGCTCGCCGTCCCGGCCGAGGTGGGCCCCGGCGCGCGCGTGGCGATCAACGTGTACAGCCGCACGCCCGGGGACTGGCCCGCCGGCCTGGTCGACGCCGCCGTGGGGCACGCCGCGCTCGCGGCGGACGCCGTGCGTCTCCAGCTCCAGTTCGCCGACCTCGGGGACGCCGTCGCCGGCCTGTACCGCACCATGACCGACCGGGCGACGGTCGAGCAGGCGGTGGGCGCGATCATGGCGTCGAACGACTGCCCCGAGGACGAGGCCCGCGCCGTGCTGCACACGGCGGCGGACCGCCGGGGGCTCACCGAGCGGGAGGTCGCCGAGGCGATCGTGCGGACCCTCGTCCTGGGCGGCGAGGGCGACGTCATCGGCGACCTCGACCGCTGAGCCGGCGTCGCGCTCCGTGTGCATCGCCTATCGGTGCCACACTGGCCGGGAGGCGACAGGACGGAGCGATCGGTGAACACCTCCGAGCTGCTGGGCCTGCTCGCGCGGACCCTGGCCGGACTCGACCCTGACGCGACGGTCGCGGCGCGGATGTGCCGGGCGTGCACCACGATCCTCGGCGCGCAGGGTGGCAGCCTCACGCTCGCCACCCTGGCGGGCGAGCCGGTTGCCGTGACCAGCACGGACGCCGTCGCGGCGCGGGTCGAAGGCATCCAGGAGGTGCTCGGCGAGGGTCCTGGGCGGCAGGCGTTCGAGCACGACACGATCGTCTCCGCGCCCCTCGGCCTCGGGGACGACGACCCGTTCCCCGTGTTCTCGCAGCTCGCCGGCGAGGCCGCCGGCGACGGCAGGTGGTTCGGCATCCCCATGCACGTCGGCGGCCAGCCGGTCGGGGTGCTGGGCCTCGTGGTCGGCCCGGGGCGGGTGCTGGCGCGGGACGTCGAGGACGCGCAGTTCCTCGCGGACGCCATCGGCACCGCCGTGCTCGGGGAGATCGACCAGGTCGGCTGGTCCGCACGGGCGCGCGTGGACCAGGCCACGGGCATGGTGTCCGCGCAGCTGCGGCTCCAGCCGCACGACGCCCTCGCCGTCCTGCGCGCGCACGCGTTCGGGCGGGGCAGCGCGCTCGAGGACGTCGCCGAGGACGTGGTGGCGCGGCGGCTCAGCTTCGCGGACGAGACCGGGCCCGTCGAGACGCGCCGGACCGAGGACTGATCGCGCCCGCGGTCAGCCGCGGCGCAGCACGCGGTCGAGCGTCGCGCGGCGGTCGACGTCGCGGCGGTGCGCGACGTCGACGACGGCGCTCGCCAGGTCCCGCACGGCCACGTTGTGGTCGTTCGACGCCGACCTCATCAGCTCGAAGGCGGCGTCGATCTCGACGTCGTAGACGACGGCGAGCACGCCCTTCGCCTGCTCGATGACGCCGCGGGTCGTCGCCGCCGCCCGGATGTCGGCGGAGGCCCGCGCGCCGGCCCGCTTCGCGACGTCCGAGGTCAGGTCGAGGAAGTAGCCCGCCGCCTCGTCGCGGTGCTGGTCGTCCTCCGCGCTGGCCACGACGGCGACCGTGAGCTCGCGGCGTCGTGCCGTCACGATGCGGTGCACGCTCGAGAACGCCCCCGTCGCGGGTGCCGTCCTGAGGGCGGCGCGGACGTCGTCGCGGTCGTCCGGGTGGGTGTGGGCGAGGACGAGGTCCGTGGTGGGCACCACCTCGTGCGGCTCAAAGCCGTGCAGGCGGAAGACGCCGTCCGACCAGGTCCAGCTGTCGGACGACAGGTCGAGACGGAAGGAGCCCACCAGGCGTGGGGCACGGAGGCCCGAGGGCTCACCGGTCACGGTGGTGTCTGTGGGCACAGTCGCCTCCGACACTGCTCAGAGCGGACCGGCCACTGCTTGACCGGCGGCACGACAATAGCAAGCGCACCACCTGTCGCTCACGGCGTGCCGGCGTCGTGCTCCCGCCCGTAGCGGCGGAACCAGTCGCGGGCGAACCGGCCCGAGGCGAGGCCGTAGTCGAGGGTGGCGCGCTGGAAGGCGAACATCTCGCCGAGCTCGTCGGGGACCTCCTGCACGGCGAGCCGCTGTTCGAGCGCCTCCAGCCGCGCGACGTCCTGCTCGACCCGTGCCGTGAGCCGCGGCAGCACGGCGGCGCGCTCGTCCGGCTCGAGCAGACCGAGGAAGAACAGGCGCGGCAGGACGGCGGCCTCCGCGTCGGGACCCGTCACCGGGCCGGTCAGCCAGGCACGGAAGTCCGCGCGTCCGGCGTCGGTGACGCGGTACGTCTTGCGGCCGCGCGCGCCGGGCGTGACGTCGGCGACCTCGATGAGCCCGCCGGTCAGCAGCGTCTCCAGCGCGCGCCGGATGCTGCCCGAGCTGGCGCTGTAGAACAACGAGACCGACGCCTCGAAGTGCTTGACGAGGTCGTACAGGCTGGCCGGCCGCAGCAGGAGCAGCCCGAGGATCACGTGCGCCATGGTCCGACCCTAGACCGTTGACCCTCATAGACCTGTCTAGTAGACATGTCTATGAGACAGGTAGGGGATGTCGGAGGAGGAGCCATGAGCACGTCACGCGAGGTCGACCGCCTGAGGTCGGCGCTGGACAGGATCGCCCGACGGCGCCCGTCGATGCCGCCGCCTCAGGTGCTCGTCGTCGCGCCGGGCCTGGAGCTCGAGTCCGGCGGGTCGCGGCCGTTCCACGCGGCCAGCGTCGGCAAGGTCATGACCGCCACGCTCGTCGCGACGCTCGTCGAGCAGGGGCGCCTCGGGTTCGACACCCCCGTGGGGAAGGTGCTCCCGGGGAGCGACCTCGACGGCCTCCCCGCGGCCCCCGGCGTCGACCTCGGCACCGACGTCACCGTCGAGCACCTGCTCACGCACACCAGCGGGCTGCCCGACCTCTTCGAGCCGTCGGGCCTCCGCGAGACGCCGTACTCGATCGAGGTCACGGCCGGGCGGCCCGACCGGCGGTGGACGCCCGCGACGCTGCTCGACGAGGTCCGCGGCCACCCCGCCGTCGGGCGTCCGGGCGAGCGGTTCTGCTACGGCGACCCGGGCTTCGTCCTGCTGGGCAGGGTCGTGGAGGAGGTCACCGGGGGCCGGTTCAACGACGTCCTGCACGAACGAGTGCTCGCCCCCGCGGGGATGGAGCGCAGCTCCACCCCGTACACCGACGCCGGCACGCCCCACGACCTCGCCGCCCTCGACGTCGCGCCGTTCTGGATCGGCGACCACGAGCTCAGCCGCGCCCTCAGCATGAGCCTCGACTGGGCCGGCGGCGGCATCGTCGCCCCGCCGTCCGACCTCGTGGCCTTCCAGCGCGCCCTGCACGGTGGCCGCCTCGTCTCCCCCGCGACGCTCGCCTGGATGAGCCGGCCCCGGCACCGGCTGCGGCGCGGCATCCACTACGGGGCCGGCACCGTCACGATCCGGTTCGGTGAGTTCACCCCGCCCTTCCTGCGCGGGCTGCCCGAGCCCGTCGGCGGGCTGGGGCACTTCGCCACCCACCTGTTTTTCTACCCGCGCCAGGACGCCCACGTGGTGCTGAACTTCCACGCCTACCGGCGCATGAACCAGTCGTTCATGACGCACGCCCGCATCGCGCGGCTGCTCGCCAAGCGGTGAGGGCGGTCAGCCGCGCCGCACCTGTACCCGCACCACGACGCGCGGCACCTGGAGCACGACCAGCGCCACGAGCGCCCCGCCGCTGACGGCGTACAGGACCGGCGGGACGGCGGAGTGGTCACCGCCGGTGATCATGAAGGTGTCGGCGAGGTTCATGCCCATGCCGAAGCTGCCCCAGAAGTACGCCGGCGCGCCCAGCGCAAGTACGGCGAGCTGCCACGCCACCGCGGTGTCGGGGGCCACCCGCCGCCGGAGCGCGACGGCGCACCCCGCGACCGACAGCCCGACCCCGAGCGCGGCCCACGCCACCAGGAACGGGACGTTGCCCACCACCGTCCAGCCCGCCGCCGCCAGGGCCCCGGAGATCTCCGCCTGGGTCATGCCGGGCATCGCCGCCAGCGGCTCCAGCACCAGGATCGTCAGCACCATCACCGTCGCGTAGCACGCCACGAGCGCCGGGCCGAGCGGGAGCCACCACATGCCCCATCGTGTCCAGGCGGCGTCGTACGACCGCGGTGCGGGGACAAGGAAAGACGACGGTCGTGGGTGCATCTGGACTCCGGTGTCTCGGGCGGGCTCCCCGGATCGTACGGCGGCCCGGCGCGACGACGCCCTGCCGCCGCGATCCCTCCTCGACATCCCCACCGACGGTCGAGGACCGCTACGTTCGTGCCATGTCGAGGACCAGCCGACGTCGGAGCGTGCTCGCCACCTGCCTCGTCGCAGTGACAGCAGTGCTCGCCGGGTGCGGCGGCCTCGCCGACGCGCTCCGCCCCACTGCCTACTGCTCCCCCGAGGACCCGGTCGTGAACCCGACGAGCGTCGCTCCCGGCGACGAGCTGACGGTCGTGGTCAGCGGTGTCGGCCACCATGCCGAGTGCTCGTCCACGTTGCCGGGCGGTGCCCGGTACGGCATCTCGATCGGCTCGCGGGTGGATGGGACGGGCAATGACGACCTCGGCAGCCGCTACTACTCCGCCAGCGTCGCGGTTCTCGATCCCGACGACGCTGGCGCCGCCGAGGCCACCGTCCGAGTGCCGGACGACATGCCCATCGGCGAGGCGCGGATCTCCGTCGACCTCCAGGGCGCCAAGACGCTCTGCGAGATCGACCCGAGCGCGTCCTGCGCACCGGACCCGTTCGCCGTCGTGGGGATCGTCGACTGAAGGCCCCTTCCCTCGCCGACCCCGGGCCGGCGATGAGTTCGCGCTGTCGTAGCGGTCCGCCATCCATGACCAGAGTGGTGGGCGACATCTCGATCTCGTTGGACGGGTTCGTCACCGGGCCGAACCCGGGGCCCGAGAACGGCCTCGGCGACGGCGGCGAGGCGCTGCACACGTGGGCGTTCAGCGACGACCCGGTGGACCGGGAGCAGCTGCGCTCCGCCACGGCGAGCAGCGGCGCCGTCGTGCTGGGGCGGAACCTGTTCGACGTCGTCGACGGGCCGCAGGGCTGGAACGACGAGGTGGGCTACGGAGCCCGCGAGGTCGGCCGGCCTCCGTTCTTCGTCGTCACGAGCAACCCGCCCGTACGCACGCGGCTCGCGTTCTGGACGTTCGTCACCACCGGCCTGCGCGACGCCGTCACGCAGGCCCGTGAGGCGGCGGAAGCCGGCGACGGAGACCGGGACGTCGTCCTCATGGGCGGCGGCGCGACCGTCGGTTCCGCGCTGGACGCCGGCCTGCTCGACGTCCTGAGCCTGCACCTCTCCCCCGTCGTCCTCGGCGACGGGACGCCGCTCTTCGTGGGCGGCCACCGCCACGCCCTGGTGCAGCGCAGCGCGACGCCGTCGACGACGGCGGTGCACGTGGTCTACGACGTCGTCCGCTGAGCGTCGCTCAGCACGAGGCCGTCGAGCGCGCGACGCAGCGCGTCCGTGTCCGGTCCGGGCACGAAGGCGGGGATGCGCAGGAAGTCCTCGAGGTCAGCGCGGGAGAAGTCGGCGAGCAGGTCCGCCCGGCCGTCGCGGATGGACTCGAACACCGTGGGGCCGTGCACGAAGACGGGGTCGGTGAGCCGGAGCTCGCCGTCCGCGGTCTGCAGGATGTTGCCGGGCCGGATGTCCGCGCCGCCCCACAGCCGGTAGCGGCGGGCGCCGGCGGCGAGCAGGTCCTCGATCCGCCGGCGCAGGTCGACGACGTCGGGGTGGTCGGCGAGCTCGGCGCTCGCGCCGGCGGGCGGCGTCGGGTCGGACGCGCTCGTGATGCCGAGGGACGCGACGAGGTCCCGGGCGCGGCCCTCGTCCGCCGGGTGGAGCCGCTCCATGACGACGACGTAGCCGCGGTGGCGGAGCGGGACGACGTCGTCCACCCGCACCAGGAACGGGTTCGGCGGTCCGGCGAGGCAGGCGTCGGCGAACATCCGGAACGCCGGGTCGAACGGCGTGACGCGCGCGGCGAGCGTGCCGTCCGGGGACGCGAGCACCCACGCCCAGTCGCCGGTCCCGATCTCCCGCCAGCCGGCGGCCTCGAGGGCGGCGCGGGCGTCGTCGGCGGTGGCGTCGGGGGCGAACGTCGGGAGCACGCCTCAGCATCGCCGGTGCCCGGCCGCTCCGTCAGGTTCTTTCTGCCTGGGGCACCGTCAGCGGGGCGTGAGCACCTCGAGCAGCAGCACGACGACGGTGGCGACCGCCCCGAGCGAGACCACCAGCAGCGGCGACCGCCGTCCGCGCACCAGCCCGCGGACCTCCGCGACGACGACCCACACGAACAGCACCGCGGACAGCAGCCGGAAGAGCGCCGGCAGCACCTCCGGCGACTCGACGACGTTCTGCACGTGGCGCCACCACGTGGTCACGAACAGCCCCGCGAGGCCCGCCTGGATGAGCGCGACGCCGACCACCGCTGCTGCGCGGAGCGGACTCGGTCCCTGCTCGTCCGGGTATCCGTCGTGGTGCGTGGTCATGCGGTGCTGGTCTCCTGCTGAGGGGGGCCGTCGGGCCGGGTGACGCCGGCCGGTGCCCGGCCGCCGCAGGCCAAGGTACAGCGCCCGCCGGTCAGGCCAGCTTCCGCCACGTCCCCTCGGACACGACCTCGACGGCGCCGTCGGCGACCACGAACGCCGTCTCGTCGTCGACGGCGTAGGCGGGCCCGCCGAGCCTCGCCGCCCACCGTTCGGCCGCGGCCTCCGTGTTGTCGGGCAGGTCGGGATGGCCGAGGTGGGGGAACATCGAGAAGTCGACGACGCCGAGCGTGGCCGCGTCCTCGCCGTCGGGCGGCAGCCAGCCGACGAACTCCTCCCCGATCGCGGGCGTCATCACCATGCTGCCGCCGCTCATCCCGACCCACACGGTGTCGTCCAGCGTGGGCAGCAGGTCGGCCAGGCCCGAGCGGCGCATCCAGTACGCGAGGTAGCCGGCGTCGCCGCCCGCGGCCAGCAGGACGTCGGTCTCCCGCACCAGCGGCACCCAGCGCTCCTCGGGGATGCTTGGCAGCGCGGTCAGCTCGAGCACGCCGACCGACTTCCAGCCGAGGCCGGTCATGTGGTCCGTGGTGCCGGTGATGAAGTTCCAGGCGTTCCGTCCCGGGCCCACCCACGGGTGCCCGTACAGCGCGGTGGGGATGGCGAGGGCCGTGCAGTCCGCGACCGGTCGTGGGAGCAGGTCGTCCAGCGCGGTGCGGATGGTCGCGTTCCGCACGCCTGCGGACGTCAGCAGCAGCTTCATGGTGCGCCTCTCGGTCGACGGACACCCTGCAGACGGTGCGACGGCGGCGGAATCATCGGCGCGACGTCGTGCGGTCGGACGGGGAATTCGCCGTGACGGCCGCACCGCATTCGCTCACGATGGGCGCATGCCGCTGCCCACCCCCACGCTGACCACCGACCGTCTGCGGCTGCGGCCGGTCGCCGACGACGACGCCGACGCCCTGTACGCGATGCACAGCAGCGCCCACGTGCTGCGCTACTGGGACTCCCCGCCGTGGACCGACCGGGCCCGCGCCAACCGCTTCGTCGCCATGTCCCGGACGATCGAGGAGGAGGGCACCGGCGCCCGGGTGGCCATCGACCGCACCTCCGACGGCGCCTTCGTCGGCTGGTGCGGCCTGTTCGAGTGGAACCCCGACTTCCGCAGCGCGACGCTGGGCTACTGCCTCGGCGAGTCGATGTGGGGCCACGGCCACGCGACCGAGGCCGCGCGCGCCCTGCTGGGATGGGGCTTCGACACGCTGCCCCTCAACCGCGTCCAGTCCGAGACCGACACCCGCAACGCGGCGTCCGCCCGCGTCCTGGAGAAACTGGGGTTCGTGCACGAAGGAACGCTGCGCGAGGACTGCGTCGTCAACGGCGACGTCTCCGACTCGTGGGTGTTCGGGCTGCTCCGGAGGGACTGGGACGCGCTCGACCAGGAGTAGTCCCGGGTGAAGTCTTGCCCGGCGCCCAGCCCGAGGTCCGACCGCCCCCTACTGTCGCCAGATGAGGACTCGCGCGTCGACCGTGATGCTCGTCGGCGGCACGGCGCTGGCCGTACTGGGGGGCGTCGTGTCCGTCGTCTTCTTCATGCAGCCGTGGCGCACGTGCCTGGACGACGACGTACCTGCCGGTTGCCCGATGCTTCCCCTCGATGCGTCGATCATGGAGGCAGCAATGATCGTGACCCTGTTCGCGACGGCGGTCGCCATCGCCGGCGCCATCGGCAGGCGGCGCACCACGTACTGAGTGCGGGCCGTGAGGCCGAGCGGAATGCGGGGAATGGCAAAGGGCCCACCCGCACCATGCTGCGGGTGGGGCCCTTCGGGTGGCGGTAGCGGTGGGCTTGAAAACGGCGCGTTGGTCGCCCCTGCATTTTCGGGTCGTTCTGCCATCTGACCTGCTCTTTCGCGGCGCTGCTCATTGGACCGCCTTGTACCCGCCGGCACCGATCCGCCGTTCAAAACGGAGGCAATTCGGCGACCTGTCGGCACCTCAGCCGGTGGGGACACTCGGAGGCGCCGTCCCGATAGCGGAGCACAAGAGGTCGGCGAAGGTCCGGGTCAAGGGTGGCCGCAGGCCATCGCGCAGCGACGCCGCAGGCGCCCTTGATGCGGACCGGAGCCGGCCGGATGCTCGGCTGTCGGTGCGGGGCCGGAACGCGACGATCCTGACGGCGCCAGCCCCAGCGTCTCCGCGTGGCTCTATGGTGACCGCAGCAGCACTCGTCACCGCGGACGGAAGGCACTCAGCAGGATGCTCATCACGCAGCCGTTCGACTCGGCGGCCCTCAAGCTCCATCCGTTCAGTTGCGGCGAACCCGAGCTCGACGACTGGCTCACCAAGTACGCCGGCCAGAGCGAGAAGAGAGACAACGTCCGGACGACACTGCTCCTCGACGAGCAGCAGGGCCGAATCGCGGGCTACTACTCGATGCGCACGTACGAGCTGTCTGCCGCCGATGCGGCTTCGGCCACGGGACGCAGCCGCCGCTACCCCGTCCCTGCGATGCTCCTCGCGCGTCTCGCGGTCGACAGCGACTACCAGGGTCACGGCGCCGGACGCCTGCTCCTGCTAGACGCCCTGCAGAAGCTCTTGGCTGCGGCGGACAACATCGGCTTCGAGATCGTCGTCGTCCACGCGCTCCATGAGGACGCCGCCTGCTTCTACCTCAAGCACGGCTTCCGGCGCTTCCTGGACCACGAACTCAACCTCTTCCTCACCACGAAGGACCTCCGTGCGACGTTCGCCACTGTGGATCCAAGTTGAACCGTACGCACCACGTACGTACGATGGATGCACATTGGTGGATCAGCGCCCACCACAGACCCACCTGGCACAGGGAGTAGAGATGCCCACCGCAAACGCGCGGTCCGAACGCCTAAACATGCGAGTCTCGCCTGAGGCACTCGCCACGATCCGCGAGGCAGCCGCAGCCCAGCAACAGGACGTGTCCGCGTTCGTGCTCGGCGCCGCGATGGAACATGCCCGCGAGGTGCTTCTCCGGGACCGTGTCATCCAGCTGACCCCGCGAGAGCTCGACCAGGTTGACGCCGCGCTCGACGGCGAGCCTCAGGTGATCCCGGAGCTCGCTGCGCTGATCGCGGCAGTCCGGCGTGAGACGCCGCAGCATGGCAAGAAGGAGCTCACGTCACACTGAGCAACGAGGACTCACGACTCGAGGGCGGTTCCGGGACTAACCCGGGGCCGCCCTTCGTCATGCGGCCGGCCCGCGGGGTGGGGTGCGCGCAGCGAGCGGAGCGAGCGAAGCGCGGGGCCCCGCGCCGTCGGCGCCGGCAGCGCGGCGGAACCGCGCCTTGAGCCAGTAAGGAAACTTCTCACAGGGCACATCGAAACATCTCCGATACGCCTTCCACAAATTTGCGCTGGCACCTAGAGTCACCCCAGTGCGAGAAATGCAAAACATCGCCTAGCGGAACACCGCCCCGAGTCGATAGGAAAGAGAAACCGCCGCCGACCACCCTGCCTTGGCGAATGCATTTAGGACGGCTCGAATCTGGGACAGCAATTCCTGATCCGAAACCACCAGCTCGCGATAATCAGCCAGGTACCGCTCAATTAAACTCACCGTTACATCTGCCGCCAGCGAATCGTGCGCAAACGGTTCATCCGGCCGGACGGCCTTATGGACGACCTGGAACGAACCCTTCGGGTCAATACTAGCCAAGTGCCCAGCCGTCTCCACCAAGTAGTAGACAATAGCCGGATGGCGAAGCTCCGCAAGAGCATCGAGTACCGGGAGCGCTTCGGGCGTGTAACCCGCCGGTGGACGTGACGGCAATTCGTCGCCCTCGCCATACGCACCACTCGAAAAATAAACAGCATGGACCAGAGCATCGGCCCCACGAAACGCCCCGCGTATTTGCTCCTCCGAATTCTTTTCATCAACCAGATCCGCGAGAGCCCTAGCTGATGCGGCGGCGAAATGAAAAGCTCGGCCACGCACATCGAAGTCGGGCACCGATAGAGCCAACCAGCCACGAACCTCATGCAACGCGAAACGGCTAGCCTCGCTCTTCGTCGGCGCATCACTCCAAGACCGCGCGGCCTGAGAGGCAAAGTCGGTTTGCCCGCGAAAGGCGAGCCATAACACTAAAGAAACCAGTACGCGAGCTCGTGGGTCATTGCCGTCGGAATCACCGGAGACGCCGTCGGAATCACCGGAGACGCAGACAGCCGCCCAAGGCTCGCGGGAGGCGACATCGGAAAGAATCGTGTCGACATCTTCGGGGTGCTCAAAACGAAAACCGGCGAGACCCGACATCAGAATCGCTGAAACGTGAGGATTGCTCTCGACCAGTAGCCGAGATTGTATTAGAGCCATAGAAGATTCTGCGTCACCGTCTCCAAGAAGATGTGCTACCTCCGCAGCCCGAAGCCTCTGCACATCGTCGTCGTCAGTTAGCATCTCCAAAAGGCGGGACCTGATTCGGGGCCCCGCCTTTGATGCCCGCCACTCGGCTCGACACCAGAGGCGCACTAGCACAAGGCCAGCGGCCCGGGCATTCGTTGCACTCCATGCCATCATGCCAGCGCACCCTTCTCGTCACTCGATACCGCAAGAATCAACTCAAGGGCGCGAATGGCGACCGGATCGTCCGGACTCAATGCTGATTTACCGACCAACGCATCGCAGGCATCAACTACTGCCGACACTAGAGCGCTGGGCTCATCTGGCAAATACTCAGCAGCTTCCAGGTTCGACTTAAGTGCATCATAGAGCGGGCCTGCATCTGGACTATCAGTACTTCGGAAAGTCTCTAGCGCCGAAATAAGCAGACGGCCCAACTTTTGACGTTTCGAATCAAGTCCGGTCAAGTCGCTTTCGTCGATGCCCGTCCGGTCCTCCCATTCAGCCTCCTCGAACTCAGAGGGTTCTGGAATAGCTGACACATCGATGCTACTGAGCGCAGCACGCCGGAGCTTGAGTTGCGGGTCCGAAAGCATCTCCGGCGGGAATACGGCCAGCACCTCATCACACAGAACGTCCGAAACGTGACGATTCTCAGACACGATATCGATCGCGCGCAATAGCGCTCGCTCGAGTTCGACCCAAGCATCCGAACTGCACGCTGCGCACGCCACGGCCAATCCAACTGCAGAACGCCTCGTGTCGGGATTCGCCAATAGCCCCCCGGCTTCGAGGACCGGTAGCACGATCCGACCGAGGTCGCTGGGGTGTTGTGCTGCTGCCGAGAGGATTGAACGCCAAATGGCCGGATGCGAGACGGACCGAGTAAGGACGGTCAGGCTTGCGCGCACATCATCAGATGGGGCATCAGCAAGTGCCGCTACAAGGGAATCAAGAATCTTCTGCCCGGCACCCATACCAGGTTCGTGCCGTAACGTTCCGAAAGCCTGTTGGACAGTACCGAGAGCGTCACCGAACGTGATGCCATAGGAGAATCTGGAAGAATAGCCCTCAGCCGACCCGGACACCGCCACCAGAACGCGTGACGCACGCTCAACTCCCGCGGCAATAGCGAAATCCGCGAACTCCTCCCCGATCTGCCACTTAACGTGGTTCGCGTCTTGGCGCCGTGTGCTAGTGAGTCCCACGACCCCCGCGGAAAGCGTCGTAACCTCATCACTATCAGGAGAGTACTCCCAAATTCCGACTAGAAGGTCAGTCGCCGCTTCGGGATCTGCCTGCGCCAAGATCGCGATCTCATCGACGAGTGCCCAGTAAACGCGCGATGGCAGTATTTCGAGTAGCGCAGGGCTCGCGAGTTCGCGCACCGTGCCGGACGACGCGGGTTGCACGGCGAGGGCTTTAGGGAGAAGGCGGGCTAGATTGACGATCAGCCATCCCCTAGCTTCTGGCTCCGCCAGGGCGAGAGACAGCAAGCCTAGAACAGCGCTTGCACGCACTTCTTCGGCATCGTCCGGGCCTTGGCCTAGTTCGACGACCGTGTCGAGCTGCAGGTGAAGCCGTGACACTTGATACGCAAGTGCCCGATTGTATTCGGTCGACAGCATCGTACTAAGACGTCCAGCGAACGCTGCCCAAACAGACAGCCGGGACCGGATTCTCTCAATCTCAATCTCGATCCCGCCCGCCGCTTCCATCGCGCCCACTATCCACGCGATAACTGTGGCGACGCGTTCGCGGTCCGCCATCAGTTCGAGCCGCGAGAATAGGTCTTGGGTGTCTGGGTGATCGTCTAGTCCGCTGAGAAATGTCGAACCGGCTGCAATGCCAGCGAGCACATGGTCAGATTCCGCAATCTTGAAGACTTCTTCAAAGAACAGATTGTGATCACTCGTGGCGCGCCAAAGGTCCGCTAAGTGAAAATCGATGCTCGGCCGTGCTAGGAAGACGAGGTTGGGGTCCAAGTCGAGTTCCGCTTTGAGACGCGAACGGTCATCTTCAACGAAGACCAGCGTGGCGACCGCAAAATCAAATAGAGTATGGTGTGAGAATCCAACTCGGGCGCGGCCACCAGATCTAAGGATTCCGCTGGATTCCGCCAGGACTCCATCGCGGAGTAGCGCAAGATACGGGGCACTCGGTGCGTCAGCGAGGGCATCAGAGTCGACGCTCAGACGGCGCGATTCAAGCATTGTTCGAGTTACGCGACGGACCACCTGGCGCCGGCCAATGCCGTCAGCCACGTCGGCAATCCGCGCATGCCAGTATCGATCGAGCAGTTCGACTTCGCTCGCCAACGCTGACAGCGACTCTTGTGACTGCCCCGAGCTAAGCAGGTCGGCAGCTATGCTGAGGTTGAACGGCACTCTTAGTAGTTCAAGTAGCCCCTCGGAGGAGTTCCGTAGCAAAGTTGAGACGTCTGCACTCTGTTCCGAAAGATTCGATAGTTCCTGGTCGGAGAACGGGTTCATGCGCATGTGTCTGACCGACGCCAGGGTCTGATCCAGATTCTCGTCGGCGAGCGGCGAACCGGGGAACACCTTTTGCCATTCCCTACTGTGACGCAGGTCAAATTCACGTATGCTCGCCACCACACGCCACCGCGTATCCTCAAGCGATAGGCACAGTTCCCGCAGCCAAGCACTGGCCTCGCTCCGAACCGCATCTAGTCCGTCGAGGATGAGAGTACCGCTCCCCGCCCCCGTCCACCCGCGGATGACGGCGGAAAGATCAAAGTTGAGGCCAAGTTCGGTCCTCGCCGAGCCAGCGCTCAGCCCTAGCTGGTCGATTGCCAGGACGATGACGTCTTGGCCAGAGCGCCCGAGTTCGTCGGCGAGGGATGCGAGAACTCCAGACTTGCCCGATCCCGGAACACCGACCAGGACACAATTGGCATCGTCCGCGAGTAGTAGGTCAACCTGCTGGCGCCGGACTGAGATTTCCTTTTCCGCGAGCCGGAGCGTCGCGTGTCGGGATATGGCGGTCAACGTTGTACGCGTGCTTTCGCGTAATTGTCGGATGTCTGCAGCGAGGCGCCGTTCAGGTCCGACATCTACGGTGAGACTCCGCACGAGGCCGTTGCGATCCAGCCAGCGTTGCTCGGTGGCTAACTCTAGACCTATTTGGCACAACTCGGCCCATGCGCGATCGACGTCGGTAGCTTTGAGCAGTGAACCCTCAAGCGTCCGCTTTACTGCTGCCAACGCTTCTCCACTGACGAGATCAAGGGCCCTTATCGACAGTACTGACGTAACCCCTCGAATCTCAAAGTCTAGGGGTTCACGTCCAGTCACTTCCCGCCATGCGTGTTTTATATTGCTCATGAGGCAGTTGAGGGCTCGCTTTTCGACAGCCGTCCGAGCAGTCGAGTCGATCAGGACGTTGGCTGGTAAGGATCGGAGTCTGTCGCAAACGACGGTCATCGCTCTAGCAGGTTGACTGGTGTTTTCGTCGCCCACGATTGCCAAGATGTCACGTTCGGGATCGAGGGGGCGTGTTCCAGTGCCGCTTGGGACTCCGGCGATGAACTGTCGCACTACCTGGCCGATTGCCTTTGCGATGTCCGCGGTCGGTTCTTTGCGGAGCGTCAGCCCGCCCTTCGCTTGAATCAGCAACACAGAGTCGTCTGTCGTGACGGCAACGTCGTCCACTTCGAAAGCCGTTTCCGCACCAATTGATATAGGAACGCCCACGCGTCCGAACTCGGCGGGCAGGGGTTGGCCCGATAAGAGGTAGGAAGCGGCCCATGCGGTCACGCGTGCCTGGTTCGAGATTCCGCCTGCGGCGCGCGCTCCGCCAGCCGATGCCGAACCCGCAGTGGATTGCATTAGTACCCTCCATGCTCATTCATCGTGACGTAGACCTTACTGTTCGGCACCGCTCGCGATTTCACGAGGTTTTATGATATATGCCGGTGTGACCGCTTCACCTGGGGGAGGAGTTCACCGATCGCTGACGTGAGAGCATCGGCGCGGGCAGCGGCAAGCTCTCGGCCTCGGCGCGGATTCTTGGCATAGCCGAGTGACCAAATCCGTGCCGCATGAGCTACCTGAACATCGGAGACCGAATCACCGATCAAGACTGCTTCACGAGGGGTGGCGTCGGCGAGCCGGAGCGCTCGTTCGACCATATGAGTGCTTGGCTTCATCAGGTGAGGCCGCCCTTCGGGGCGTCCGACAACTCCGCGCAGATGCGCGGTGAGGTCCCACCGATCGAGGTAGATCCGTGCGGCGCTTGCGGCGTTGTTCGTGACGATGACGACTGGCACGCCTGCTTGGTCGAGTGCTGCGATTAGCTCGTGTGCGCCCGCGGTCGGCTGCGACGTTCGGGCGGCTTCGGTCTCTGCCTCGATGCACATGGTCTCCACGGCCGACAGCGCTTCGGTTGCATGGGTGCCAGCCCAGCGGATGATCGCGAGATGGTCGGAGGTGTCGCGAATCTCGGCAGCGTCGATGCCATGTCGGGCCAGTGCTGCGCGTGCTGCGTCGGCGGCCTGCATGTTGAGCGGGGCCGGCATGAGCGGCGTCACGGGGCCGTCGAAATCGAGCAGTACGGCGCGTGCGGACCAGAGCAGCGTGCGGGCGTCAGTCACTTGGCGTCCTCGACGGCGATGGTGTTCCAGACGCTGTCGAACCAGTTGCGGGTCTCGATGACGAACTGAGTGTCGACGGCCTCGATGTCGCCGTCGTCGGTCCAGTGGAACAGCACGGTGTCCTTGCCCATCGGGTCGTAGATCGACACCTGGCTGCCCGCTGTCCGGACGTCGTGCTTGACGACCGGGTAGTAGCCGAAGAAGGCATCGGCACTGTTGATGACGTACGCCTTGAACATCGGGGCACCGGCGAAGCGGCGCGTCTCGACCGTGGCGTCAGGGACCAGACCGAGGTCTGCGAGTTCCTGCACGGCGTCGGTGACACCGCCGATGTAGCGAGTGCTCAGGTCTGCCATCCGGGCTCGCGCGGCGGCCGAGTCACGCTCGACGCCGTCGACCGCCACGGGCAGTGCGAGCGGCTGGGTCATGTCCGAAACCAAGATGCGGATCCGGATCGACTTCGGCGTGAGCCGACCCGCGCGGATCTTGTCGAGCGGTTCGGCGATCGCGCCGTGCAGGGTCTCGGCGGTGTACCCGAGGAAGTCGATGCTGACCTCGTCGGCCTCGAACGCCTTCTCGATGTGGGGCCGCAGGCCGACCGGCTTCTCCGTGCGCTCGCGCGCGAAGACGCCGCTGCCCTGGCGGGAGACGACGAGCGACTCGTCCTTGAGGACACGTAGCGCCTGCTGGATCGTCATCCGCGAGACGCCGTAACGCTCGGCCAGCTCGTTCTGGCTGGGCAGCTTGTCCCCCGGCTCGATCTTGCGCGTGAGGATCGCAGCGCGGAGCGCCGTCGCCACCTGGAGGTAGGGCGGTCGCGGGTCGTCGGGATCGAGACTCATGCCGTCCACCCTAGGACCCGTTGCCCATCCAAGTCAGCCAACCTTGCTCGATCCGTTGACATGACTAGCCAAGCCATGCATCCTGAGTGAGTCCAACCACATGACTAGTCAACCTAGTCACGAGATGCAGGGAGTCAGACGATGGCAATCGCCAAGCGTTTCCCCATCGCTCACGCGATGGTCTTCCCCAACGGGGCGTTCCTGCGCGGCTACGTGGAGCCGGTCGCGGACTTCAACGGCGAGAAGCGGGCCGACGGATCACGTCCGCAGCAGCGGGACAAGGAGACCGGGCTGCCGTTGTGGCAGTGCACGGTCATCGACGGCGACGACGACGCGAACCGCAAGGACATCGGCGTCAACGTGAAGTTCGCGGCCGAGGTCCAGCCGGTCCCGCCGAAGAACACCTCTCCCCTGCCGTGGACGCCGGTGGAGTTCACCGGCCTGACGGCGCTGCCGTGGATCGACGACTCGGGCCCGCGGCCGCGCCTGTCCTGGTCGTTCCGGGCGTCGGGCATGGTCGCTCCAGGGCAGGACCGCACCGACGCGAAGCCGCCTACGGCCAAGGCGGCGGCCTGATGTCCGCGCCCACGGGCGGGCTCGCTCCCGCCGAGCTGCTGCAGGTCGCCGGGGATCTGGTCGAGTGGGTCGGAGGCCGGGTCGGCTACCTCGCCCTCGGACGCACGCGCGTGAGCGTGCACGTCGACTCTCAGGCGGATGCCGAGCACCTGGCCCGCCTGTTGTCCCTGGGCGAGGTGACCGAGTACCCGCCCGAGGACCACGCCCGAGGGTTCACGGTCTGGTCCTCGATGTCCGGGGTCGAGCCGCGGTTCGCGGTGCACTACTCGGGCGAGCTCGTCCGACCGGTGCGGGCGTTCCCTCCGGTCGAGCCGTGGTGGGACGACCTGGACGACCGTCCGTCTGATGGGGCGGAGGCGGCGTGATGGACACGCTCGGCACGGCGTGGGCCGTCATCCGGACGGTCGCCGGGGCGGTGTGGCACCTGATCTGGTGGACGCTGCGGTCCTGGCGGCTTGTGCTGGCCTGCGTCGTGCTGGGCAACGTCCTGCTCATCCTCGACCACAAGGTGGCCGGCTACGCGGTGATGTGGTGCGTCCCGGCGTTCTGCCTGCTGCGCGCGGTCTGGTCCGTCGTGCACCCGCTGACCTATGAGGCAGTACTCGGCGGGCCGATCCGGCGTCGCGGCTGGCGCCATCACCTACGCAAGCGCTGGCCGACGATCGCCGACCGCTGCGGCCTGGCGACCTCAGACTCCGACGACGGGGCACGGGTGATCCCCCGCCTGCGCCGTGTGCGCACCTCGGGGAACACGCTCACCTTCCGAGTCCGCGCTCGCGTCGGGCACACCGTCGACGACGTCGCCGCCGCGGCCGAGGCCATCGCGACGTCGGTCGGGGCCGAGGCGGTCGAGACCCACCGGATCGGAGGTGGTTGGCTCGAACTGTCGCTCACGATGCGCGAGCTGCTGCACGTGCCGACCCTGCCGATCATCCCGTCCGTGATCGAGACGAGCGGGGTCACCGTCGGTCGCTGCTCGGATGGGTCGCCGTGGCGTCTCGACCTCGCGGCGCGGCACACCCTCGTTGTCGGCCGCTCGGGGTCGGGGAAGGGGTCGATCTTCTGGGGTATCGCGGGGAACCTGGCCCCGGCCTCTCACGCCGGGATGGTGCAACTGTGGGGCGTCGACCTCAAGGGCGGCGTCGAGGTCTCGGTCGGGGCGCCGATGTTCTCCCACGTGGCCATGAACGAGCCCGACGCCGTCCGGCTCCTCGGCGACCTGCACCGCGTCATCATCAACCGGCAGAGCCTCATGCGTGGCCTGTCGCGCACGTTCACCCCGACACCGGGCGACCCCGTCCACGTGCTCATGATCGACGAACTCGCCGTGCTCACCGCCTACGCCTCCAAGGACGTCGTCAACGAGGCCGCGACTCTGTTGAAGCTGATCCTGACCCAGGGGCGCGCGTTCGGGGTCATGGTCGTCGCGTTCGTGCAGGACCCGCGCAAGGAGACCGTGGGCATGCGGGACCTGTTCACCCAGACGATCGCGCTGCGCCTCGCGTCGGCGGCCGAGACGCGCATGGTCCTCGGAGAGGGCATGGCCGCTGCCGCGCCGGCCCACCACGTCGCGACCACGATGCCCGGCGCCGGGTACCTCGTCGGGGACGACGGCCACGTCGAGCGCGTCCGCGCGGACTACTGGGCCGACGACTTTATCCGGATGGTTGCCGCCACCTACCCGGCACCGCCTGTGCCGCGGCTGCCCGCCGAGACTGAGGCGGACTCTCTTGCGGGCGACGACGTCCAGTCTGAGGCTCCAGGCGAGCCCGTCGAGACGGCGCCGCGGCCGCGCACGCCGCGCAAGCGATCGCCTCGCAGGTCGACCGTCGAGCGGGACGCCGAGGTCGCCTGATGAACGCGGCCACGGTGGCAGGAGAGGGCTTCTGGGGGCACTCCCCCGAGGCTCCCCTCGACCTGGCCGGTCTCAACGACGCGCAGGCTGCTGGAATCGTGGCTCGCCTGCGGGACCGCACGACGGGCGCCTTCGCCGAAGCGGCTGCCCGCACCGGCTACTGCTCCCACCCGATCCGGCTGCACGGCACCTCGACGACGATCGACGCGGCCACGGGTGAGGTGCTGTCGCAGTTCAGCTCCACCGACGCCCCGCTCGGCACCCTGTACCGGGCGTGCGGCAACCGGCGAGAGTCCGTCTGTCCCGCCTGCTCCCGTGTCTACGCCCGCGACACGTTCGAAATGATCCGCGCCGGACTGCTCGGCGGCAAGACCGTCCCCGACGCCGTCGCGGACAGCCCGCTCGTGTTCGCCACCCTCACCGCGCCGTCGTTCGGGCACGTGCACGGCACCGGAGGCAAGCGCGGCGGACGCTGCCGCCCCCACGGCACGGGCGTCTGCCCGCATGGCCGTCCGCGCTCGTGCACCGCCCAGCACTCCGACACCGACCCCGTTGTCGGCGGGCCGCTGTGCGAGGACTGCTACGACTGGCACTCCGCCGTCGTGTGGCAGTGGCACGCCCCCGAGCTGTGGCGCCGCTTCACCATCGCTCTGCGCCGCCAGGTCGCCGGCCGCTTCGGCGTCCCCGAATCCGCCCTGCGTGACGTCGCGTCGGTGCAGTTCGCCAAGGTCGCCGAGTACCAGGTGCGCGGCCTGGTGCACTTCCACGCCCTCATCCGCCTCGACGGACCGGACGGACCCGGCTCGCCCGCACCCCTCGATGGCGAGACGCTGGCGCAAGCTGCCAAGGACGCCGCTCGGTCTGTCGTGGTGACCGCTCCCCCGGTCGACGGCGGCGACGTCCCGCGCGTGCTGCGTTTCGGTAAGCAGCTCGACGTGCGGTGTGTGCGCTCCGGCGTGCCGGACAACGACGACGGCACCGACGACCTGCGCCCCGAGCAGGTGGCCGGCTACCTCGCCAAGTACTCCACCAAGGGCACCGGCACCGACCCGTACGCGCCCCGGCCCCACCACCAGCGCCTCATCCGCACCTGCCGCTGGCTCGCCGAACGCGCCCGCACCGCCTGCCGTGGACTCGCCGGCCCCGACCCCGAGGACGACGGCGGCTGCACGTGCGGGCAGTGCGCCGACAGCCCCTACCGGCTGCTGACCAAGTGGGCGCACATGCTCGGCTTCCGCGGCCACTTCTCCAGCAAGTCCCGGCGCTACTCCATCCCCCTCGGCCGGCTGCGCCGGGCCCGCGCCAGGTTCCAGAAGCTCAAGGCCGACGCCGACCGCGACGGTGCCCCGATGGACACCGCCGACCTCGAGAACCGGCTGCTCGCCGACGACGAGGACACGACGCTCGTCATCGGGCACTGGACCTACGCCGGCACCGGCTGGACCAACCCCGGAGACAAGGCCCTCGCCGACGCCGCAGCCGCCCGTGCGCGCGAGTACGCACAGTGGAAGGCCGAGGTCCGGCGGATCCTTGCGGGTGTCTAGTGCGCTCCCCGGAACTCATCCGAATCGTCGGACCCGCCACCGTTACCTCGATACGCGGCAATCGCGACTCCGATACCGGCGACGAGCTGTACCCACGCCAGCACCACCAAGAACAGCGGCTGCCGCGCGACGAACAACTGGAGCAGGCCGCTCAGCGCGATAAGGCATCCAGCGAGGAGCAGGAGCTTGCGTCGCTGCCGGTTCGTCACCCACGTCACGGTAGCGAGGACCGTCTGTCCTCGCTCCGAACTCGACCCGCCACTGAACGGCCTCAACGGAGAAGGCAGATTCACCGAGCGAAGGAGTATCGATCATGAGCACCACGAGCGTGAGCCAGATCGACCGGACGACCAGCCGCCGACGACTGATGACGCCGGACGAGCTGGCCGAGTACCTGGGCGTGAGCCTGCACTGTGTCTACGCATGGTCGAGCCGCGGTGGCGGGCCGAACGTGGTCCGCGTCGGCGCCCGGCTGCGCTACCGGCCCGACGACGTCGAGGCCTGGCTCGATCGCGTTACCGACGACCACGCGGTGGGCTGACCGATGCCTCGCAAGCCCATCGAGCCGGGACGCTGGGGGCAGATTCGCCGCCGTGAGATCTCCCCCGGCGTCTGGCGGGCGCAGGCGCTGTACCGCGACTTTGCGGGCGTCCTCCACAAGTACGAGGCCCGCGGGCCGTCCGGTGCCGCTGCGCAGCGTCGCTTGGAGGACAAGCTGCACAGCGCAAGCACGGACGGCACGACCAGCGGTGGCGCCGCCATCACGCCGGAGTCCCGGATGACGGTCGTCTTCGACCAGTGGGTGTCAGAGAAGCGGGTCGAGGGTCAGATCACGCCGCAGTCGCTGACGACGTACCTCGGCGTGCTGGAGCGGGACCTGCGTCCGGCGTTCGGGGCGCTGCGGGTGCGGGAGGTGACGCCGGTCGCGGTAAACCGGGTGCTCATGGCGCTGAGTGCGGCGCGGAAGTTCGACACCGCCCGGCAGGCCCGCAACGTGCTGTCGCAGGTGATGATGATGTGCGTCCGGTACGGGGCGGCGCCGTTCAACCCGGTGCGGGACGCCGTGACGGTGCGCAAGCCGCGACGTGACGAGGTCCGTGCGCTCGGGCTGGAGGACATCGCCCTGCTGCGCAAGGCCGTGCGGGAGTGGGAGAACCGCCCCGCGCTCCCTCGCGGTCGGCGGAACATCACGCTGCTGCCGCAGATCGTGGACACGATGCTCGGCACCGGGCTGCGGATCGGTGAGTGTCTGGCACTGCGGGAGGCGGACCTCGACCTCGAGGCTTTGATCCCGACGCTCACCGTGACCGGCACCGTCGTCCGCGTCGAGGGGCGGCTGCTGCGGCAGTCCAAGCCCAAGTCGGACACATCGCGCCGCACGATCACGCTGCCGGCCTTCGTCGTCGCCGCCATCACCGAGGCGCTGGACCTCGGGCTCGACGGCGGGCCGGACGACCTCGTGTTCCCGTCGACGAACGCCACGCCGCGCGCACCGAGCCGGATCCGCGACCAGCTCCGCGACGCGCAGGCCGCCATCGGCACGACGGTCACGCCGCACGACTTCCGCCGCACCGTCGCCACGCAGGTCGCCAACTCGACCACCATCGCCAACGCGACCGCGCTGCTCGGTCACGCCGACGAGGGCACCACGGTGCGGCACTACGTGAAGCGGACCCACGTCGCCCCGGACCTGCGGACGGTGATCGACCAGCTCGTCACCCAGGCGTCGACGTCGGGCGTCCCGCTGCGACAACAGGAAGGGCATCTCGAACCGGTAGAGGACGGACAGAATGGACCCCATGCTGAGGATGTCTAAGGAAAAGGTCTCGCTGATCGACGGAACCCGCGCGGAGCGGTTCAGCTGGCCGGTCGAACATCTCGGCCAGGACGAACACGGCACCTGGCTTGGCGCGCGGAGCGGGAACCCGGTCCGTCAACCCGATGGACGCCGCGAGGAACCTCAGGAACACGATGCTGTCTGGCTGATCGCGGAGGGGGCCTGGTGGCTGCCCGCCTTCTGGTTCACCGACACGACCGACCTCACGATCGATGTCTGCACACCGCCGAGGCTCGATGGAGGCGTGTGGTCCTACGTCGACCTGGAGCTGGACCTGTTTCGCAGCGCCGACGGCCGCGCCGGCATCGTCGACCAGGACGAGTTCGACGAGCTGGCTCTGTCCGGGCACCTCACCGACAGCCAGGTGATGACCGCAAGCGAGGTCGCGCAAGCGTTGCTGCCTCTGGTGCAGTCGGAGGCAGAGCCCTTCGGCGGAGCGGCGAGAGCATGGCTGCGGTCACTTCGCTCCTGACGGTTCTCGTCGGTCCCCACCGGGCTGACGAAGAACCGCAAAACGGAGTGAAAAAGGAGTACGGGGAACGACGAAGGACCCCACAGCCGCAGAATCTTGCGGGTGGGGCCCTTCGGGTGGCGGTAGCGGTGGGATTTGAACCCACGGTGGACTTTCACCCACACACGCTTTCGAGGCGTGCTCCTTAGGCCGCTCGGACACGCTACCTCGCCGGACGAACCGGCCCACCGAGGATACCCAACGAACCGGCAGACCCGAAATCCGCCGTCCGCGGCCGTCCGGTAGGGCCTCCCGTACGCCGGTCGTACGCGGCGCGCACTACCTGGCGACGGGAGGCACTACCTCATGCGGAGGCGTCAGACGCAGGGCGCTCCGGCGTCCCACGCTCCCTTGACGTCGCTGCCGGGCAGCTCGCCGCGGGTCCACCACTGGGCGGTGTGGTTCACGCCGGCGCGGGAGACGACGTCACCGGTGGAGTACGTCTTGCCCGCGTCGAAGGCCGGGCCGCAGTCCTCGGCGGCGACGGGGTGGTCGCCGTGCTGGCCGACGACCTTCCACGGGTCCTTCTTGGCCGCCACGGACGCGGGGGCAACGCCGCGCGTCCACCACTTCGCGGCGTACTCGACGCCGTCGTGCGAGACGACGTCGCCCGTCGTGTAGACGCCGGTCGGGTACCAGGGGGCGGCGCCGTCGCCCTCGACGAGGGGCCCGGGCGTCGCGGCCTGGAAGGTGCGGACCAGTGCGGAGCTGAGGTCGCGGTCGGCGTCGCCGGCGATGTCCCACAGGTAGGCGCCGCCGAAGCCGTTCTCGGCGAGCCACTCGGCCTTGGCCGTCACGGAGCGCGGGGTGTCGAGCGTCCACCACTCGTCGCCGTTGAAGTAGTAGCTCTGCCCGGCCTGCTCGTCGTAGTGCTCGGTGAAGCCGCCCTCGGCGAACCGGTCCTGGAGCTGCGCGTAGTACGTGAACGGCAGCGAGCCGCCGCTGGCGGGCGCGCCGGGCGTCGGGTCGTCGACGCCCTTCCACCCGTACCCGTACGCGGCCAGGCCGAGCACGAGCTGATCGCCGCGGTACCCGGCGTTCTTGTAGGCGTTCATGAGGCCGTCGGCGGCGAGGCCCCAGTTGGCCGACTGGCTCGGGTCGTCGTACGAGGGGTACTCGTGCAGGTTGCCCTGGTGGCCGGTGCTGCCCGCCTGCCACGGCCCCACGTAGTCGTAACCCTGGATGTTGAGGAAGTCGACGACGGCGGCGAGCCGCGGGTCGACCCAGCCGCCCTCGGTGCGGCCCGCCCACGACGCGGGCGCGAAGCCGGTGATGAGGTAGTCCTCGCCGGTGGTGGCGGTGCGCGCGTCGAGCTCGGCGCGCAGCAGCTCCGCGAAGGACAGGAAGTTCTCCTTGTCCTCCTCCGGGTGGTCGCTCGGGTGCTCCCCGCCCACGACGGGCCACTCCCAGTCGATGTCGAACCCGTCGAAGATGCCCGCCGCGACGCCGTCGCCGCCCTTGACGCCGTGCTCCGGGTCGTCGACGACGGGCAGGTTCCCGTCGAGGTACAGGTCGATGCACGAGTCGACCAGCCGCTGCCGGTTCTCCGGGCTGCTGACCGCCTCGGAGAAGTTGTCCGACCAGGTCCAGCCGCCCAGGGAGATCAGCACCTTGAGGCCGGGGTTCGCCGCCTTGAGCTTCTTGAGCTGGTTGAAGTTGCCCGCCAGCGCCTGGCCCGCGCCGTCGGCGACGCCGTCCACGGCCTGGCCGGCGCCCTTGAGCTGCACGTAGTCGTTGAGCGGGTCGCCCTCCATGTGCCCCTCGGGCAGTCCGGTCTCCGGGTCGATGGCGCCCTCGTCGGGGTCGACGCGGTCGGTGATGTCGCAGACCAGGTCGGTCGTGACGTTGCCGAAGGCGTAGTTGAGGTGGGTGAGGTCCTCGACCGCCCCGGAGCGCTGGAGGTCGGCGACCTCGAACCCGACGTCCTGCGGGCCCCAGCCCGGGAAGTAGGCGGGCGTCTTGAAGCCGTTGACGCCGTCGGCGTCGTGCACGGAGGCCGCGCCGGGCAGGGGCGGGGTCGACGGCGCGGGGGCGGCGGAGGCGCCTCCGGCGGTCAGCCCGACGACGGCGGCGGCCGCGGCGAGGGTGAGGGCGCCGTGGCGGCGCGGGGACGGTCGGTGTCTCATCGGGAGCCTCGTTGCTTCCTCCGGGCGCACCCGGATCAGGATTTGTTCGGGCTCCTGCACAATAGCGTGGACAGCACGGTGTGGCCAGGCCCTGCACGGTTCGGCCGCAGGTCAGACGGGGTCCGGCCGGTTCAGGTGCCGTCGTTGCCGGGGTCGAAGACGCGAGCGTAGAGCGCGGCCGCCTCGTCCACGACGGCGCGGTCGATCGACGCGACGGGGACCGCGGCGACCAGCAAGGGCTCGCAGTCCGGCCCTCGCCCGGCGAGCTCGCCGGTGAGCGCCCAGGGGAACCGCTGCGGCGTCATGAGGTGCGCGTACTGGCACAGCTGCCGCGCCACCCAGTGCTCCACGGGGCGGTCCCACCACGGCTCCGGGTCCAGCGGGTTCACGCTGAGGCCCGGAAGGAGGCAACCGCTCTCGTGGTCACGGCTCTCGGCGGCGGCGTCGGCCACCGGGCCGGCGCTGAACCGCACGTACAGCGGGGTCGCGACGGGCAGCAGCTCGACGACGTCCCCCAGCGACCGCAGCCGGGGGACGTCGTCGAGCGTGACCGGGCCGTCCGGCACGTGCAGCGCCACGCCGTCACCTCACCGTCGGAGCTCCGCTCAGAACACCGGCTTGCCGCCCGTGACGCCGACGACGGTCGCCGAGACGTAGCTCGCGTCGCGCGGGGAGGCGAGGAACACGAACGCCGGCGCGACCTCCGCCGGCTGCCCGGCGCGACCGAGGGGCGTGTCCTGGCCGAACTTCTGCAGCTTCTCCTCCGGCTGCGTGGCAGGCTGCAGCGGCGTCCAGATCGGGCCGGGGGCGACGGCGTTCACGCGGATGCCGCGCGCCCCGAGCTCGCTCGCCAGGTTCACCGTGATGTTGTTGATGGCCGCCTTGGTCGACGCGTAGTCGAGCAGCGACGACGACGGCTCGTACGCCTGGATGGACGAGTTGTTGATGATGCTCGACCCCTCGCCCAGGTGCTTCAGCGCCGACTGCGTGACCCACAGCAGCGCGTACAGGTTGGTCTTCAGCACCCGGTCGATCTCGTCGGTGGTGATGTCCTCCACGGAGTCGCGCCGCGCCATCTGGAACCCGGCGTTGTTCACGAGGACGTCGAGGCCGCCGAGCTCCGCCGCCGCCCGGTCGGGCAGGCCGCGCGCCGTCGGCTCGTCGGTGAGGTCACCGGGCAGCAGCGCGACCTTCCGGCCCGCCTCGCGTACCCAGCGCGCCGTCTCCTGGGCGTCCTCCTCTTCCTCCGGCAGGTACCCGATCGCGACGTCGGCGCCCTCGCGCGCGAACGCGATCGCCACGGCCCGGCCGATGCCGGAGTCGCCGCCGGTCACGAGGGCGCGCAGCCCGTCGAGCCGGCCGGAGCCTCGATAGCTCTGCTCCCCGTGGTCCGGGGTCGGGGTCATCGCGCTGGTGAGCCCCGGTGGTTCCTGCTGCTGGGCGGGGAACGACTGCTGGTCGTCGGCCATGCTGTCCTCCTCGGGTCGTGGGTCGTGGGTCGTGCGTGCGGTCCGGCGTCACGCGGCCCGGCGGCGCGCGAGCTGCGCCTCGTGCACGTGCGGCCGCTTGGCGGGCCGCACGGCCTCGAGGGCCTCCCGGACGGCCTGCTTCGCACCGCGGCCGAAGCCCTCGCCGGCGGCCAGGTGCGCCATCAGCTGCGTGGCGGCCTCGCGCAGCGTGGCGCCGGTGGCGCCCGCCGCCTCGGTGAGCAGGTTCTCCGCCGTGTCCTCGTCCACGCCGTGCACGGCCATCAGCACGCCCTTGGCGCGCTCGATGGCGGCGGCGGAGACGAAGGCGCTGTCGAGGGCGCGGCGCACGTCGCGCTGCACCGCCTCGCGCTGCACCGGCGTGACGTCGACGACGTAGCCCGCGACCTCGGGCGGCCCGTCGCCGCGGACGCGGCGGGCCTGCGCCGTGACCAGCAGGGTCCGCGTGCGGCCGTGGGCGTCGACGACGCGCCGGGCCGTCACGACCGGTCCGCCGGAGCCGAGCGCGCGGGCGGCGTCGTGCACCACGCGATCGCGATCGTCCGGGTGCAGCTTGGCCTCGAGGGTCTCCGGACCGGGCTCGAGCGCTCCGGGCTGGTGGCCGAGCATCGCGTCGACCTCGTCGGACCACCACCAGCGTCCCGTCCCTGCCTCGGCCCGGTAGGAGCCCGTGAGCAGGTGGGTGCCGACCGCGAGCGCCGAGACGAGGTGGTCGGTGCCGGCGGGAGTTGTCGTCGTCATCGTGACCTCCGAAGTGGGAGGGTCGGTGCCGCTTCCTGACGCCGGACCTTCACGCTAACGCCGGCGTCCGAGGACGTCCACCGGGCCCGCCTCATCCGGCGTCGAAACGGTCCTCGCCCTCCTCGTCGGGGTCGTCCTTGGGCTTCTCGCCGGGCACCGCCCCGACGTCGGCGGCCTTGCCGTCGCCGTCGTGCGCCGCCCGCTCGCGCTCGGCCTGGCGGCTCGGGTCGTCCTCGTCCGCGCGGTTCCGCTCGGTGGGGTGCTCGCTCATGCGTGTCCTCCTCGGTCTCGGCACGTCGTCCCAGCCTGGGGTGGGTCCGGTCTCCCCGCACCCGGGCGCTCGACGGCGAGCACCGGGCACCCGTCCTACGGTCGAGGGGTGGCGTCGAGGAGTGGCGTCGACTCCAGGAGGAGGCACGATGCCCGCCCACCAGCCCGCACCCCCGCCCACCGACCGGACGTTGCCGCGCCTCGCCGCCGAGCTCGAGCGCGCGGAGCGCCTCGACCCGTTGGCGGGCCTGTACGACCGGATCTCCCGCGCGGTCGTGCCCTCGCCCGGCCGCGTGCGCGACGAGCTCCGCGGCCGTTCCGTCGGCCACCCCGTGCACAGCGTGCTCACCGACCTGCCGATCGGGCTGTGGACGAGCGCGGTCGCGCTCGACCTCACCCGCCCTCAAAGGCACGCCGACGCCGCCCGTCGCCTGGTCGGCCTGGGGCTGCTCGCGGCCCCGCCGACGGCCCTGACCGGCCTCGCCGACTACCGCGCGCTGAGCGTGCCCGCCCGCCGGGTGGCCGTCGTGCACGCCACCTGCAACGGGGTCGGCACGCTGCTGGCGCTCGCCTCGTGGCGCGCCCGGCGTGCCGGCAAGACCGGGCTGGGCACGCTGCTCAGCCTCGCCGGCATGGGCGCCATCGGCGCGGGCGGGTACCTCGGGGGCCACGTCGCGCAGGCGATGCGGGAGCCCCGGCACGTCCCCGGGGCCCGGTGAGCGCGGCTACCGCGTGCGGCGCTCGGAACGGTTCGTCAGCAGGTCGGCCATCGCCTCCGCGACCTGGCGCATGTCCCCGTTGCCGTCGGCGGCGAGCCCCACGATCTGCGCCGCGATGTCGCGCAGCGGCAGGTTGGAGTGGTTCGAGGCCTCCCGGAGCCACTCGAAGGCGCCCTCGAGGTCGGTGCGGAGCGCGCACATGACGACGCCCTTGGCCTGCTCGATCGTCGCCCGGTGCGCGGCGGACGCGCGGATGCTCGCCGTCGCCCGGACGTCGGCGATGCGCGCGACCGCGGGCGTGACGTCGGTGAAGTAGCCGACCAGCTCGCAGACGGCGCCCGTGAGGTCGGTGCGCCCCTCGCCAACGACCGCCAGGGTCCGCTCGTCGCCGTGCGCGTCCATGATGCGGTGCACGCTGCTGAACGGCTCGCCGGTCGTGCAGGCATGACGGAGCACCTGGCTGACGCGGTCCCGGTCGTCGGGGTGCTTGTGCGCCAGGATCAGCTCGGTGGTGGGGACCACCTCACCCGGCTCGAAACCGTGGATGCGGTAGGTCTCGTCGGACCACCACCACAGGCCGGTGGACAGGTCGTGCCGGTACCGACCCACCGGATGGCTGGTGCCGAGGGCAAGCGTGCCCTCGATGTCCCATGACGTGGTGTCGGTCATGTGGATCCTCCCGTCGTGGCTCGCGCCGCTAGAGATGAGCCGCCTCATGACTCCCCTCGACCGTAGCCCGCTTCGGCACGGGACGACAGCGGCGGGTGCTGGGGACGGGGTGCGCCCCGGTGGCGACCATGTCCGATGGACTCCACGATCGACGGTGCGGCGACCCACCGCGGCTGCCGCGGGCCGGGTGTCCAGCAGCGCGGCATCCGGTTCCCCGCCGTCGAGGGTGGAAGGGGCGAACGGTGCGCGCACTGACCTGGCAGGGCAAGGAGCACGTGAGGGTGGAGGACGTCCCGGATCCTCGGATCCAGGAACCGACCGACGCGGTGGTCCGCGTGACGTCCACCGCGATCTGCGGGTCCGACCTGCACCTGTACGGCGTGCTCGGGATGTTCCTCGACGCCGGCGACGTGCTGGGCCACGAGGCGATGGGCGTCGTCGAGGAGGTCGGGAGCGACGTCGGGCACCTCGCCGTCGGCGACCGCGTGGTGGTGCCGTTCGGCATCGCCTGCGGGCGCTGCTGGATGTGCGAGCGCGGCCTGCAGAGCCAGTGCGAGACGACGCAGGTGCGCGACCAGGGCAAGGGCGCCGCCCTCTTCGGGTACACGCGGCTGTACGGCCAGGTCCCGGGCGGGCAGGCCCAGTACCTGCGGGTGCCTCAGGCGCAGTACGGCCCGGTCGTCGTGCCCGACGACGGCACGCCCGACGAGCGCTGGCTCTACCTCTCGGACGTCCTGCCCACCGCGTGGCAGGCGGTGGAGTACGCGCACGTGCCCGACGGCGGCAGCGTCGTCGTCCTGGGGCTGGGGCCCGTCGGCCAGATGGCCGCCCGCGTCGCCCTGCACCGCGGGGCGAGCACCGTGGTCGGCGTGGACCCGGTACCCGCGCGGCGCCTCATGGCGCAGCGGCACGGCGTCATCCCGTTCGACCCGGGAGAGCGCGGGGTCCGCACGGCGGTGGGCGACCTCACCGACGGCCGCGGGCCGGACTCCGTGATCGACGCCGTCGGGATGGAGGCGCACGGCTCGCCCCTGGCCGAGACGACGCAGAAGCTCGTGGGCCTGCTGCCCGACGTGCTCGCCGCGCCGCTGACGGAGAAGGGCGGTGCCGACCGGCTCGCGGCGCTCCTCGCCGCGTGCGCCCTCGTGCGGCGTGGCGGGACGGTGTCGCTCTCAGGCGTCTACGGCGGCGCGAAGGACCCGCTGCCCCTGATGCAGATCTTCGATAAGCAGCTCACGATCCGCACGGGCCAGGCGAACGTGCGGCGGTGGACCGACGACCTGCTCCCCCTCGCCGCCGACCTGGCCGACCCGCTCGGGGTGCTCGACCTGCGCACGCACCGCCTCCCGCTGGAGGACGCGCCGGAGGCGTACCGCGCCTTCCAGCGCAAGGAGGACGGCTGCATCAAGGTCGTGCTGGACCCCTGGGCCGACGCCGCGTCGTAGGGATCAGCCCGTCGGCGCGTCGTCGGCGCGGAACGCCCGCCGACGCGCGTACTCGTGCAGGCGGTCGAGGGTGGCGAGCTGGCGCTGCGCGCGCTCGGCGAGCCCGCGGAACTGGGCGGGGTCGAGGCCGAGCTCGGCGGCGTGCTCCTCCAGGGTCTGCCAGCCGCCCAGCTTGCCCACGACGGCCGACCGCATGAGCTCGGCCTCCAGCACCACCGACATCGGCGACCGCTCCACCACCCGGCCGTTGAGCTTGAGCCGCCCGACGCGCTCGGCCACGCCCGCCAGCAGCTGGCGGTGACGCCGACGCGGCAGGCCGAGCTCCTGCAGGAGCCGCACGTACAGCTCGCGCTCGCCGCGGATCTGCTCGGCCACCTCCACCAGCTCGGCGTGCAGGGGCAGGTCGGCGTAGTCGCCCACCATGCGCTCGATCCGCCCGAGGCCTGCCGTGGCGCCGGTGAGGTGGTCGGACAGGTAGAGGCCGAGCAGCTCCCGGTCCACCTGCGGGGGCACCGCCGGGCGCGCTCCGCGCAGGGGCAGCGTGGACGCGCCGGCGGGCCGGGTGGCCGCCGGCCGCAGCGGTGCGGAACCCAGCCCCCGCCCCTCGGCCATGCCCGCCACGACCTCCCGGAGCGCGTCGGCCGCCGACGTCCGCGACCGCCAGCCGAGCTCCGTGACCGCCCGCGTCGTGTCCATCACCGGGGCGCCCATGGCCATGTCCACCCAGCCCGGGTCGGCGACGACGACGCGCGCCGCGTGGCCGAGCGACACCGCCGCGCGCACCACCGGGGGCGGCACCTGCACCAGGCGGCCATGGTCCACCAGCCGGGCGAGGTCGTCGCCGCGCAGCACGTCGTCGGCGGCCACGTTGAACGCGCCGCCCGCACGGCGCAGCAGCACGCGCCGGTACGCGTCCGCGGCGTCGTCGGCGTGCACGGCCTGGAGCCGCAGCCCGGCGGGCAACGGAAGCAGCGGCGGGCGACCGAGCCGCAGCAGCCCGACGGGCAGCAGCCGGCCCACGAACAGCCGCGTCACCTCGGCGCCCGCGTCGCCCTGGAAGACGAGTGCGGTACGCAGCCGCGCGACGGTGACCTCCGGGTGCGCGCGCTCCAGGTCGTCCAGCACGTCCTCCTGGGCGGCCTTGTCGACGCTGTAGTGGGAGGTCGCGATGCCGTCGGCGGGCCAGTCCTCGGTGCGCGGCACGTCGTCGTCGACCGGCGCGTACGCGCCGACGGAGGACGCCACGACGAGGTGCGGCACCCCGGCCTCGACCACGGCACGCGCCACCCGCCGCGTCCCCTCGACGTTGACGGTGCGCAGCAGGTCGCGGTCCCGGTTCGGCTGGATCAGCCACGCGAGGTGCACCACGGCGTCGGCGCCGCGGAACAGGCCCGTGAGCCGCTCGACGACGACCTCCTCGTCGCCGCCCGCCAGGTCCACGGTCGCCCACTCCGCGCGCCGGTACGGCTCGGCCGTCCGGTCCGGCAGCCGCCGCGCCACGCCCAGCAGCGACGTCACCTCCGGCTCGTCCGCCAGCGCGCGCAGCACCGCCGTCCCGACGTTCCCCGTCTGCCCCACCACGACGACCCGCATGACCCACACCGTGACACCGGCGGCCCCTGCCCGCAGTCGCGTGGCGTCGTGGCAGGTGAGCGCTCAGGCGGTGAGCACGTCGGCGGCGCGGCGCAGCACGACGACGAGCGCACCGGCCACGAGATGGTCGCCGCCGGAGCGCTCGCGGGCGTCGCGCACGACGTCGCGGAGACGGTCGAGCGACCGGGCGAACGCCGCACCAGGATCGTCGGCAGAGGTGACCGGAGGTGCGTCCACGGCGTCGTCGGGGCCGCCGTCGTCCTCCGGTTCGCGCAGGGCGTCGGCGAACGAGCGCAGCGCCGACGCGAGCTCCGGGCGCAGCCGCGGGCCCAGCGCGACCTCGTCGCGCCCGGTGCGCTCCCAGTCGACCAGGAGCCGCACGACCTCGTCGACCACCTCGGCCGCCGTCCCGAGCACCTCCGCCTGCCGGGCCTGCGACCGGGCGCGCTCGCCGTGCCGCCGGGCGCGAGGGTTGCCACGGGACGCCTCCCCCGACCGGGCGACCGCCGCCCGCGCGCCCTCGATCGTCGGGAACAGGGCACGTCGCCGTCGTTCCCACTCGTCCGGGTCGAGCGTCCCCTCGTCGTCCAGCCGGGCTGCCAGGTCGTCCAGCTGCTCCACGAGGGCGTCGCGCAGCGCCCCCAGCGCGATGGCCGACGGCGCGAGCAGCAGCGGCGGCAGCAGGAGGTTGACCCCGGTCCCGATCGCCGCCCCCACCACCACCAGGCCGGCGAACGCACCGACGTACTCCGCGCTCTCCCCCTGGCCGAGGACGAGGACGAAGATCGCCGAGTTCGCGACCCACGTCCCCTGCGCGCCGAGCACCCGCCAGCCCGCGCAGAGCAGCGCGAGGCCCACCACCAGCGCCACCGACAGCACGCCGGGCACGAGCACGCTGTCGACGGCGAGCGCGATGGCGGCGCCGAGCAGCAGGGCCCCCACGGTCTGCACCGACTCGCGCACCGACCGGGCGAGGGTGCTCGTCGTGGCGATCACGGCGCCCAGCGGGGCGTAGTACGGGTAGTCGGAGAACGGCGCCGGCGCGACCACCCCGACCAGCCAGGCGAGCGCCGCGGCCACCGCGCCCCGGAACGCGAGCGACCAGCGAGGATGCCGCACCCAGACCTGGTGCAGGCCCGCGGCTCCCCGGCCCCACCATCGGGTCATCCCAGCCCCGCCGGCAGCTCGGCGTAGCCCGGCGCGAGGCGCAGGCGCGGGGTCGCGTCGTCGGCCACCGGGTCGGCCTCGATGGCCGCCACGTCCTCCCACCGCACGAGGAAGGTGCCGCGGTGGCGGCGGCGCACGAGCTGCGGGATCGGCCACGGCGAACGGACGTCGGTGCGCTCGTACCCGTGGAACGACCCGGCGCCTCGCGGCCCGACCAGCAGCCCGACCAGGCGCGCGCCGCCGACGGCGTCGCGACGCGCCTGCGCGCTCAGCGGGGCGTCGTGCCCCGCCTCCTCACGGTCCTCCCCCGCGCCCGGTCCGTCCTCGGGCTCGTCCACGACCTCGAGCGCCAGGCGGACGTCGACGACGACGCCGACGGGCGCGCCGTCGGGCCCCAGCACGCGCGCGTCGAGGAGGTCGCCGACGTTCATGCCCCGGCCTCCGGGTCGTGCCGGCCGCCGGGGATGCGCCCGATCAGGCGGTCGCGCACCCAGCGCTCCACCCACACGGCGTCGAGGCGGTCCGACGGGACGGTGAGCTCGATCGCCGTCCCGACGTGCCCGACGTCGTCCCAGGCGATGCGCGGCAGCCGGCTGTCGGGCACGCGGCCGCCGAAGAGCCGCGTCGCCAGCACGGGGCCGATGAGGATCGCGTCGACGTGCACCTCGCGGCCCGCCTCGACATCGCCCCCGCCGGGGCCCGCGAGGGCCAGGTCGTCGACCACGCCGACGGGCTCGCCGTCCGAGTCGAGCACCTGCCGGCTCAGCAGGTGCAGGCGGGCGTCGACGAGGCGCACCTCTCCCCTCGGCTCGGTCATGACCCCGCTCCCGTCGCGATCATCAGGGGGATCGCCGCGACGGCGGCGACCACCACGACCACCAGGTACACCGTGCCCAGGGCGTTGACCACCCGCCCGTTGACGTGCTCCCCCATGTACTCCGGGTCGTTCGCGACCACGAGGATCGGCACGTACGTCAGCGGCAGCGCGACGGCGGAGAACACCACCGACATCTCCGTCACCGCCACCGGGTCGACGCTGGTCATGAGGATCCCGACGGCGAGCAGCAGCGCCACGATCATCGTGAGGTGGAAGCGCGCCGCCCGCGCCGGCCGGCGGAACTTCCCCCACGACCAGCCGAGGTACTGCGCGAGCGTGTAGCCGCTGGACAGGGCCGTCTCCAGGGCGGCGCCGAACGTCGCGGCGACGATCCCCAGGATGACGACCGCGAGCAGCAGCACGCCGCCCGCCTGCGCGACCGGGAGCACGATCTGCGACAGCGACGACACCTCGATCCCCGCCGGCAGCAGCACGACGGCGGCGCACGCGGCGATGGAGAGCGACAGCAGGCCGCCCAGGGGGAAGCCGAGCAGCACGTTGACCCGGTTGGTGCCGAGGTCCTTGGCGGTCCACCGCTCCTCGACGGCGCCGGAGGAGAAGAAGAACACCTCGTACGGCGTCATCGCCGCGCCGAACAGCGCGACCGCGTAGTACCAGTACGACGCGGGGTGCTCGGTGCCCGGCGGCGACGGCGGCACGGCCTGGCGCAGCAGCTCGCCCCAGTCCGGGCCGAGCTGGAACAGCGCGACGGCGAACCCCACGAGCAGCAGCCCCATGAGGCCTGCGACGTTCTCCATGACCTGGAACTTCACGCGCCACAGCACGAGCCACACCGCGAGCGCCGCGACCGGGATCCACAGGCGCGGCTCCACGCTGCTCGCCAGGTGCAGCGCGAGCGCGATGCCCCCGACCTCCGCGGTGAGCGTGAGGAGGTTGATCGCGAACGACGCGAGCAGGTTCCCCCCCGCGGCGCGCGGGCCGAGCCGTTCGCGGACGATCTCGAACGTCGCGCGGCCGCTCACCGCCGCGACCCGCCCGGCCATGCTCGCGAACAGGACGATGCCGACCACGCCGAGCACCACGACCCACGCGAGCGACATGCCGAACCGGGAGCCGACGACGGCGTTGGTCACCAGGTCCCCGATGTCGACGAACCCGCCGATGGCGGTGAGGATGCCGAGCGCGGCGGCGAGCAGCTTCTTCATGGCCCGCCCGCCTCGGCCAGGGCGGCGTCGGTGGCGTCGAGGGCGGTCGCGAGCCCGGACAGCAGGTCGTCGGCCGACGCCGGCACGCCCTCGTCGGCGGCGAGGTCGCCCCCGGAGCGCGCCGCCACCCAGCTGCGCGCCGCCACGACGGCGTCCGTGACGTCGCCGACGGCGTCCAGCCCGGTCGTGCGCCGCGCGGACGACGCCGCGTCGGGCGGCACGAGGGTCGTCAGCGCCGACTCCGCGTCGTCGAGCACCCGCAGCTGGTCGAGCAGCACCGTGTCGGCGACGGGCCCGGTGACCCGGCCCTCGTCGAGCAGGCCGACGGCGATCCGCGCCGTCTCGCCCGCGGACCCGGCCTCCGCGAGCGCGTCCGCCACGGCCGCCGTCGCCTGGCCGGGCTCCTGCCGGCCGGCGACGCACCCCGTCGTGCCCAGCACGATCGTGAGCACCACGACGACCGCCGGTCCGGCGGCCGCGGGCCGCCGTCGTCCTGTCTGCCGCGTCACGTCCGATCATCCGCACGGCGCGCGTCTGCACGCATGTCCAGGGCTGCTCGGCGGTGCTCCCAGCGACCGCCCACCGCTCGCAGCCGATTCCCAGGACGCCCTCAGCGCCCACCTGAACGGGGGGTGTCGACTGGGTGTCCTTCCCACCCACGGACCACGACCGGTCCCCGTCCCCCCGGAGCCCGCATGCCTCCCGCAGCCCTGTACGCCGTCGACCTCGTCGCCGTGTCGATCCTGACGTTCGCGCTCTACTTCCCCCGGCACCGCCGCCGCGACCTCGTGGTCGCGTACCTCGGCGTCAACGTCGGCGTGCTGGCGGTGTCGGCCGTGCTGGCGTCGGCCTCGGTCGCCGCCGGCCTCGGCCTCGGGCTGTTCGGCGTGCTGTCGATCATCCGGCTGCGGTCCGACGAGCTCTCCCAGCGCGAGGTGGCGTACTACTTCGCCGCCCTCGCGCTGGGGCTCCTGGGCGGGCTGGGCACGTCGGCCGGCTGGCTCGGCGTCGCCGGCTCGGCGCTGATCCTCGTCGTCATGGCCGTCGCGGACCACCCGCGCCTCCTGGCACGGCACGGCTCGCAGACGATCGTGCTCGACCGCGCCGTCGTCGACCGCGCCGAGCTCACCGCCCACCTCGAGGCGCTGCTCGGCGCCCGCGTGCGGTCCGTCTCCGTGCAGGAGCTCGACCTCGCGGACGACACGACGCGCGTCGAGGTCCGGTACGACCTGCCGCGCGACGGCGACCGGCCCGCCCGCCCGGCCGTCGCGCCCGTCGCCGCCCCCGACACGCTGGCGGTGACCCGGTGAGCGCCGCGGCCGTCGTCGCCCGGGGCCTGGAGGGCGCCGCGCCCGTCTCCCTCGCGGAGCTCGACGCCACCGCCGCCCTCCAGACCCGTGTCGACCGCAAGTACGTGCTCACCCCCGCCGAGGTCGCCGCCATGCTCGCCACGCTCGCCGCGCACGGCCCGCGCGTGCTGGAGATCGCCGGCGACCGGTCGTTCACGTACGCGTCGACCTACTACGACACGGCCGACCTGCTGACGTTCCGGCTGGCCGCGCGCCGCCGTCGCCGGCGGTTCAAGGTCCGCACCCGCACCTACGTCGACACGGGGAACGCCACGTTCCTCGAGGTGAAGACGCGCGCCGCCCGCGGCGTCACGGTGAAGGAGCGGCGGCCGTGGCAGCTCGCGACGCCGCTGGCCGGCGAGGGCCTCGACTTCGTCGACGACCGGCTCGCCGCCGCCCACCTCGACGCGCCCCCGTCGGCGCACCTCGCCCCCGTGCTGCGCTCCGCGTACCGGCGCACCACCGTGCTGCTGCCCGACGCCCGCGTGACCCTCGACACCGGCCTGCGGTGGCGGCTCGCGGGCCCGGAGGCCACCGACCGCAGCACCGCCGACGTCGGCGACCTCGTCGTCGTCGAGACCAAGGCCGGCACCGCGCCGTCGTCCGCCGACCGCGCCCTGTGGCGCGCCGGCCACCGCCCCGACCGCATCTCCAAGTACGCGACCGGGCTCGCCACCCTGCGACCCGACCTGCCCGACCACCCCTGGCGCCGCCTGCGGCGCGAGCGGCTCGGCGCCGCCTGACCTCACCACCGATCCCCACCAGAGAAGAGCCCGAACCATGCGCATCCCCCGCCCGAGGAAGACCCTCTGGACCCGCACCGTCTCGACCCGAGCCGTGGCGCTCGCCGCCGCCGGGACCCTGACCGTCGGCGCGCTGGCCGCGTGCAGCGCCGGCTCCACCACGTCCGCGGCGTCGGACGGCTCCGGCACCACCACCGCCCAGGTCGCCGCGACGGACAACTCCGGCCGGTCCGCGCAGGAGGTCCTCGACGAGAACCTCTCGTCCGCGGAGACCGCGGCCCTCGCCGACCAGTCCTGGGACACCGCCGACGAGGTCGCCGTCACCCTCGACGGCGACTCGGCGTCCGCCTCCGGCGACGGCGTCACCGTCGACGGTTCCACCGTGACGATCACGCAGCCCGGCACGTACCGGCTCTCCGGCACGCTCGACGACGGCCAGGTCGTGGTCGACGCGTCGGCCGACGGCGTCGTGCGCCTCGTGCTCGACGGCGCGGACGTCACCAGCTCGACCGGCGCCGCGATCGACGTCCAGGACGCCGACCAGGTGTCCGTCGTCCTCGCCGACGGCTCCACCAACCGGCTCGAGGACGCCGAGGAGTACGCCGACACGACCTCCGACAACGCCGCCAACGCCGCGCTGTACTCGACGGCGGACCTGGCGATCTCCGGCGGCGGCGCGCTCGACGTGGTCGGCAACGCGAACGACGGCATCACCGGCAAGGACGGGCTCGTCATCGCGAGCGGGACCGTCTCCGTCGACGCCGTGGACGACGCGATCCGCGGCAAGGACTACCTCGTCGTCAGCGGGGGCACGATCGACGTCACGTCCGGCGGCGACGGGCTGAAGTCCGACGCCGACGACGACGCCACGTCCGGCTACATCGCCCTGACCGGCGGCGACGTGACCGTCGCGGCGGGCGACGACGGCGCGCAGGCGTTCACCGACATCGCGATCACGGACGGCACCCTGACCATCGAGGAGTCCGTCGAGGGCCTGGAGGCCGCGACCATCGCGATCTCCGGCGGCGACGTGGACATCACGTCGTCCGACGACGGCCTGAACGCCACGGTGAAGGAGGCGGAGGACGACACCGCCAGCGAGGACTCGACCGCCGACGACACGGCCGCCGACGACTCCGCGACGGGCAAGGGTGACCAGGCCGCCCAGGACCCGGCCGCTCAGGACCAGGCCGCTCAGGACCAGGGCACCGCGCCGGAGCCGCCGACCGACGGCGAGATGCCGACGGGAGAGCCGCCCACGGACGGCCAGATGCCCCAGGGCGAGGCGCCCCAGGGCGGCGGGGGCGGCGGCATGGACGCCGTCCAGGAGGGTGCGTCGCTCACGATCACGGGCGGCACGCTGCACGTGGACGCCGAGGGCGACGGCCTGGACTCCAACGGCGTCACCGTGATCAGCGGCGGCGACGTCGTCGTCGAGGGCCCGACGAACGGCGGCAACGGCGCGCTCGACTCCTCGGGCGGCAGCACGGTCTCCGGCGGCACCGTCCTGGCGGTCGGGTCGTCGGGCATGGCCGAGGCGTTCGACGAGGACTCGACGCGGGGCTGGGTGGCGCTGACCGCCGACGCCACGCTCGAGGCCGGCACGGACGTGGCGGTCGTCGACGCCGACGGGACCGAGGTCGCGACGATCACGCTGTCGAAGACGGCCCAGTCGGTCGTGTACTCCGGCCCGGAGATCACCGACGGCGGCGCGTACACGCTCACCGCCGACGGCGAGGAGGTCGGCACGGCCACCGCGGGCGAGGCCCCCGCGGGCGGCATGGGCGGCGGACCCGGCGGAGCCGCTCCCGGCGGCTCGACCGACCAGGGCGGCCAGACCGACCAGTCGTCGTCGACCACCACCAGCTGACCGCGAGGTAGTCCGGATCCCGCCGAGGTAGTCCAGATCCCGCCGAGGTAGTCCAGATCCCGCCGAGGTAGTCCCGAGCTCGCGTCAGAACTACCTCGGCGGGATCTGGACTACCTCGACGCGGGCCGGACTACCTCGCGGGACCTCGTGCTACCTCGCGGGACCGGTGGGCCCGGCCGCGCCGTCGTACGCTCGAAGGCGTGCAACCCGTGCCCCGTCCGCTCGCCCCGACGTACCAGGACCGGCGGTGGGAGCTCCCGCCCGACGCCGTCGTGCACCACGGCACGATCGACGACGCGGTCCGCCTGCTCCAGGGCAGCACGGTCACCGCGCTGACGGGCGCGGGCGTGTCCACCGACTCGGGCATCCCGGACTACCGCAGCCCGGACTCGCCGAAGCGCGCGCCGATGACGTACCAGCAGTTCGTGGCCGACGAGGCGTTCCGCCGCCACTACTGGGCCCGCAACCACGTGGGCTGGCAGGTGGTGCACCGCACGGAGCCGAACGCGGGTCACCGCGCCCTCGCGCGGCTGGAGGAGCGCGGGGTGGTGCGCGGCGTCATCACGCAGAACGTGGATCTGCTCCACGAGGACGCCGGCTCGCGGCACGTCATCGACCTGCACGGCCGCTACGACCGGGTGATCTGCCTGCAGTGCGGGCGCGTCATCAGCCGCGCGCACCTCGCCGAACGGCTGGACGCGCTCAACCCGGGCTTCGTCGAGTCGGTGCTCGACGACGGGGCGACCGTCGCGGACATCGAGACCGCGCCGGACGCGGACGCCGTCATCGAGCAGACGAGCCACTTCGTCCCGGCGGCGTGCGAGTTCTGCGGCGGGGTGCTCAAGCCGGAGATCGTGTACTTCGGCGAGAACGTGCCGCGCGAGCGGGTGCAGCGCGCGTACGCGCTGGTGGACGACGCCGACGCCCTGCTCGTGGCGGGCACGTCGCTCACCGTGATGAGCGGCCTGCGGTTCGTGCGGCACGCGGCCAAGGCCGACAAGCCGGTGGTCATCGTCAACCGCGGCGAGACGCGCGGCGACCCGCTCGCCACGCTCAAGGTGGACGACGGCGTCACCGAGACCCTCGTCGCGCTGGCCGACCGGCTCTGACGGCGACGGGCTGCGGCTACCGGGCCGCGACCAGCCGCGAGCCCCTGACGCCCTCGGCGTCGATCAGGCTGCCGTCGCCGCCCGGGACGACCGGCAGCGCACCACGCCCCAGCCCGCCGAGGTAGACGGCGGCCTCGGTACCCGCCTCGGCCACGTCGGCCTTGCGGCGCCGGACGTCGATCCGCGTGACGGTCACGGCGTGCTCCCCCGTCGGCAGGTGCAGCACCGCGGCCTGGTCGGTGCGCACCCGCCCGGACGTCACGGTGCCGGTGAGCACGTGGCCCCGCGTCGGGACGGCGAAGACGGTGTCGACCAGCAGCTCGAACGGCTCGGCAGGGCTGGACGAGGCCGGCGTCCGGCGCGAGAAGATCCCCATGGCCGACGACGATATCCGCCGCGCGGCGACGCCGGGCCCGCATCAGGCCCGCGTCAGGCCCGCATCAGGCCCGCATCAGGCCCGCGTCACCGCACCAGGTAGGCGACGTCCCCGTTGGACGACCGGACCTCCACGGCGCGGTCGGCGTCCGGGTCCGTGGGCCCCTCGGTGGTCTGCTCCCCGTTCGACGTCTCGATCGTGAGCCGCACGGGCTCGCCGTCCCCGACGACGGTGACGTCGCCGTTGCTGGACTCGGCCCGGACGTCGCCGGTCACGCCGGAGACGTCGACCCGGCCGTTGCTGGTGTCCGCGTCGAGGCTGCCCTCGACCCCCGTCACCTCGATCGACCCGTTCGACGACGCCGCGACGACGTCACCCGCGGCCCGGTCGACGACGACGTCGCCGTTGCTGGAGCCGGCGTCCAGGCGCCCGGTGGCGGACGCCGCGACGTCGCCGTTGCTCGACCGCAGCTCCGTGTCGCCCACCACGCCCGCGGCCACGGCGTCCCCGTTGGACGTGCGCACCACCAGCGTCGTGTCGGCGGGGAGGGTGACGGCGAGCTCCCCCGCGCACCGGCCCGGGATCCACTGCCAGCGCCGGCACTCGTGGGTGACGACCAGCCGGTCGGCCCCGTCGTCGGCGCGGTACGTGGGGCTCGTGAGGCCCTGGCGCGCGATCCGGTCGACCTCGACCCTCCCCCCGGTGCCGCCGCCGTCGGCGGCCTTGACGGTCACGTCGCCGTCCGCGACCAGCTCGACCGTGCCGACCGCGGCGTACGTCTCGTGCTGCGTGGTCGTGGTCGCGACCGCCCGGTCCACGAGGAACAGCGCGCCCCAGGCCACGGCGAGCAGCCCGACGACCACGCCGGTGACGAGCAGCGCGCGCCCGACGGGGCCGCGGTGCGGCTCCTGCGGGGCGGGCACGGGGGCTGGTCCGGTGGCTGGTCCGGTGGAGGTCATGGTCGTGCTCCGTTCTCGTCGAGCCACCGCAGCACGGCGAGCACGCGGCGGTTGTCGTCGGCGTCGGGCGGCAGCCCGAGCTTGGTGAGGATGCTGGTGACGTGCTTCTCGACGGCGGGCATCCCGACGACGAGGCGGTCCGCGATCGCGGTGTTGGAGCGGCCCTCGGCCATGAGCGCGAGCACCTCCCGCTCGCGGCGCGTGAGCCGGTCCAGGTCGGAGCGGCGGCTGCGGGCGATGACCTGCGTGACCACCTCGGGGTCGATGACGGTGCCGCCGCCGGCCACGCGGTCGACGGCGTCGAGGAACGCGTCGACGTCGGCCACCCGGTCCTTGAGGACGTACCCGAGGGCGTGCGCGCCGCGGGCCAGCAGCTCGGACGCGTACCGCTGCTCCACGTACTGCGACAGCACGAGGACCGGCAGGTCCGGGTGCAGGCTGCGCAGGTGCAGCGCGGCGCGCAGACCCTCGTCGGTGTGCGACGGCGGCATCCGCACGTCGGTGACGAGCAGGTCGGGCAGCGCGGCGCCGGGCCGCGACAGGGCGGCGACGAGCTCGTCCGCCGTGCGGTGGCCGGTCACCGTGTGGCCCTCGGCGGCGAGCAGCCGGGTCAGCCCGTCCAGCAGGAGCACGGAGTCCTCGGCGATCACGATGCGCACGGCACCTCCACGGTCAGTCGGGTGCCCGCGCCGGGCGGGCTGTCGAGCTCGAAGACGCCGTCGAGCGCGGCGACCCGCCCGCGCAGCCCGGCGAGGCCGCTGCCGGGCGACGGCTCCGCGCCGCCCCGGCCGTCGTCCTCGACGACGACGCGCAGTCGGGCGCCGTCGCTCCACCCGTCGCCCGCACCGTCGTCCACGACGTCGGCGCGCACCCGGACGGAGCGCGCGTCGGCGTGCTTGGCCACGTTGGTCAGCGCCTCGGCAACGACGAAGTAGGCCGCGGCCTGCGCCGCGGAGCCGGCCCGCGCGACGTCGGGGGACGCCTCGACCCGCACGGGCACGGGGCTGCGCGCCGCCAGCGCGGACAGGGCGGCGTCGAGCCCCCGGTCGGACAGGACGGCGGGGTGGATGCCGCGCACGAGGTCGCGCAGCTCGGCGAGGGTCGCCTTCACCTCGCCGTGCGCGTGCTCGAGGGCCGCGGCGGACGCGGCCGGGTCGCGGTCGGCGAGCCGGCGGGCGACGCCGAGCTCCACCCCGAGCGCGACGAGCCGCTGCTGGGCGCCGTCGTGCAGGTCCCGCTCGATGCGCCGCCGCTCGGCGTCGGCGGCCGCGACGGCCTGGGACCGCGTCTCGGTGAGGACGGCGGCCCGCTCGGCGGCCGCCGTCGCCGCGTGCTCCGCGTCGCGTGCCTGGGCCCGGGCGAGGTCCGTCGCGGACGGGCCGAGGCACGCCCGCGCCAGCCCCAGGACGAGGGCCGTGCCCGCCTGGGCGACGGCCGCCCCGAGCCACAGCAGCAGCACCGCGCCGACGGCGGCGCCGACCAGCGCGACCGGCCACGCGATGCCGGCCTCGCCGCCGACGGCGCCGACCCCGCCGCGCGCCATCACGACGACGAGCGCGACCGCGCCCGCGACGAGGGCCACGACCGCGGCGAGGAAGGCCACGGACAGGAGCATCGCGACGAACGCGTACCCCGCGGCCGCCCACGCCCGCCCGTCGCGCAACGTGCCCCGCAGGGCGGCCCACGACCGCGGCAGCCCGGCCGCGCCGAGCGGCGGCCCCGGCACGACGACGCCGGTCTGGGCGGCGAGCCGCTCCCGCTCGAGCGCGGCGAACCAGCGGGCGGCGGGCAGCGTCACGCCGAGCGCGAGCAGCCCGAGACCGAGGACCGGCACGAGGGCCGACGACACCAGGACCAGCACCCACACGACCACGCCGGCGCTCGCCAGCCACACCGTCCCCACGGCGAGCTGCGCGACGGCGCGGCCCGTGGCCGGGTCGACCGGCGCGCGCAGCAGCGCGGCCCGCGAGCTCAGGGCCGGGGCGGCGTCCGTGCTGGTCATGACCTCGAGACTAGGCTGCGAGGGATCGGCCGGACAGCCAGCGCACCCACGTCGTCACGGTGGGGAAACCCCACGCCGGCGGGCGCGCGGCGGCGGCCGGAGGGAGGCAGCATGCTGGACGCGGTCGTGGTCGGTTCGGGCCCCAACGGCCTCGCCGCCGCCGTCACCCTCGCCCGGGCCGGGCTGTCCGTGACGGTCCTGGAGGCCAACGCGACCGTCGGCGGCGGGGCACGCACCCTCGCGCCCGGTGACGAGCCCGGCGGCGAGCACGGCGACCTGTTCGCGGGGCTGCCCGCCGGCGTCGTGCACGACGTGTGCTCGGCGGTGCACCCGATGGCGTGGGCGTCCCCGTTCTTCCGCGCGTTCGACCTGCGGGCGCACGGCGTCGAGCTCCTCACGCCCGAGGTGTCCTACGCGCAGCCGCTGCCCGGAGGGCGGGCCGCCGTGGCGTACCACGACCTGGAGCGCACGGCCGAGCGCCTCGGACCCGACGGCGCCGCCTGGCGCTCCCTGCTCGGCCCGCTGGCCGAGCAGTGGGAGGCCGTCGTCGCCGTCGCGATGGGCGACCACCGGTCCGTGCCGCCCGGCGTGCTCGACGGCGGCTCGCCCCTGCGGGCCACGGCCGCCGCCGTCCGGTTCGCCCTGGCGCTGCTCGAGCAGGGCACGGCGGCGTGGGGCGCCCGTTTCTCGGGCGAGGCAGCGCCCGCGCTGCTCACCGGCGTGGCCGCGCACACCATCACCCGGCTGCCGTCGCTGTCCGCCGCCGGCACCTCTCTGCTGCTCGGCGCCCTCGCCCACGCTACCCCCGCGCGCCGAGGTCGAGGCGGGGCGCCCGAGGTCGATGCCCCGGACCTCGACCTCGGGCGCTCGCCTCGACCTCGCGGGTTCGGCGGCGGGTGGGCGATCCCGCGCGGCGGGTCCGGGGCGATCGTGGCGGCGCTCGTCGCCGACCTGGAGGCGCACGGGGGCACGGTCGTGACGGGTCACCGGGTACGCACCCCGGCGGACCTGCCCGCCGCCCGCGCCGTCCTGTTCGACACGACGCCGCGCACCCTGCTCGACGTGCTGGGCCCCGCCGTCCCGCCGGGCCTGCGCCGCGCGCTGGGAGGGTTCCGGTACGGCAACGCGGCCGCCAAGGTGGACTACGTGCTGTCCGGCCCGGTGCCCTGGGCGGACCCGGAGGTCGGCCGGGCCGGCACCGTGCACGTGGGCGGCACCCGGGCGGAGATGGCCGCGGCCGAGAACGCGGTCGCCGCCGGCCGGCACGCCGACCACCCGCTGTGCCTGGTCAGCGACCCGACGGTCGTCGACGCGTCCCGTCGCGTCGTGTCCGGCGACGGGGAGCTGCGCCCCCTGTGGGCGTACACGCACGTGCCCGCCGGGTCCGACGTCGACGTCACGGACACCGTCACCGCGCAGATCGAACGCTTCGCGCCGGGGTTCCGCGACGTCGTCGTCGGTGCGCGCGCGATCCCCGCCGCCGCGATGGCGGAGCACAACCAGAACTACGTCGGCGGGGACATCTCCGCCGGCGCCGCGACGATGTGGCAGATCCTGGCGCGCCCCACGCCCCGCGCGAACCCCTACCGCGTGGCCGGAGGCGTGTACCTCTGCTCGGCGTCGACGCCTCCGGGCCCCGGTGTGCACGGCATGGGCGGCTGGCACGCCGCGCGGCGCGCGCTGCGCGACGTCTTCGGCGTCCGCGTCCCGGCGCTGTAGCCCGCGTCCCGGGCGGGCTCCTCAGACGCGCACGTCCGGGCGCGGGTGCACGCCGCGGCGCGGGATCGTGGTCCCGTCGGCGAACCGCACGCAGTCCTCGAGCCGCGCCTCCACCGTGCCGCCGCCGAACTGCTCCGCGTAGAGCCGCGCGTACAGCCCGCCGCGCTCCAGCAGCTCGGCGTGCGTGCCGTGCTCGACGAGGCGGCCGTCGGCGATCCCGAAGATCACGTCGGCGTTCATGATCGTGCTCAGCCGGTGCGCGACAGCGAACGTGGTGCGGTCGGCCATCGCCCGCTCCAGCGCCCCCTGAACGAGTCGCTCGGTGGCGGTGTCGAGGGCCGACGTCGCCTCGTCGAGGATGAGGATCCGCGGGTCCTTGATGAGCACGCGGGCGATCGACAGCCGCTGCTTCTCCCCGCCCGACAGCCGGAAGCCCCGCTCCCCCGTCACCGTCTCGTACCCGTCGGCGAAGCTCATGATCCGGTCGTGGATGTTCGCCGCGCGGCACGCCTCCACGATCTCCGCGTCCGTGACGTCGGCGCGGGCGTAGCGCAGGTTCTCCGTGATCGTGCCGTGGAACAGGTACGGCTCCTGCGTCACCATCCCGACGACGTCGGCGAGGCTGCCGAGCGTCACGTCCCGCACGTCCGTGCCGTCGACCAGCACCGCGCCGCGCGTCACCTCGTGCAGCCGCGGCACCAGGTACGTGAGCGTCGTCTTGCCCGAGCCCGACGGCCCCACCAGCGCGGCGAGCTGGCCCGGCCGCACCCGCAGCGACACGCCCTGCAGGGCCCAGCCCTCGGCGTCGCCGCCCGTGCCCGCCGGGCGGTCGTGCGACGGCGGGTCGTCCTCGACGGGCACCGCCGCGGCCAGCCCGGGCGCCGACGCCGCGGACATCACGTAGGTGGCGGCGGGGTCGGTGAGCGTCGCGACCACGGGCACCTCGAGCGCGCGGTACCCGCGCCCGGACCGTCGCCCGGCGGGGCGCGGTCCGCCGCCCGGCCGCGCCGGCGGCGCGGAGACGTCCCGCGCCTCGGGGTAGCGGAACCACACGTCGCGCAGCTCCACCTCGCCGCGCGTGGCGGCCTTGTCGAGCACCCGCGCGTCCGGCCGGTCGGTGATGGCGGGCTCGAGGTCCAGGTACTCGAACAGCCGCGAGAACAGCGCGAACGACGTCTGCACGTCGAGCGTGACGCGCATGAGGCCCACGAGCGGCTGCTGGAGCCGCGACTGCAGCGTCGTGAACGCGACGATCGTGCCGGCGGTGAGCACCTCGCCGCCGATGAGGGTGCCGCCGTTGATGAGCAGCCCCGCCACCAGGTACACGATCGCCGGCGTCAGGCCGAAGAACGTGGAGACGATCGAGAAGAACGTCTGCCCGGTCATCGCGTTCTTCACCTGGAGCCGCGTCTGGCGGCGGTTCTCCCGCCGGTAGCGCGCCACCTCGACGTCGGACCGGTTGAACACCTTCGCCAGCAGCACGCCCGAGACGCCGAGCGACTCCTCGGTGATGGCCGTCATCTCGCTCAGCGACTCCTGCGTGCGGCGCTGGAGCCGCTTGCGCCGCCGCCCCACGCGCACCTGGATCACCACGAACACGGGCATGAGCACCAGCGTGATGATCGTCAGCTGCCAGCTCAGCAGCAGCATCGACACGAACGCGGCGGCCACCGTGACGACGTTCTGCAGGATCGTCGTCGCCGTCGAGGTGAGCACGTTGCGCACGCCGGAGACGTCGTTCGCGAGCCGCGACTGGATGTCGCCGGTGCGGGTGGAGGTGAAGAACGCGAGCTCCATCTTCTCCAGGTGCTCGAACAGCGCCACGCGCAGGTCCGCCATCGCGCCGTTGCCGATCCGGGTGGTGAGGTACGTCTGCCCGACGCCGATCAGCGCGCTCACCATCGGGATCGCCACCAGCCCGGCCACGAGCCAGGCGAGCAGCCTCAGGTCGGGCTCGCCCACCTGGCCCGCGGCGTCGGTCGGGAACAGCGCGTCGTCGAACACCGCGCGGGTGAGGAACGGCGCGACGCTCGTCAGCGCGGCGGCCGCCACCACCGCCACCGCGACCAGCACCAGCTGGGCCTTGTACGGCGCGAGCAGCGCGGCGATGCGGCGCAGCACGGGCTGGTCGGGCGTCCCGGCGATCGGGCCCGTGCGGGCCGGTGACGACGGGGCGGCGGACGCGGAGCTTCCGGGGTCGGCCATCTGCCCATGCTCACGCGCGGCCCGCCGGGGCGCGCGGGATGCCGGACGGGTCGGGTGGCGTCAGGAGGTCGCGGCCCACCGCGTGGTGCGGCTCGCCAGGTCCGTGATCCCGACGCGCCCGGTGGGCGAGAGCGTCGTGACCCGTCCGCGCGCGGCCCACCGGCCGGCGTAGCGGTCCGCGAGCGCCGCCTCCGCCGAGGTGTCCCCCGCGTCGGCCGCCACGAGCAGCGCGGCGACCTCGTCGGCCAGCGCGTCCAGCTCGTCGGACGTCGGCTCGGACGACGGCTCGGCGCCGTCCGCCCGCGCCTCGTGCGCCCAGAGCTCGGTGACGCCGGGGACGTCGTCGGGCGTCGCGCCCCACACGTCCCACAGCAGCACCTCGTCGCGCATCCGGTGCGCCAGCTCGAGCAGCACGTAGCCGCGCACGAAGTCCCGGCCGCCCAGCTCAGGGATCCCCGGCGCGACGCCGTACGACGCCGGGTCGACCTCCCCGGCGCTGATGGCCTGCCACACCTCCGCCGCGGTGGGGAACGGCGACGCCGGCCCGGTCGGCATGTCGCGCACGTCGAAGTCCCACGGCCCGTCCGGGGTCAGCTCCGGGTCCCAGCGCACCCACCGCCCCGCGCCGTCGTCCTCCCCCTCGGCCCAGTGCTCCACCACCACGTGGTCGTGGAAGAACGGCGGCTCGAAGTACCCCGCGAACCCGATCCGCGACCGGGCGGGCACGCCGTGCTGGCGCAGCACCCCGAGCGCGAACAGCGTGTGGTCGCGGCAGCAGCCGGCCACCTGCCGGGCGTGGTCGCGGGGCGCGGCCAGCGGACCGGCCTGCCGGGCGACGGCGCCGTCGAGGATCGAGGACAGCCAGCGGCGGTCGATGTCCGCGGACTGCTCGTCGGTGAGCTCCGGGTTCCCGGCGCGGTAGTGCACGATCGTCGCGCACGCCGCGGCGCCGGCGCTCGCCGGGTCCGGGCCGACCGCACGGAGCAGGTCGGCATGCGGGCCCGGGTCGGAGAAGGCGCTGTGGCGGGCGTAGTCCGCGAGAGTCGGCGCCGTCGTCGTGCCCTCCGCCGCGTCCGAGAGGGGTGCCGTCGTGTCCATGCCCTGCTGACCTCCGTCGTCGTGGGGACTCATCGGCCCGCACGCGCGTCGTCGTCAGCGGCGGGACTCGAAGAAGTCTCGCAGGATTCCCCCGCACTCGTCCTCACGCACCCCGCCGACCACCTCGACCGCGTGGTTGGCGCGCTGGTCGCGCACGAGGTCCCAGACGGAGCCCGTGGCGCCGGCCTTCGGGTCCCAGGCGCCGAGGACGAGCCGCTGCACGCGCGCCGCGACGAGCGCGCCCGCGCACATGACGCACGGTTCGAGCGTGACGACGAGCGTGCAGCCCTCGAGCCGCCACTCGCCGCGCGTGGTGGCGGCCTGCCGCAGCGCGAGCACCTCGGCGTGCGCCGTCGGGTCCCCGGTCTCCTCGCGCCGGTTGCGCCCGAGCCCGACGAGCCGGCCGTCCGCGTCGACGACGAGCGCGCCCACCGGCACGTCGTCGCTGGCCAGCGCGTGCGACGCCTCGTGCAGCGCCAGCCCCATGAGCGCGTCCCACACCGCACGACGCCGGCTGACGGTGTGCGGCGGGAACTCGCCGTCCGCCCAGGGCAGCGCGAGGCCGGAGCCTGCGGGGCCGGGGGCGGCGTCGGACGTCACAGGGCCCAGGCTAGCCGCGGGACGTGCCCCGGGCCCTCGCGCCGGTACCGTGGGGCCATGCGCCTGCACGTCGCCGACCACCCGCTGGTGGACCACAAGCTCACCGTCCTCCGCGACGAGAAGACCCCGTCGGCGACGTTCCGTCTCCTCGTCGACGAGCTCGTGACCCTGCTCGCCTACGAGGCGACGCGGCACGTGCGCACGGAGCCGAAGGAGATCCGCACCCCGGTCACCACGACCACGGGCGTGCGCCTCAGCGACCCGAGCCCCATCGTGGTGCCGATCCTGCGCGCCGGGCTGGGGATGCTCGAGGGCATGACGCGGATGATCCCGACGGCGGAGGTCGGCTTCCTCGGCCTCCAGCGCGACGAGTCCACGTACGAGGCCGTCACCTACGCGAACCGCCTGCCCGACGACCTCACCGACCGGCAGGTCTTCCTGCTCGACCCGATGCTCGCCACCGGCGGCACGCTCGTCGCGGCCATCGACTACGTGCTGGAGCGCGGCGCCCGCGACGTCACCGCCGTGTGCCTGCTGGCCACGCCCGAGGGGCTGAAGGTCCTCGAGGAGGCGATCGGCTCGCGGGTGGACGTCCAGATCGTCGTCGCCGCCGTCGACGAGCGGCTCAACGACCAGAAGTACATCGTGCCCGGCCTCGGCGACGCCGGGGACCGGCTGTACGGCATCGTCTGACGCGTCCCGCCCGGGACGCCCCGGGGACGGCTCAGCGGTACTCGCAGTCCCCGACCCGCTCCCAGGCCCGGCCCCACCCGTGGCCCCGGCCGCGGTCCCCGTCCTGGCGCTTCTGGGCCTTCTCCTCGGCCTTCTCCTGGGCCTGCTCCTGGGCACCGCGCCCGACGTAGCGGTAGTTCGCGCCGTGCCACGAGGCGACGTCGCCCACCTCGTACCCGCCGCCCCAGCGGACCCGGGCGGCGCACCAGCCGGTCGTGCCCGTGAAGGGCTCGACGGCGAGCTCGACGGACCAGTCGCCGGCGCCCACGGTGTAGGTGGCACCGTCACGCCCCCGCACGGTGCCGCCGTCAGCGGTCAGGCTCTGCCGGGCGGGCACGGTCACGTCGACAGACGCGCCGTTCGAACCGCGCACCGCGAAGTCCTGCGGCACCGAGGAGCCGGTGTTGTCCAGCACCACCGACACCGCCCGGGTGGACGTCGAGCGCCCGCGCTCCTTCTCCACCTGCACGGCACCCGGGTCCAGCCGCGCCTGCGGGTCGACGACGACGCACGACACGGCGTCGTGCTCGAAGGTCCGCTCGACCGACCGCGTGCGCTGCTCGATCTCGCGGGAGAGCCGCACCGTGACGTGGCCGGCCTCCGCCGTCAGCCCTGCGGGAGCCGTCGTGAGCCTGGCGCCGGAGCCGGGCTCGACGGAGGTGTCGTCGCCGCCGCCCGCGAGGCGCGCCTTCCAGGGCACACCGCCACCGTTGCGCACGTCGACCACCACCTGGGCGCGGTCCTCCACGCACCGCGTGCTGACGGCCACGTCCACCGACCCGGGCCAGGCCACGGTGGCGCAGCTCTCGAAGCCGGGCACGTCCACCGTGGCGAGGTCGCGCCCGTCGGCGGTGACCGCCAGGCTGCGGGTGCCCCACCGCACGGACACCGTGAGGGTGCCCGTGGCGCCGGCCGCGACCGTCGCGGCACGACCGTCGCCCGCCCCGTCGGCCACCGCGAACCGCACCGCGTGCGTGGAGGCGCTGTTGTCCACGGGGACGGTGACGGTGCGCCACGACGTGTCGGCGGACTCGTCGAACCGGCACTCGGTCGCGGCGAGCGTCACCGGCCCGCCGACGGCGGGCGCGAGCGTCGCGGCGGCGTACGACGCCGTCGGGGCGACGGCGGGCACCACGCCCTGCGCGGGCTCGTCGCCGTCGCGGTCGGCCACCCAGCGGTACAGCTGGAACTCGGCGGCGCCCGCGGAGAGCGACGAGCGGTCCGTGGCGGCGACGAAGGTGGCGCTCTCCCCCGGCGCGAGCCGCTTCTGCTCGGTGCTGACGCCGGCCGCGGTCATCCCGACCCGCATCGACTCGTCGCTGGTGTTGGTCAGCGTGCCGCGCACCTGCAGGCGGCCGTCGGCGTTCACGGTCTCGGCGGACTTCGACACGGCCCAGCTCGGGTCGTAGCACTCCGCGGAACCGTGCGTCCCGGCGGGCACGGTGGTGCGGTAGGTCTCGCCGCCGAGGGTCGTCGCGACCGTCCACGTGGCGGCGCCCGCGGGGACCCGGAGCCCGTCGGGCACCTGCACGGTGACCGACGCGCCGGGCGCGACCTCCTGCGCCGCCGCGGCGGTGTCGCCGGCGGCGTCGAGCCGCACCGCGAGGCTCTGGTCGGTGAGGTTGACGTACGTGCCCTCGACCACGGAGGAGGCCGTGCTCACGCCGCCGACGGCGGTGCAGCGGGCCTCGACCGCGCGCGCCCCCGAGGCCGCGCCCGCCCACGACTGCGCCACCGTCACCGCCGCGTTGCCGCCCACCGTGTGCGGGGATCCCGGCAGCTGGGGTGCGGCGGAGACCGTCATCGGGCCCGGCGCGGCGGAGCCGTCCGCCACGACGCGCAGCCGGACCGTCCGCTGCTCGCCCGGCGCCAGCGGCGCTGCGTCGGGCCGGGCCACGCAGGTCCAGACGGCGCCGGCCGCGGAGTCGCCCGTGCCGGGCACGCACACGAGGTCGCCGTCGGTCGTGACCGGCCGCAGCCCCGCGGGCACGCCCAGCTGCACCGACCAGGCGGCGGCCGGCTGGTCGCCGGTGTTCCGCACCGCGACGGGCACCCAGGCCGCGCCCGGGTTCGAGACCGGGACGGCGTCGCCGCTCGAGGCCGTGAGCTCCGCGCCGTAGGGCCGCACGGTGGTGGGAGGCAGGGCGATGTTCTCCCGCCCCACGCCGTCGGCCCAGACCGCGACACCGATCGCGTAGCTGCCGCCGGAGTGGGCGCGCACCGGCACCGAGACGTCGCGGGTCGCGCCCGGCTCGAGCGTGCCGACGGTGCAGCGCGCCGTCCTCCCGGTGGTGTCCCCCGGGGTGCACGACAGGGCGTCGGCGGCGAGCACGTCGCCGAGGGCCGCGCCCGCCGGCGCCTGCGGCGTCGCCAGGTCGACGCCGTCCGGCAGCGCGACCTCGACGACCGTCGCGCTCGCCGCCGCCTTCCCCGTGTTGCCGACGGTGAGCACCAGGGACTGCGGCGCGCGGGGCTCGAGCGGCGCCGCGGCGGCCGTGACCGTGAGGTCCGCGACGGGGGCGAAGAGCGTGGTGCCGAGCAGGTTGACCGGGCTCGTCGGGTCGGCGGTGGGCTCCGGCGGGTCGGCGGCATCGTCCTCGGCGGGCTGCACCGCACCCTCGCCGGGCTGCTCCCCGGGCGGGGTCCACGGTGCGCCCTGGACGGTCACCGGCGCCGGCGGCACCGCCGGCGGCTCGTCGCCGCCGCCGAGCGCGTTGAGCACGGTGACGACCCCGACGGTCGCGACGGCGACAGCGCTGGCCGCCGCGGCGACGCTCGCCGTGCCGACCGCGGCGGCCGTGCCCGCCGTCGCGGCGGCCGTCGTGCCCGCGGTGGCGGCGGTCGCCGTGGCGGCACCTGCTGCCGTGGTGCCGGCGGTCGCGCCTGCCGTCGTGCCCGCCGTCGCCGCCGCCGTCGTGCCGGCGGCCCCTCCCGTGACGCCCGCGCCACCGGTGATGCCCGCGCTTCCGACCGTGGCGGTGCCGACGGTGCCCGACGCGGCCGTGCTGCTGCCCGCGACGGCCCCCACGCTCCCGACGCTCCCGGCGCCCACGGCGCTGCCGGCCCCCACGCTCCCGGTCGCGACGGCCCCGCCCAGGGCGCCACCGATGGGTAGCGCTCCCACGACGGCGAGGCCCGCGATCCCGACGATCAGCGGCGCCACGACCGCCCGCATGCCGTGCGCGATGTCCCCGAGCTCGAGCACGAGGGACCGGCACTCCCCGCACGTCTCGAGGTGCGCGTCGACCTTCGCGACCTCGCGCCGGGCGAGGCCGCCGCGCACGTACGCGCCGAGCAGCGGGTTCACCACCCGGCAGCCGTCGGTGGGCGCGTGCGTGAGGTGCTCCTGCAGGTAGCCGACCCGCAGCCCCTCTCGGGCGCGGTAGGCGAGCGCGGACACGCCGTTGGGGGTCAGGCCGAGGATCGGGGCCACCTCCGCCGGCGCGCGTCCCTCGATCTCCGTGTACCAGAGCACGGCCTGCCAGCGCTCCGGCAGCGCCTGGTAGGCGTTCTTCACGACGGAGTGCTCGAAGCCCTCGAACGTCGCGACGTCGGTGGGGTCGACCAGGCCGAGCGCGGCCTCGAACGTGCCGTCGTCGGACGTCGGGCGGGTGCGCTTCACGCCCCGCGCGAGGTCGGCGGCGAGGCGCCGCACCACGGTGAGCAGGTAGGCCCGGAACGTCGCGTCCGGGCCGCCGCCGTGCTGGAGCACGTCGAGCACGCGGTGGAACGCCTCGGAGACCAGGTCGTCCGCGTCGGCCGCCGACCGGACGTACTGCCGGGCCACGGCCCGCGCCGCCGGGAGGTGCCGGGTGTAGAGGGCCCCGAACGCCTCGAGGTCCCCACCGCGCACGTCGAGGATCAGCTCGGCGTCACTGCGCGCCGAGTCGTCCGACCCCACGTAGACGTCCGTCATGGCCGACCTCGCTCTGCACCCGATGCTGCGCGAAGGCCACACGCAGACCCCCGTACTTTACGCGCCGGGAGCACCTGCTCGCGGGGTGAACTTTGGGCCGAGATCCGCGGGATTCCGTGCCTCAGGCAGCGGAGAGGGCTATCCCGGGGCACCTACCGATGAAAGTCGGCCACAACTGCGTCATGATGGCTGCCCATGGCGGTCCCTTCATCATGAACCGGTCCACGAGCGGGCCCCCCGACGCGCCCGAGCACGTCTCGGACGTGATCGACCGCTGGCGCGCGACGAGCCTCGCCGAGGTGTGGCTGCGCCCGGACGACTGGTACCACCCCGCCGTGGACGCCCTCGTCGAGGCCTTCGACGACGGCCGGTCCCCCCACGCCGCCGCCCACCGGCTCGGCGCCGCGCGCGGACGGGCCGGCGTCGGCCTGGGCGAGACGCTGGACGACCTCGAGTGCCTGTACCGCTCCGCCCATCACCCGGCCGACCCCGACGCGGTCCGCGCCGTCGCCGTCGGGTGGGTGCGCGGCCGCGACGCCGAGCCGGCGCTCGGCGCCCTGCGCGACCCCAGCTCCGGGCTCCCCACCCGCGAGTACCTGGCCGAGCGGCTGCGGGAGACCTACGGCGCCGCCGTCGGCGCCGACCAGGACGTGCCGGACACGCACTGCCTCGTCGTCGTCGACGTCGCCGTCGACGGGCTCGCCCCGTGGGACCGCGCCGCACGCTCCGCGACAGTCGGCCGCGCCCTCGAGCAGGTCTACGGCGAGGGCCACCCGATGGCCGCCCTCACCGACGGCGTGTTCGTCGTGCTCGCGCGGCGCGACACGGGGGTGCCCGACCTGGCCAAGGCCACCCGCGGGGTGGTGGAGCGCAACGCCGCGCTCATGGGCCTCGGAGACGCGCTGAGGCGCCCCACCCGGGTGTGGGTGGAGCGCCTCCCGACGTCGCACGCCGCCGCCGTCGAGCTGCTGACGCAGCTGGCCCGCTAGCCGTACCGGCCCGGCACGGCCCCGGTCAGGTGCCGCGTCAGTGCTGGGCGTACGTGAGGCAGTCGGCGTGGCTCTCGTCGTCCGGGCCGGGGCCGACGCGGATGGCCGACGCCGCGCACTCGAGGTCGGTGTTGTGGACGCAGTCGCCGCGCTGGCACGCGCCCACGTGGGCGACGACCTTCTCGAGGCCGCCCTTCGCGCTCAGCGGGATGAAGGTGGCGCACGCCGCGTCGCCGCTGTGCCCCGCGATCGTCACCGCCCCGGCGTGGCAGCCGTGGTCGTGGTTGTAGCCGCAGCCCTCGACGGTGCACTCGGTGACCTCGGGCATCTCCATCAGCGTGCTCATGGTGCGCTCCTCGCCGCTCGACGCCGGCTCTCGCCGCCTTCGACCACGATATTCCTCTCGCACGGAAATGCACAGCGAATGCGGGATCGAATTCACGGCGTATCGAATAAGGAATACCTTACCTATTGCACCATGAATTAGCGAAGAATTGCGTTGCGAAAAGACGTCAGCCGCGGCGGTGCGGGCGCCACAGCACCAGCGCGCCCTCCTCGGCCTCGATGTCGGCCCGGAGGTCGGACCGCTCCGCGCGGCGCACGCGCTGGCCGCGGCGCACGACGACGACGTCGCCCGTCGAGCCCGCCGTGAACACCCGGCCGCCGGGCTGCATCGCGAGCGCCGCGAGCCGGCCCTCGAGCTGGGCGACGTGCTCCTGCAGGTCGAGGATCCGTCGGATCCCGGCGAGGTTGATGCCCTCCACCTGCGCGAGCCGCTGCACCTCGAGCAGGCGTGCCACGTCGCGCTGGGAGTAGCGGCGGCCGCGCCCGGGGGTCCGGCGCGGCGTGACCAGCCCGAGGCGGTCGTACTGCCGGAGCGTCTGCGGGTGCATGCCGGCCAGCCGGGCCGCCTGCGACACGGTCAGCACCGGCGCGTCCTCGGTGACCATCGCTACCTCCCTCGCTCGGTGCCTCCGGCCGGTCAGCCCGCGCCTCGCCGCGGCGTCACTCCGCCGCGCGCTGCGCGAGCCCCGCCCGCACGTCCTCGTGGTCGCTCTCGGCGGCGAACGCCTCGAGCGCCTCCTTCGCCTTCTTGCTGAGCTTCTGCGGCACGGCCACCTGGACCGTGACCAGCAGGTCGCCCTGCGTCTTCGTGGTCCTCACGCCGCGGCCCTTGACCCGCAGCACCCGCCCGGTGGGCGTGCCCGCCGGCACCTTGAGCCGCACGGTGTGCCCGTCGAGCGTCGGCACCTCGACCGTCGTGCCCAGCGCGGCCTCCGCGAAGGTCACGGGGACCGTCATGCGCAGGTTCGCGCCGTCGAGCGTGAAGACGGGGTGCGGCGCGACGTGCACGGTGACCACGAGGTCGCCGGCGTCGCCGCCGCCCGAGCCGGGACGCCCCTTGCCGCGGATGCGCAGCTTGCGGCCGTCGTTCACGCCGGCGGGGATCTTGGTCTTGACCTTGCGGCCGTCCACCGTGAACTCGACGGTGGCGCCCTCCACCGCCGTGCGGAACGGCAGCGTGGTCTCGGCCGCGACGTCCGGGCCCTTCTGCGGAGTCGTGAAGCCGGCGCGCTGCCGGCCGCCGCTGCGGAAGCCGCCCTGGCCGCCGAGCATGGAGCTGAGGATGTCCTCGAAGCCTCCGCCGCCCGCGCCGCCCTGGGGGTACTGCTGGTAGCGCACGTTCGGGCCGGCGCCGCCGCCGAACATCGAGCCGAAGACGTCCTCGAACCCGTTGCCGCCACCGCCGCCCGGGCCTGCCGCGAAGCGGGCACCGCCTCCGGCCATGGCGCGCACGGCGTCGTACTGCTGGCGCTGCTCGGAGTCGGACAGCACGGCGTACGCCTCGCCGATCTCCTTGAACTTCGCCTCCGCCGACGCGTCTCCCGGGTTCTGGTCCGGGTGGTACTGGCGCGCGAGCTTGCGGTACGCCTTCTTGATGGCCGCGTCGTCCGCGTCCTTGGGGACGCCGAGAGCGGAGTAGAAGTCCTTCTCGATCCAGTCCTGACCTGTCACGACGCCCTCCTTCCTGTCATTGTCCGCGAGATCGACCCGCCCGTCGCGAGAGCGGCCCTCGAAGGGTCGGTCTCACGACGGGCAGGTCGATCTCGCGGGTGGTGTCACTCGGGGCCGACGACGCCCACGCGGGCGGCTCGGACGACCCGCTCGCCGATGCGGTAACCGGGCTCGACCACCATCGCGACGGTCGTGCCCGTCGCCTCGGGGTCCACGTTGTGCATGAGCGCCTCGTGGACGTTCGGGTCGAACTCCTCCCCGACCGCGCCGAAGCGCTCGATGCCGAACCGCGCCAGCGACGCGTCGAGCTTCTCCGCGATGGCCGCCATGGGCCCGCTCAGCTCGGCGTGCTGCTTGGCGCGCTCGATGTCGTCGAGCACCGGCAGCAGCGCGGCGAGCACGTCCTGCGTGCCCTGGGTCCGCGCCGCCTCCTGGTCGCGCAGCGACCGGTTGCGGTAGTTCGTGAACGACGCCCGCTCGCGCTGCAGCGCGTCCAGGTGCTGGGCCGCCTCGGCCTTGGCCGCGAGGACCTCGGCGCTCTCGGCGGCCTCGCCCTCGGGCTCGAAGTCGAGGGCGGCGAGCGGGTCGTCGCCCTCCCCCGCGGCGGCGGGCTCGGAGGCACGCGCCTCGCCCGACTGCGGGTCGACCTTGCGCTTGTCGGTGAACTGGAAGGGGGTCTCCCCCGAGCCCTCGGAGTTCTCCGGGGGCTCGGGGACCGACCGCTGGTTCTCGTCCGTCACTTCTTGTCGTCCTCGTCGTCGACGATCTCGGCGTCGACCACGTCCTCGTCGGGAGCGGAGGTCGCGCCCGCGGCAGCGGCCGCGTCGTCCTCGGCCGCCTGGGTGTCACCCGCGGCCTGCTCCTGCTCGGCCGTGGCGTAGAGCGCCTGGCCGATCTTCTGCGAGGACGCGCCGAGCTTCTCGTACGCGGACTTCACGGCGTCGGCGTCCTCGCCCTCCAGGGCGGTCTTGACGCCGGCGATGTCGGCCTCGACCTCGGTCACGACCTCGGCAGGGAGCTTGTCGCGGTTGTCCGCGATCTGCTTCTCCATCGAGTACGCGAAGGCCTCGGCCTGGTTGCGGGTCTCCGCCTCCTCGCGACGCTTCTTGTCCTCGGCGGCGTGCTCCTCGGCGTCCTTCACCATGCGGTCGATGTCCTCCTTGGGGAGGGCCGACCCGCCGGTGATCTTCATCGACTGCTCGGTGCCCGTGCCGCGGTCCTTGGCGGACACGTGCACGATGCCGTTCGCGTCGATGTCGAAGGTGACCTCGATCTGCGGGACGCCCCGCGGCGCCGGGGCGATGCCGGTGAGCTCGAAGGTGCCCAGCGGCTTGTTGTCGCGGGTGAACTCGCGCTCGCCCTGGAAGACCTGGATCGCCACGGACGGCTGGTTGTCCTCCGCCGTGGAGAAGATCTCGCTGCGCTTGGTCGGGATGGCCGTGTTGCGCTCGATGAGCTTGGTCATCACGCCGCCCTTGGTCTCGATGCCGAGGGACAGCGGGGTGACGTCGATGAGCAGCACGTCCTTGCGCTCGCCGCCGATGACGCCGGCCTGCAGGGCCGCGCCCACGGCGACGACCTCGTCCGGGTTGACGCCCTTGTTGGGCTCGCGGCCGCCGGTGAGCTCCTTGACGACCTCGGTCACGGCGGGCATGCGGGTGGAACCACCCACGAGCACGACGTGGTCGATGTCGGAGACCGAGATGCCGGCGTCGCGGATCACCGCGTGGAACGGCGCCTTGGTCCGGTCGATGAGGTCCTGCGTCATCTGCTGGAACTGCGCGCGCGTGAGCTTCTCGTCCAGGTGGACGGGGCCGTTCTCGCTCATCGACAGGTACTGCATCGAGATGGTGGTGCTCGTCGCGGACGAGAGCTCCTTCTTGGCCTGCTCGGCCGCCTCGCGCAGACGCTGCAGGGCGATCTTGTCCTTGGACAGGTCGACGCCCGCGCTGTTCTTCACCTGCTTGATGAGGTGGTCCACGATGCGCTGGTCCCAGTCGTCGCCGCCGAGGCGGTTGTCGCCGGACGTGGCGCGCACCTGGATGGTGGAGAAGTCGTCCTCGTCCTTGCCGACCTCGAGGAGCGAGACGTCGAACGTGCCGCCGCCCAGGTCGAAGACCAGGATGAGCTCGTCCTCCTTGCCCTTCTCCAGGCCGTAGGCGAGGGCCGCCGCGGTGGGCTCGTTGACGATACGCGTCACGTTGAGGCCCGCGATCTGGCCGGCGTCCTTCGTGGCCTGGCGCTCGGCGTCGTTGAAGTACGCCGGGACCGTGATGACCGCGTCGGTGACGGGCTCGCCCAGGTACTCCTCGGCGTCGCGCTTGAGCTTGCCGAGCACCCGCGCGGAGATCTCCTGCGCGGTGTACTTCTTGTCGTCGATCTCGACCGACCAGTCGGTGCCCATGTGGCGCTTGACCGACGAGATGGTGCGGTCGACGTTGGTGACCGCCTGACGCTTGGCCACCTCACCGACGAGGACCTCGCCGGTCTTGGAGAACGCGACGACGGACGGCGTCGTGCGCGACCCCTCCGCGTTCGCGATGACGGTGGGCTCGCCGCCCTCCAGGACGGCGACCACCGAGTTGGTGGTACCCAGGTCGATACCGACTGCTCGAGCCATGTGTGCTGCCTCCATGCGTACGTCCGGACGCCTGTGCGCCCGAGGTTGAGTCAACTGCACTCAACGTAAATCTCGGCGTCCCCGCCTCGCAAACCGCGGGCGCCAAAGTTGAGTCTGTATGGCTCAACCTTGCTCGGGGCGCCGATATTCCCCCAGGTGGCCCCTGCTGTTCGCCGTGAGCGAACAGCAGGGTCGCCACCAGAACGGCGCGGCGCTCAGATCAGCTCGACGCGGTCGGCCTGCGGTCCGCGGTCGCTCTGGCGCACCTTGAACCGGACCCGGTCGCCCTCCTCCAGGTACTCGCCGCCCTGCACGACCGACACGTGCACGAACAGGTCCGCACCCCCGGCGTCGGGGGTGATGAAGCCGAAGCCGCGGTCCGCGTCGTAGCGCGCGACGGTGCCCTCACCTCCGCGCACGGGCCCGCCGGACGCCGCGGGACGGCCCGGCCGGCCCCGGTCACGGTCGCGGTCCCGGTCGCGCCCCGCGTGCGAGCCGGAGCCGCGCACGAGCCGCACGTCGCGGGCGTTCGGCCCCTTGTCGCCCTCGACGACGTCGTACGTCACACGCGCGCCCTCGGACAGCGAGGTCAGGCCCGGGCCGAGCGCGTTGACGTGGACGAAGAGGTCACCGCCGCCCGCGTCGGGAGCGATGAACCCGAAGCCCTTGGTGTCGTCGAACCAGGACACGGTGCCGTCCGCGCCGTCGGAGGCCGCCCGCGCCGCCTCCGCGGCGAGCGGGAGCAGGTGGTCCGCCTGCGGTCCCTTCTCCCCCTCGACGACCATGAACGCCACCCGCTGGCCCTCGGAGATCACCCCGCCCCCGACGATCGCCGAGCTGTGCACGAAGATCTCGCCACGACCGTCGTCGGGCGTGACGAAGCCGTACCCCTTGGCCGGCTCGTACCAGGCGACCGTGCCGAGCACGCCCACGGGCGCGTCGGCGGACCGCTCGCCCGTGACACGGACGCGGCGCGCCTGGGGGCCGCGGTCGCCCTCGCCCACCTCGAACTCGACGGCCTGACCCTCGCGGAGCTGCTTCGGCCCGTCCTCGCCGACGATCTCGGACGCGTGCACGAAGAGGTCCTCGGCCTCGTTCCCGAGGTCGATGAAGCCGAACCCTCGGTCGGCGTCGAACCATCGGACTGTTCCCTGGGGCACCTGGTACTCCTCGTCTTGGCAGATAGTGCTCCCCCCAGTGTCGCGCGGAGTACGGTCCCGACGAGAATCGCCAGGTGACCCGCGACAGGACGCCCCCGCCCACCGCCCGCCTGAGGTTCCGCGCGATGGGCGCGGACGACCTCGACGAGATGGCCGCGCTCCTCGGCGACCCCGACGTCATGGCGTACTACCCCGCCCCGAAGACCCGCGCCGAGGCGGCGGCGTGGATCGCCTGGAACGAGGAGAACTACTCCCGCCACGGGTACGGGCTCTGGTTGCTGGAGACCCTCGACGGCACCTTCGTCGGCGACTGCGGGCTCACGTGGCAGCGCGTCGGTGCCGAGGTCCGGCTCGAGGTCGGCTATCACGTCCGGGGCGACCTGCAGGGGCGCGGATACGCGACCGAGGCCGCCGCCGCGTGCCGCGACTTCGCACGCGACACCCTGAGGGCGCGCGAGCTCGTGGCGATCGTCCACCCCGACAACGCGGCGTCCCGTCGGGTCGCCGAGAAGCTCGGCATGCGGCACGTCGCCGACGACACGACCGGGGCCGTCCCCGCCCGCACCGTGATGGGCATGGACCTGCGCCCGCACCCCTGAGCACCCACGTGCTCCCGGGCGCCCGCCTCAGAGCGCCTTGCGCATCTGCTGCGTGACGACGGCGTACCCCGCGGAGTCGTAGAGCGACACGGCGGCGGCGTTGCGGCCGAAGACGTTCAGCTCCAGCGCGGTGGCGCCGGCCTGCCGGGCGGCCTCCTCCGTCGCGGCCAGCAGCGCACGCCCCAGGCCCTGACCGCGCCGGGACTCGACGACCTCGATGTCGTAGAGGAACGCGATCCCCGCCGTGGTGTGCGGCGGGTCCAGCGCCACCCAGCTGCGCCCGACCGGCTCCCCGTCGGCGTCGACGGCGAGGTTGACGAGCATCCCCTCCGTCGCCGGTCCCCGCGGCAGGAGCCGCGCCGACTCGTCGCGGGCCCGCCGCACCGCCCCCTCGTACGGCCAGCGGCCCGCCGCGACCTGCTCCGCCGCGTAGTCCGCCGCCAGGGCGTCCTGCCACTCGTCGAACTCGGCCGGGGTCATCGGGCGCAGCGTCACCGTCGTCATGCAGAGCATGCTGGCACCCCTCGTCCGCCGGCCGCGCAGGGTGCGGGCGACCGAGCCGGCCGCCAGATGCCGTACGGTCGGCGTCGATGACCGAGTTCTGGCACGACGCGGCGCTGCCGCAGCTGGAGGCGCGACGGTCCTGCCAGGACGCCGCGTGCTACCGCCTGCACTCGCACGACCGGTTCTCGGTCGGACTGATCGACGCCGGCACGACGACGTTCACCGGTGCGGACGGCGCTCCCCTGCCGCTCTCCGCCGGCGACGTGATCCTCGTGCCCGCCGGTCACGTGCACTCCTGCAACCCCGACCGGGGTCGCTGGGAGTACGGGATGATCCACGCCGACCAGGACTGGGTCGCGGGCCTGCTGCCCGCCGGGGCGGACGCCCTCCTGGCCGGCATCACCGTCCTGCGCGACCCCGGCGCCTACCACCGGGTGCGCGCCGTGGAGGACCTGCTGTTCGCACCGGGCGACGGGAGACGGGTGGACGGCGCGCGGGTCGAGGAGGCGCTCCGCCAGGCCCTGCGCACGTGCGCGACGGCGTCGCCCCACCGCCGGATCGCCCCCACCACGGACGACGCGCTGCTGGAACGTCTGCGACCGGTGCTGGCCCGGCTGCACGACGACGCGTCGAACCCGGCCCTCGACGAGCTGGCCGCCGTCGCGGGGATGGACCGGTACGCGCTGGTGCGGACGATGAAGCGGGCCACCGGGCTCACCCCGGTGGCGTGGCGCCACAACGACCGGGTCACCGCCGCGCGGGCGATGCTGCGCGCGGGCACGCCGCTCGCCGAGACCGCGCACGCGCTCGGGTTCGCCGACCAAAGCCACTTCCACCGCGTGTTCCGCGCCCACGTGGCCGCCACCCCCGGCGCCTACCGGCGCTGACGCCGCGCCGGGCGGTTGCCCTCGGGCGGGCGGCGGCGCCCCGGTCCGTCCAGGTGCAATTTCGTCCAAGACCGCGACGGCGGGCTCGCCCGAGCATGCCCGCATGGAGCAGTTCCTCGCCGTCGCCGTCGCGCACTTCCTCGCCCTGCTGATCCCCGGGGCCGACTTCTTCCTGATCGCCCGCACCACGATGACCAGCGGCTGGCGCAGCGCCAGCGGCGCGTGCGTCGGGATCGCCTGCGCGAACGGCGTCTTCGTCGCGGTGGCGTTCGGCGGGCTGTCCGCGATCACGAACCCGGCGGCGCTCCTGGTGGTCCAGGGCGCCGGCGGCGTGTTCCTCGTCGTCATGGGGATCGCGTTCGTGCGCGCCCGGGTCGACGTCGAGCTCGCCGCACCGGCCAGGCTCGGCCGCGGCTCGTGGACGCGGAACCTCGGCCTCGGGCTCGCGTCCGGGCTGCTCAACCCGAAGAACGCGCTGTTCTACGTCAGCCTCGCCGCCACCCTCACCGCCGCGTCGCCCGGCACCCGCGCGCTCTACGGCGCCTGGATGGTCGCCGTCGTGCTGGCGTGGGACCTGTTCGTCGCCGTCGCGCTGGGTTCCGAGCGGGCGCTCGCGCGCCTGGCCCGCCTGCTGCCGTGGCTGACCAGGGCCGCCGGCGGCTTCCTCGTGCTGCTGGGGCTCGGGATGCTCGTCACGCTCGCCGCGGGCCTGGTGCGGTGAGCGTGACGGACCCGTCAGTCGTCGACCGGCTCGCCGGTCGGGTCGTGCGCGACGACCGCGTCGAGCAGCGCGCCGCCGACGGGCTCGCGGTGCCAGTCCACCAGCCGCCAGCCCGACCCCGGGTCCCCCTCGACCTCGATGAGGCCGGTGTTCGCGAGCGGGGTGTGCGCCAGCTCCTCGACGTCCAGGCCGCGGACGCGCGCGCCGGACCACGAGCGGATGGCGGCGCCGTGGGAGACGGCGAGGACGACGTCGTGGTCGCGCGCCGCGAGCGCGGCGACCGCGTCGTCGAACCGGGCGAGGAACGCGTCGCCGTCGGGCCCGCCGGGCATGCGTCGCGACCGGTCGCCGCGGGACCAGGCGAACACGGTCTCGAGGTAGGTGTGGTGGTCGGCGAGGTCGGACGACATCTCGAGGGAGCCGGCCTCCACCTCGCGCAGGCCGTCGAGCACCGTGGGGCGCAGGTCGCGGGCGGCGGCCAGGGGGCCGACGGTGTCCGAGGTCCGCACCAGCGACGACACCGCGAGGGCGTCGATCCGCCGTTCCTGCAACGCGGTCGGGACGGCGGCCGCCTGCTGCTCGCCCAGCGGGGTCAGCCGGGGGCCGGGGGCACCGGTGTCGAGCAGCCCCGCCACGTTGGAGGGGGTCTGGCCGTGTCGCAGGAGGAGGAGACGCATGCCCCCAGGGTTTCATCCCGCGCCGCCACCGACGGCCTGGCGCGTCCGCGGCACCCGGCCGGCACCCGCCGACCCTCAGTCGAGCACGGCGTCGGCCTCGATCTCGACGAGCACGTCCGGCTCGAACAGGCTCTCCACGCCGACGAGCGTGGCGGGCGGCCACGGCTGCGGGATGCCGAGCTCCTCGACGACCTCCTCGATCCCCGCCACGAGGTCGCCGTACCTCTCCGGCCGCCAGCCGACGACGAGGAAGCGCAGGCGGACCACGTCGCCGAACCCCGCTCCGGCGCCGGCCAGCCCCCGGGCGGTGTGGCGCAGCGCCCGGGCGACCTGGCCGGAGAGGTCGCCGACGGCCGCCGGCGACCCGTCGGCGTCGCGGCCGACCTGCCCGGCGACGTGCACGTGCCGGGAGCCCACGCCGATCGCGACGTGGTGGTACGGGACGGGGTGGAGCATGCCGGGCGGGGTGCGCAGGTCGACGGTCACGGGACGTCCTTCCGGTGGGGCGATCAGGTATCCCGTGTCTACCTGGTCTCCTCAGGCCACTTCAACGAGACTAGGTGTCGTGAACGAGACCGCCCCGGCCCTGGCCCCTGCCCACCGCGAGCTGCTCGACCAGGTGCTCGACAAGTGGTCCCTGCAGGTGCTCGAGTCGCTCTGCGAGCGGCCCCAGCGGTTCAACGAGCTGCGCCGCAGCATCCCCGCCGTGACCCAGAAGTCGCTCACCGCGACGCTGCGGCGGCTCGAGCGCAACGGCATGGTCGAGCGACGGCTCCTCAGCTCCCGCCCGGTCGCCGTCGAGTACCGCGTCTCGGGGCTCGGCAGCACGCTCCAGGACCTCGTGGACGCCCTGCTGGCCTGGTCCGCGTCCGTCCTGCCCGACGTCGAGGCGGCCCGGGAGGCCTTCGACGGCCCCGGGCCCGACGCGGCGCCGCTCAGCCGCTGACGGCGGCGGCCGGCGTGGCGGCCGGCGTCCGACCGCGGGCGCCGAGGTACCGGGCCGCCAGCAACCCGAGGCCGCCGGTGAGGACCTGCACCCCGCCGACGACGACGAGCACCGGACCCGCGCCCACCACGCCGATGACCGCGCCGCCCACGAGGAGCCCGAGCGAGGCGCCGCCCGAGTGCAGCACGGTCTCCGCCGTGAACGCCGCGCGCCGCTCCGCCCCGGAGGTGCGCTCGCTGATCAGCGCGTTGAGCGCGGCGATCCCGAACGGCGTCGCCAGCCCGCCGACGGCGGACACGAGGGCGACGCCCACCACGCTCGGCACCACCGCGGGGAGCGCCGCGAACGACAGGCCGAGCACGGCCCAGGTGCCGACCGCCGTCGCGAGGCGCGGCAGCCGGTCGACGAGCAGCGGCGCCGCCAGCGACGCGGCGACCGACGTCGCCCCGTAGCCGCTCATCCCGGCCGCGATCAGCGCGCCGGGCATCCCGTGCTCCACGCCGAGGACCGCCAGCCCGAGGCTGAAGCCGAACCAGCACAGCCCGCCGACGCCCGCCGCGGCGATCCCCACCGCGACCTGCGGGTGCGCGCGCAGGACGGCGAGCACCGCCGTCGGCTCCTCCTCGCCCCGCGCCGGCGCGCGGCCGTCCGCCCGCGGAACCCTGAGCATCGCCGCCGCGGCCACCAGCACCACGGCGGCCTGGCACCACAGCAGCGGCTCCGCGCCCCACGCCACGACCAGCCACGCGCCGAGCGGCGGCGCGAAGATCATCGACACGCGATGGGCGAGGTCCTGCCACGCGAGCCAGCGCGCGGCGGACGCGCCCGCCCCTCCTGCCCCGCCACCGTGCCGTCCGACGTCCGCGAGGTCGGCGACGAGCGCGCGCTCGGCCGGCCCGAGCAGCGCCCCGGCGACGCCGGTCACGAGGCCGGACGCGCACAGGCTGACCGCGCCCACCTGGCCGACGAGCGCCGCGAGCGGCACGATCGCGAGCCCCGCGGCCTGCACGAGCATGACGGGGGCGAGCGCCCGGCCGGACACCAGCCGCTCGCGCAGGCCGCGGCCCCACCAGCCGACCGTCAGCAGCGGCAGCCCCGACATGCCGCCCACGAGGCCCGTGGCCCACGCCTCCCCCGTCTCGGCGAGCGCGACGAGCGGCAGCGCGACGGCGGTGATCCGCGCCCCCACCCAGGTGAGGAACGTGATCGCGGTGAGGATCAGCAGGGGACGTCGCATGCCTCGATCCTCCGCACCGGCGGCCGCCGCCGGTAGACGGCGGCGCGGGCGCCTCGCTCATACGCTGGAGGCATGACCTCCCGTCTGACGGTGGACGACCTGCTGCTCGCCGAGGCGGTCGCGCGGCACGGCTCCGTGGGCGCCGCGGCGCGCGAGCTGCTCGTCGCGCAGCCGTCCGCGAGCCGCCGCCTGTCCGCCCTGGAGCGCCGCCTCGGCACGCCGCTGTTCGACCGCGACACCACCGGCGCCCGGCCCACCCCGGCCGGACGCGAGCTCGCGCGCCTGGCCGCGCGGCTCCTGGCCGACCTGGACGACCTGCCCGACCAGGTGCTCGCCGCCGTCGCCGCGCCGACCCTGTCGGTCGGCACCATCCAGGCCCTCAGCCCGATGGTGCTCACCGCCGTCGAGCTCGAGCTGCCCGACGTCACGGTCCTGCCGGAGGTGGACCACGGCCCGACCCTGGTGCGGCAGGTGCACGAGGGCTCCCTGGACGCCGCGATCGTCACCGTCGCGGAGCAGATCGTGGTGCCGCGCGGCCTGCAGCGCACCCCGCTGGGCGAGTCGCCACGGGTGGTCGTGCTGCCCGCCGGCGTGGCGCCGCTCGCCGCGGGGCGCCGGCCGTTCGCGGGGCGCACGGTCGTGTACAGCCTCATCGACCTGGCCGGCGAGACCACGCACCGGCGACTCTCGGCCCTGGGCGCCGTCCCGCGCCGCGGCCCCACCACGGAGGCCACGCTCCGCATCGCGCGCGAGCTGAGGTGCCCGGCCCTCGTGCCCGAGCTCACCGCCCGCTGGTACGCCGCGCCCGGCGACCGCGTCGTGCCGTCCCCGGTGCCGGGGGCCGTGCGGGTCACCCTCGTCACCCGGACGCCGCGGCCCGCCGTGCTGGCGGACGCGCTGCCCCGGATCACGGCGCGGGTGCTGGGCGCCGGCGGCGGGGACCGGTAGCGCCGCCCCGGCCGCCCTGCAACGCTCGGGCCGGACGTGGACATGTCCCGGTCGTCACCGTCCCCCGGTCGGAAGGACCGCCCATGCCCACCCGCGAACCGCCGGACCACGAGGGGCGCTTCACCGCGCTCTTCGAGGCCACGCACCGCCCGCTGCTCGCCTACGCGGTGCGACGCGTCGCCGACCCCGCGGACGCCGCCGACGTCGTCGCCGAGGCGTTCCTCGTCGCATGGCGGCGCATCGAGGATGTCCCCGCCGGCACGGACGCGCGCCCGTGGATGTTCGGCGTGGCGCGCCGCGTCCTCGCGAACCACCACCGCGGGACCAGGCGCCGCACCGCCCTGGCGGACCGCCTGCGGGCCGAGGTCGTCGAGGCCGTGCCGCCTCCGTCCGACGACGACGTCAGCGACGTCGAGCAGGCCCTCGCGCGCCTCGGCGACGAGGACCGGGAGCTGCTGCGCCTCGTCGCGTGGGAGCAGCTCGCGCGGGACGAGATCGCGATGGTGCTCGGCGTCTCCCGCGCCGCGGTGCGCGTCCGGCTGCACCGCGCCCGACGGCGGCTGGCCGACCAGCTGGCCGCGCTCGCCGCGGCGGACGGCGTCCCCGGCGTGCGACGCACCGACCGGGCCGCGCAACGCACCGTCCCGGCCGGACAGGTGATCAGCGGGTGGGCACCTGCCCGCCCCGGAACCGAGGAGGCGTGATGAGCGACCTGATGAAGCGGCTGAGCGCCGCGGACCCGGCCCGCCGGGCCCGACTCGACGCCGTGGACGAGGCGGCGTTCGCCGCCCTGCGCGAGGAGATCACCATGACGAGCACCGACGGCGCGACCGCGCCCGCCCTGCCCACCGCCGGCGACCCGCTCCCCCGGCGACGCCGCCTCGGGCGCCGCGGCGCGGTGGCGCTCGGCCTGGCCGGAGTCCTCACCGGGGGCGGCGTGGCCTACGCGGCGATCCAGGCGTTCCAGGGCTCCAGCGGCGAGGGCGTCACCTGCGTGCACGCCTGGACCGCGGACACCGCCGAAGGGCTGGACGTCGACGCCGCCGGCTCGTGGATCACCGGCGACCCGTACGCCGACTGCACCACGCTGCTCGCCGAGGCCGGCCTGCCCCCGATCGAGGACCCCGTCGCCTTCGCGTGGGACGGCCAGACGGTCGTGGCCCCCGCCGGCCAGGTGCCCGAGGGCGTGCAGCGCCTGGAGGGGTCCCAGGCGGTGGGCACCGGCGTCGTCGAGCTGCAGCAGAGCGTCGTCGACCCGGTCGACGGCGGCTGGAGCGAGTGCCGCTCCGTCGCCGAGGGCGCCACCTGGGCCCAGGGGGAGATCGACCGGCTCGGCCTGCAGGACTGGACCGTCGCCTCGGAGGACCCGAGCGGGACCTCGCCGTCGTGCTCCCACCTCGAGGTCAACGTCGGGGAACGCACGCTCACCGTCAGCCCGTCGGAGGACCCGTACCAGAGGCTGTCCGCGCCGGACGCGGACGCGATGATCGGCGCGCTCCGGGACCGGGTGGTGGACGAGTGCCTCCCCGCCGACGAGGCGCGGGCGGTCGCCGACGAGGCGGTCGCGTCGTTCGACTTCGAGGTCCCGACGAGGGAGGTGACCGACGAGTCGGCCGGGTGCTCCCGGGTGGACGTCTTCCTCGGCGGCACCATCGAGGTGACCGTGTACGGGCCGAGCGCGGCCGGCTGACCCGGCCCGACGACCGTGTCCGCAGCGCCGCTGCCGGCTCAGCGCAGCCGGTAGCGGCGCTCGGGGCGCCCCGCGGTGCCGTAGTTGAGGCGCACCGCGGCGCGCCCCGTCGTCGCGAAGTGCTCCAGGTAGCGGCGGGCGCTGACCCGGCTGACGCCGACGGCGTCGGCGCACTCGGTGGCGCTGAGCTCCGCGCCGTCCGCGAGCACGGCCAGCACGGCGTCGGCGGTCTCCTGGCTGAGCCCCTTGGGCAGGGGCTCGCGCGGGGCGGCGGCCTGCGGCGGGCGGGCGAAGACGGCGTCGATGTCCGCCTGGATGTCCGCGCCGGCGTCGTCGTCGAGCCCTTCGAGCGCGACCCGCGCGCGGCGGAACTCCTGGAGGCGCGCCGTGAGGTCGTCGGACGCGAACGGCTTGACGAGGTAGTGCGCCGCCCCGCCCGCCGCCGCGGCGCGCACCGTGTCCGCCTCGCGGGCGGCGGTGATGACGACGACGCCCAGGTCGTGGCCGGCCGCGCGCAGGCGGCGCAGCACCTCGATGCCGCTCATGTCGGGCAGGTGCACGTCGAGCAGCACGAGATCCGGCCGCAGCGCCTCGACGGCGGCGATCGCGTCGGCGCCCGAGTGGGCCTCCCCGACCACGCGGAACCCCGGGACCCGCTCCACGAAGCGGCGGTGGATGGACGCGACCATGAAGTCGTCCTCCACCACCAGCACGTCGAGGCTCACGCCTGCTGCACCTCCTGGTCGGCCCGTCCGGTGCCCGCGACCGACTGCGGCAGCCGGGCGATGAACACGGCACCGCCCTCCCCGGCACGGGCGTCGCCATTGTGCACCGTCACCCTCCCGCCGCGGCGCTGCGCCAGCACGTGCACCAGGGCGAGGCCCACGCCCCGGCCGGTCGCGCCGTGCGGCTTCGTGCTCCACCCGCGCCGGAAGATCTCGTCCGCCTGCTCGGGCGGCACGCCCCGCCCGGTGTCCGCGACCTCGACGAGGACGTCGTGCGCGGGCCCGTCCAGCGCCAGGCGCACCCGGACCATGGCGGGCGCCGCGACGCCGTGCACGTCCGGGCCCGCGGCCCACGCCGCGGCGTCGACGGCGTTGTCCACGAGGTTGCCGAGCACGGTCCCCACGTCCGCGGACAGGTCCGGGTCCAGTCGGGGCAGCGCGCTGCCCGGGTCGACGACGAGCTCCACGTGCCGCTCGTCCGCGAGCGTCGCCTTCGCGATGAGCAGCGCCGCCACCGCCGGGTCGGCGACGCGCGCCGTCACGACGTCGCTCAGGTCGGCCCGGCGCCGCGTGAGGCGCTCGACGAACCGCCCCACCTCGTCGTACTCCCCCAGCTCGATGAGCCCCGAGACGGTGTGCAGCTGGTTGCTGAACTCGTGCGTCTGCGCGCGCAGCGTCTCGGTGACGCTCTCGCGCGCGTGCAGCTCGCTCTGCAGCGCCAGCAGCTCGGTGCGGTCGCGCAGCGTGGTCACCGTGCCGGCCGGGCGGCCGTCGTGCAGCACGCGGCGGCGGTTGAGCACCAGCACCGTGTCGCCCGCGACCAGGACCGCGTCGTGCACCTCGTCGGTGCCGCGCAGCAGGTCGAGGACGGCGGGGTCGAGGCCCAGGTCCTCCAGGCGGCGGCCCGTCGGGTCGGGCGCGTCGCCCGCCCCTGCGACCGGCCCGACGAGGCCGAGCAGCTCGCGGGCGCTGTCGCTCATGAGGCTCACGGCGCCGTCGTCCCCCACGACGACGACCCCCTCGCGGATCGAGCGCAGCACGCCCTCGCGGTGGTCCGCGAGCGCCGCGATCTGCGCCGGCTCCAGGCCGCGCGTGCGCCGCTTCACCAGGCGTGCCAGCAGCCACGACCCGGCGGCCGCGAGCGCGGTGCCGATGCCCAGCACCACGAGCACGTCGCCGCCGGCGTCCGAGAGCCGCTCCGTCAGCGGCGGGTACGGGTCGGCCAGCACGACGACGGCCACCGGCTCGGGCGCGCGCGGCTCCGGCACCGGGTCGCTGCCGCCGTAGACCGGCACCCACGCCGCGATCGAGCTCCCCGCCACGTCGGCGACGTCGCCGCTGCCGGCGCGCGTGGCGGCGTCGTCGGGCAGGTCGAGGCGCTCGCCGGTGCGGGTCGGGTCCGTGGCGACGAGGATGCGTCCCTCGGGGTCGGTGAGGTAGGCGTTGCGGGCGTCGACGTAGGCCGCGCGGGTCTGCAGGTAGAACGCGAGCGCCTGCGTGTCGGGCGCGTCCGCGGCGAGCGACGCCTGCACCGCCGGGATGCCCGCCAGGCCCTCAGCCGCCACCTCGAGCCGGTCCGCGCGGTCGTCGCGGAACTCGGCGTCGGCCTGTCCCAGGAAGACGACGGCGGCCGCGGCGACGACGACGAGCAGCACGGCGAGCTGCAGCGCCAGCACCTGACCGCCGAGCGTCAGGTGGCGCCGGGAGCCCTGCGAGCGTCGTGACCGCAAGTTCCACAACCTCCTTTGGTTGCCCAATGATGACGCGCCCCACGCGTACCTGTGACGATCTCACCCGGGGCACAGCCGCCCCGCAGCACCGACAGTCTGGAGTACCCGGTGTCGACGACGACATCCCGCCGACGACGTGGCGTGCGCGCCGCCGTCGCCGCCGCCCTCGCCGCGACCCTCGTGGCGGTCTCCGCCGCGTGCGGAGTGACGCGCGGCGACGACTCGACCGACCTCGACATGTGGATCCCCAACAGCCCGGGCGGCGGCTACGACCAGACCGGCCGCGCCGCCGTCGGCGTCCTGGACCGCGACGGCATCACCGGCGGCGACATCCAGGTCACCAACATCCTCGGCGCGGGCGGCTCGGTCGCCATGTCGCGGCTCATGGGCGAGGCCGGCAACGAGCGGCTCCTGATGACGCTCGGGCTCGGCGTCGTGGGCTCCACCTACTCGTTCGGAGTGGACGCCCGGCCGCACGACGCGACCCCCATCGCCCAGCTCATCGAGGAGCAGGAGGGCGTGCTGGTCCCCGCGGACTCGCCGTTCGAGACCATCGACGACCTCGTCGCCGCGTGGGAGGACGACCCGGGCTCCGTGGTCGTGGGCGGCGGGTCGTCGCCCGGCGGCCCCGACCACCTGTTCCCCATGCAGCTCGCCAAGGCGACCGGCGTGGACCCGAAAGACCTGCGGTACGTGTCGTACGACGGCGGCGGCCCGCTGACCAGCGCCCTGCTGGGGCACAAGATCCAGGTCGGGTTCTCCGGCCTGGCCGAGTTCGAGGGGCAGATCGAGGCGGGCGAGCTGCGCGTGCTCGCCGTCTCCGGCGACGAGCGCGTCGCCGGGGACGTCCTCGCCGACGTCCCGACCCTCACCGAGTCCGGCATCGACCTCGTCTTCACGAACTGGCGCGGCGTCGTCGCCCCGCCCGGCATCAGCGACGAGGCCCGCGACCGGCTCATCGACTACCTCACCCGCATGCACGACTCGCCCGAGTGGGACCAGGCCCTGGCCGACAACGGCTGGACCGACGCCTTCACCACCGGCGACGACTTCGAGCGGTTCCTGCGCGAGCAGGACGAGCGGGTGTCGACCACCCTGAAGGAGCTGAACCTGCTGTGAGCACCGAGGTGGAGACCCCCGACGCGGGGCCGGCCGGCGAGGATCCACGTGGCCCGGGCACCCCACGCGTCGACGCCGCCCAGTACGGGCTGTCGGCCGTGCTGCTCGTCGTCGGCGCCTACACCGTCTACGACGCTATCCAGCTTGAGGTGGGCTTCGCCGACCCGGTGGGGCCGCGCGTCTTCCCGCTCGTCATCGGCGTGGGGCTGGCGGTGACGAGCGTGCTGCTGGCCGTCGCGACGGCGCGCGGCTCGCGCCCCGAGCCGGAGGCGGGCGAGGACGTCGACGTCACGACCCCGGCCGACTGGCCCACGGTGCTGAAGCTGGTCGGAGTCATCCTGCTGACCGTCGCCACCGTGAGCTGGCTCGGGTGGGCGCTCGCGGGCGCCGTCCTCTTCGCCGGGTCGGCGTGGGCGCTCGGCAGCCGCACGGTGATCCGCGACGTGCTGGTGGGCCTCGTGCTCGCCGTGGCCAGCTGGTACGGCTTCGTCGTCGGGCTGGGCATCCCGCTCACGCCCGGCGTCCTCGACGGGATCCTGTGAGGGGGCGGGACTGATGGAGAACCTCGGACTGCTGTGGGACGGCCTCGGCGCCGCCCTCACCCCCATGAACCTCCTGTACGCCGCGGTGGGCGTGCTGCTCGGCACCTTCGTCGGCGTGCTGCCCGGCATCGGGCCGGCGATGGCGATCGCGCTGCTGCTCCCCGTGACGTTCGGGCTGGAGCCCACGCAGGCGTTCATCATGTTCGCCGGGCTGTACTACGGCGGCATGTACGGCGGGTCGACGACGTCGATCCTGCTCAACACGCCCGGCGAGTCCGCGTCCGTGATGACGGCGCTCGAGGGCAACCTCATGGCGCGGGCCGGGCGGGGCGCGCAGGCGTTGGCGACCGCCGCGGTCGGGTCGTTCGTCGCGGGCACGATCGGCACGCTGCTGGTCGCGATGTTCGCGCCGGCCCTGGCGGACGTCGCCGTGGAGATCGGCGCGCCGTCGTACTTCGCGCTCATGGTGCTGGCGCTCGTCATGACGGCGACGGTGCTGGGCGCGAGCCCGCTGCGCGGCCTCATGTCGCTGTTCGTGGGCCTGACGATCGGCCTGGTGGGCCTCGACCTCAACACCGGGCAGCCGCGCCTGACGTTCGGCGTCACGCAGCTCGTGGACCGGCTCGACATCGTGGTGGTGGCCGTCGGCATCTTCGCGCTCGGCGAGGCCCTGTGGGTCGCGGCGCACCTGCGTCGCAAGCCCGCGCGCGTCGTGCCGGTCGGGCAGCCGTGGCTGGGCCGCGAGGACCTGCGCCGGTCCTGGAAGCCCTGGCTGCGCGGCACGGCGTACGGGTTCCCGTTCGGCGCGCTGCCCGCGGGCGGCGCCGAGCTGCCGACGTTCCTGTCGTTCGTCACCGAGCGCAGCCTGGCGAAGCGCGGCGTCGCCCGCCGGAGGGCGGACGCCAAGGACGAGTTCGGCCGGGGCGCCATCGAGGGCGTCGCGGGGCCGGAGGCCGCGAACAACGCGTCGGCCGCGGGCATGCTCGTGCCGATGCTGGCGCTGGGCCTGCCCGTGACCGCGACGGCGTCGGTGATGCTGTCCGCGCTCCAGGGGTACGGCATCCAGCCCGGCCCGCAGCTCATGACCGAGCACGCGGACATGGTGTGGACGCTGCTCGCCAGCCTGCTGGTCGGCAACCTGCTGCTGCTCGTGCTCAACCTGCCGCTGGCACCGCTGTGGGCGCGGCTGCTGCGCATCCCGCGGCCCCAGCTGTACGCGGGCATCCTGTTCTTCGCCTGCCTGGGCGCCTACGCCACCAACCTCGACCCGTTCGACATCGCCCTGCTGCTGGTGTTCGGCCTGCTCGGCATGGCGATGCGCCGGTTCGGACTCCCCGTGCTGCCGCTCATCCTCGGCGTCATCCTCGGCCCGCTCATGGAGACCAAGCTGCGCGAGGCGCTCACCATCTCCGGCGGCGACCCCGCCATCCTGTGGAGCGAGCCGCTGGCGATCGCCATCTACGCGGTGCTGGCACTGGTCCTGCTGACCCGGCCGCTGCTGTCGCGGTGGCGGTCGCGGACGGAGTCGCGGATCGTCGCGGAGGCGGAGCACACGCAGGAGGCGGACGACGAGACCGTGACCGAAGGGAGCGCCCGATGACCACGACCCCGGGGCAGGAGCAGACCCCGCCCCCCGCCGACGGCTGGGTGGTGGTGGCCTGGACGCCCGACGAGTTCGGTGCCGCCGCGCTGGAGCACGCGATCGCCTGGGCCGCCGAGGGCGGGCGCGGCGTCGCCGTCGTCAACGGCACCCGCGGCGACGCCCTGGTGGACGAGCGGTTCGCCGCCCCCGCCGGGCTCGCCGACCTCGCCGAACGGCTGCGGAGCACCGGGCTGCCGCACGTCGTGCGGCAGGAGATGGGGCGCGACGTCGCGGAGCAGGTGCTCGACGTCGCGGCCGAGCTGTCCGCCCGGCTCGTCGTCGTCGGGCTGCGGCACCGCAGCCCCGTGGGCAAGCTGCTCATGGGCTCCGTCGCGCAGCGCATCCTGCTCACCGCCGAGTGCCCCGTGCTCGCCGTGAAGCCCGGGGAACGCCCCGCCTGACGGCCTGAGATCGGTCATCCGGTGCGAGCTCGGTCCACCTCCGGACCGATCTCGCACCGGATGACGGAACTCGCGCGTAAGTCATCGCCCGGCCGGGACACTACGTCGTGTGAGCACCCCCGACGACGCCGCCGACCGGCGCGAACGACTGTCCGCGCTGTGGAGCGCGCACGCCGTCCGCGTCCAGGCGTACCTGTGGCGGCACACCGACCCGGACACCGCGCAGGACGTGCTCTCCGAGACGTTCCTCGTGGCGTGGCGCCGCCTCGACGACGTCCCCGACCCGGCGCTGCCGTGGCTGCTGGTCGTGGCCCGCAACCTCGTGCGCAACGCCCACCGTGCCGCGCGGCGCCGCCGCACGCTCGACGACGAGCTCGCTTCGCTCGCGGCCTCCGCGCCCCTGCCGGAGGCCGCGCCCGAGGCCCTCGCCGTCGAGCGCGACGCCCTGCTGCGCGGCCTCGCCCGCCTCGGCGAGCGCGAGCGGGAGGCGATCCTCCTCGTCGCGTGGGACGGCCTCGCCCCCGCCGACGCGGCCGACGTCGCCGGGTGCAGCACCGCGACGTTCCACGTCCGGCTGCACCGCGCCCGACGCCGGCTGGCCGCCGACGCCGACCACGCCGACGGTGCCCCCGGCGCGGCCCCCGCCGCCGCGACCACCGCCCTCCGCTCCGCCGCGTCCTCCAGGAGGTCCGCATGAGCACCGCAGGCAGCTCCACCGGTATCGACGAGCGGCTCGCCCGCCTCGCCCCCACCGCGTCCCTCGACCCCGAGCGGCTCGCCGCCGCCCGCGCGGTGCTCGACGACGTGCTCGACGAGACCCTCGACGGCGACCGCGACGGGTCCGGCCCCTCCCGCAGCCGACGCGTCGGGGGCGCGCACGTGCTCGACCTCGACGACGCCCGCGCCCGCCGCGACGCCGCGGACGGTGATGCCCCCCTCCCCCTGGTCGACGACGACCTCGTCGTGCCGCTCGACCGCGGCCGCACCGCGCGCGAGCGCCGCCGTCGGCGCGTGCAGCTCGGCGCCGCCGCGGCCGGCGTCGTCGGCGTCGTCGCCGTCGGGCTGGTGCTGGCACCGCGACCCGCTCCCGGGCCGGCGTCACCCGAGTCGTCGTGCGCCGAGCAGCTCACCGCGTCCCTGCCCGAGCGGTTCGACCTCCACCCGGCCTGGTCGTCGCTCGCCCACGACACCGTCGGCGGGGCGAGCCTGACGATGCTGCGGTCGCCCGAGAAGCTGACCGGATTCTGCGCGGACACGAGTGACGCGGCGGGCTCGACCAGGACGAACACCCTGTGGACCGATCCCGCGCCCACGGCGTCTGCCGGGGAGGTCACGCTCGGCGGGGTCATGGACGACGACTGGTACGTCGCCTGGGGAGATGTCGGCTCGGGGGCCAGGGACGTCCGGCTCCAGGTGGAACCGCCGCGCGACGCCGGAGCCCCGGGCTCCCTGCTCGTCGTCGACACTGTCCGGGACGGCGCCGGCTGGACCGTCATGATGCCCGGCGACCGCGTGCCGACCGACGCCCGCGTCTCGCTGCTCTGGCGGGAGGACGGCACCGCCCGGTCGCTGGCGCTCGACAGCGCCTGGCCCGAGGACGGGGAGCCGGCCACGGCGCTCACCGAGCAGCGTCGTCAGCGGTGCACGGACGGCCCCGACGTCACCGGCCTCCGGCCGCTGATCGAGCGACGCTACGACGACCTCGGGCTCACCGCGATGATGAACGACCGGCGCGAGCTCGTCATGTGCGTCCAGGACGCGTACCCGCCGTACCAGGCCTGGACCGTGACGAACGGCAGGGCCGACGCCGCCCCGGCGCGCGACGTGGCGGCGGTGGAGATCGGCACCTCGACGGACGGCGCCCACGTGCTGACGGGCTTCGCAGGCACGGACGTCGAGCGCGTCGAGCTGGAGACGGAGGACGGCACCGTCGTCCCCGCCGAGCTGTCCGACGGGTACTGGGTCGCATGGAGCACGACCTCTGGCGGCGACATCCTCGACGAGGCACAGCTGGTCTGGTATCTCGACGACGGCTCGCGGCACGAGGACTGAGCGCTAACCTGCCCGGATGTCTCGTTCGGTCCCTGACCTCCGCGCCCTGTCCGACCGGCAGCGCGAGCTGCTGAGCGCCTGGCTGCCGGACGTCGCGGTCAAGGAGGACATGAGCTGGGGACTGGTGGAGACGACCGTCCTCCGCGTGGCCGCGGGCGGGCGGACGCTCGTCGTCAAGGCCGGGGGCGAGCGGGATCACCACATCGCCCGCGAGGTCCGGGCGCACCGGGAGTGGACGGGGCCCTGGCTCGCGGACGCCCTCGACGCACGGGTGGACGCGGACCGGGTGGACGCGGACCGGGTCGGGCGCCTGGTGCGCGCCGACGTCGACGCCAAGCTGCTCGTCACGACGTACCAGCCGGGCCGGCTGGTCCAGGACGACGCGGCCGCCGCCGACCCGGACACCTACGAGCAGGCGGGGCGGCTGCTGGCGGCCCTGCACGGGCAGCTCGCCGTCGAGGACGTCGGCTACGAGGCGAGGGCGAACGCCCGGTCCGAGCGGTGGCTGGGCGGTCCGCACCGGATCGCCCCGGGGGACGTGGCGCGGTTGCGCACGCTGATCCGCTCCTGGCCCACGCCGCCCGCCGTCGTCGTCCCGACGCACGGCGACTGGCAGGCACGCAACTGGCTGGTGGACGACGGTGGCACTGTGCGCGTCATCGACCTCGGCCGCGCGGACCTGCGGCCGGCGATGAGCGACCTCGACCGGCTCGCGTCGCGGGAGTTCCGGCGGTACCCGGGCGCCGAGGAGGCGTTCCTCGCCGGGTACGGGCCCGACCCGCGCGAGCCGGGGGCGTGGTCCCGGTCGCGGGTGCGCGAGGCGATCGGTACCGCGTGCTGGGCGTACCAGGTGGGCGACGACGCGTTCGAGGCGCAGGGCCACCGCCTCGTCGCGGAGGCGCTGGCCGACGCCGGCGGCGCCCGCCCGACGAGCCCCTGATCAGGCCGGACGGGCGCCGCAGGCAGCTCATTGCGGCGCGGTGAGGTGCTCCTCCCACGGCAGCAGGGTGACCGGGTGCGGCGGGTGGTCGGACGCCCTCAGCGTCAGGTCCACGACGGCGGCGCGCACCCGTGCCCAGTCGCCGTCGCCGGGGCCGCCGGGCCCGTCCGACCCCTGCGCGACCTCGAGGATCTGTCGCAGCACCAGGACGGCGCGTGCCCGGTCGACCCGGTCGGCGGTGCCGGGCCGGGTGGCGGCGCGCACGACCTGGGCGGCGAGCGCCGCGCCGCGCGACCCTGGCTCGAGCGGGTCCGACGTCGCCAGGCGCACCGGCACCGGTGCCGCGCGCAGCGACCAGCGCGCGCCGGACGGGTCGTGCGCCACGATGCGCGTCGGGCCGCGGAGCAGCGACGCCACCAGCAGCCCGACGGCGACCAGCACCGTCACGCCGCCGACGGTCAGCACCCAGCCGGCCGTCTGCGGCCCGGCGACGTCGGTGAGCATCAGCACGCCCAACCACACGACCCAGACGGTGGCGCAGCCGAGCGCCACGAGCGCGAAGATCAGGGGCGCGGAGGCGTCCCCGGGGCGTCGGCGTCGAGTGCTCATACCCCTCAGTTGCCGGCCGAGGCCCGATCACTACCTCCGACCTTCGAACCGACGTCTACGCTCAGCCCGTGACACGCCGCGCGCGACGGCTCCTGCCGCCCCTGTGGGTCCCGGCGCTCCTCCTCGTCGTCGCCCTGCCCCTGTCGGGTGCGCTGCCGGCCGCCGAGGCCCGCTCCCTCGCCGCTCTGACCGGGCCGGTGCTGGGCTTCGTCGTCCTGCTCACGGTGGTCGCCGAGCTCTGCGCCGGCGCGGGGCTGTTCGACGCCGTCGCGGACGGCGCCGCCCGGCTCGCCCGCGGGCGGGCCGTGGCGCTCTGGCTCCTCGTGGCCGCGGTCGCGACCGTCTGCACCGTCGTCCTGTCGCTCGACACCACGGCCGTGCTGCTCACCCCGGCCGTCGTGGCCGTCGCCCGCCGCGCCGGCCGCGACCCGCTCCCCCTCGCGCTCACGGTGCTGGCGCTCGCCAACACGGCGTCGCTCCTGCTGCCGGTCTCCAACCTCACCAACCTCATGGCCGCGTCGTCGTTCGACGCCGGGTACCTCGGCGTCATGGTGGCGCCCGCCGTCGCGGTGGTCGTCGTCGTGGTCGCCGCGCTCGCCGTCCTGCACGCGCCCGCCCTGCGCGGCACGTACGCCGTCCCGGAGCCTCGCCGGGCCGCCGACCCGGTGCTGCTGTGGACGGCGGGCGCGGTCGTCGTCCTCATGGGGGCCGGCTTCGCCGCCGGCCTGCCGGTGCTGCCCGTGGCGCTGGGCGCCGCCGTCGCGCTCGGGGCCGCGACGGCGTGGCGCCGGGTGCCGCTCCTCGTCCCCGTGCGCGAGCTGGTGCCGTGGCGCACGGTCGTGGTCACCGCCGGCCTGTTCGCCGTCGTCGGGACGTGGCACGCGCACGGTCTCACCGACCTGCTCGCCCCGCTCGTGGGCACGGGCGACGACGCGGGCGCCCTCGCCCAGGTCGCCGCCGTCGGCGCGGCGTCGGCGAACGCGGTGAACAACCTGCCCGCCTACCTCGCCCTCGCCCCCACCGTGACCGGCGACGACGCCCGGCTGGCGGCCTTGCTCGTCGGCGTCAACGCCGGGCCGCTCGTCACGCCCTGGGCGTCGCTCGCCACGCTGCTGTGGCTCCAGCAGTACCGGCGGCACACGTTCTCCGCGCCGGTGGGCCTGGTGCGCCGCGTCGTCACCCAGGGCGCCGTCGTGGCGCCGCTCGCCGTCGCGGCCGGCGTGCTCGCCCTGGCTGTCGTGGGCTGACGTCCCGGCTGCCGGGGCGGGTACGGTGCCACCGTGCCGACCTCCCCACACCTGACCACCGCCCGCCCGGGCGACCGTCCTGACACGTCCGACGAGGGCCCGCACCGCCAGCTCACCCAACGCTCGACCCCTGCACTGTGGGGCGAGCTGGTCGCCCGAGTGTTCGCGCTCGACGGCGTCGTGGAGGGCCACAGCCAGGTGTCGCCGAAGTCCTCGCGCGCGGTCTTCCTCGCCGGACTCGAGCAGGAGCGGGAGCCGGCGACGAACCTGGCCCCGGGACGTCGCCTCGAGCCCGTGCACCTGCACGGCGTGACCGACACGAGCGTGCACCTGGTGCTGCCGCACGAGCGCGGCGAGGAGCTCGTCGCGCTCGGGTGGGCGGAGCCGCACCAGTACGAGGACTTCGGCACCGAGTACATGGTCTACGGCCCGCGCGACGCCGCGGAGGTCGACGCCGTCGTGTCCGTCGTGGCCGAGAGCATCGCCTTCGCACGGGGCTGAGGCCTCACGCCGGGACGGGCGCGGCGTGTCCGTCGGGGTCCAGGGGTTGTCGTCGCGAGCTCGTCCGGCGCACCCGCCGGCTCAGGAGCGCCAGGCCCGCAGCACCTCGACGAGGAGCGCCTTCTCCGCAGCCTGCACCCGGGCGCGCAGGGCGGGCACGTCGTCGCCGGGGACGACCGGCACCTCGGTCTGCGCGACGACGGGTCCCTCGTCGTAGTCCGCCGTCACCACGTGGACCGTCGCGCCGGAGACCGTGCGGCCCGAGGCCAGGACGGCCTCGTGCACGTGGTCGCCGAACATGCCGGCGCCGCCGAACTCCGGCAGCAGCGCGGGGTGCGTGTTGAGGATCCGCCCCTCGTAGCGTGCGAGGACCCGCGGCCCGAGCTTCTTCATGTACCCGGCGAGCACCACCACGTCGACCTCGGCGCCGTCGAGCGCGGTGAGGACGGCGGCGTCGAGGTCGTCCGCGTCCGGGTGCGTGACACCGCTGAGGTGGGCGGTCGGGACGCCGTGCCGCCGGGCGACGTCGAAGATCCCCGACCGGCTGTTGTTCCCGAGCACGAGGCGCACATCGGCGGCGCCCGACCCCAGGACGTGGTCGGCGGTGCTCCCCGCGCCCGACCCGAGGAGGGCGGCACGGAGCGGGACGGAGGGGCTCGCGGCGGCGGTCACGGCAGGAGCCTGCCAGAGCCCGTCAGGACGTCGCCCACACCCCGAGCTCGTTGCCGCTGGGGTCGAGGAAGTGGAAGCGGCGACCGCCGGGGAACTCGTACGGGCCGTCGACCACCCGGCCGCCCGCGGCCGTCACTCCGGCCAGCGTCGCGTCGAGGTCGTCGGAGTACAGCAGGACGAACGGGCCGCCCCGGGAGACGTCGGCGGCCTCGGCGAGACGCAGCCCGCCCGCCTCCGCCGGCGCCCGCTCCGCGGCCGTGCGGATGCCCGCGTACTGCGGCCCGTAGGCGACGAACTCCCAGCCGAAGGCCGCGGCGTAGAACTCCTGGGCCGCCGCGAGGTCGGTCACCGGCAGCTCGAGGTAGTCGATGGTGTGGTGGACGCCGTGCGCGTGCTCGCTCATCCCGGCAGCATGGCGCGGCCCTCCGACACCCGTTCCCCGTCCGCCGGCCGGTAGAGTCGCCCGATGCTCAGAACCCTGCGGCGGGCGCTCGCCGGCACCTACTGGCGGCTCAGCCGCTGGACCCTGCGCAGCGAGCCGGCCCCGGCGCAGCCGGGTGTGCTGGTGGGCGCGCCGCACACGTCCAACTGGGACTTCGTGCTCATGCTCGCCATCGCGTGGCGGCTCGGGCTGGACGTGCGCTGGCTGGGCAAGCACACCCTGTTCGCCGGTTGGCGCGGGCCGCTCATGCGCGCGCTCGGCGGTATCCCCGTGGACCGTCGCGACCCCAGCCGGGTGGTGGACGACGTGCTCGCCCACGTCCGTGCCGGGGAGGTGTTCCACCTCGTCGTCACGCCCGAGGGCACGCGGTCGGGCGACGGGTGGAAGTCGGGCTTCTACCGCATCGCCCGGGCCGCGGACCTGCCCGTGACGCTCGGGTACGTCGACCGCACCACGATGACGACGGGCCTCGGCCCCACCCTCCGCCTCACCGGCGACGTGCGCGCCGACATGGACGACATCCGCGCGTTCTACGCGGACAAGGCGGGCCTGCGCCCGGCGCTGCGCACCGAGCCGCGGCTGGCCGACGAGGACCGGCAGGGCTGACGCCCTCTCGACGCGTCAGCCGCGCGCCGCGTGGTCGTACGCGCCGGCGGCAAGGTCCTCCAGCAGCGTCGGGCCGACCGGCTCCCAGCCCAGCAGCTCGCGCGTCAGGGCGCTCGACGCGACGGCGTCCATGCCCCAGAACCGGCTGAGCCAGCCGAAGTGCTCGGCCGCGTCCGCCGGGTCGACGGACACCGCCGGCACCCCCACGACCCTGCCGATCGCCTCGGCGATCTCGCGGGACGGGACGCCCTCCTCCGCCACGGCGTGCACCGCGGAGCCCGCGGGCGCCTTGTCGACGGCGAGGGCGACCGCGCGCCCGGCGTCGCCGACGTGCACCGCGGGCCACCGGGCCGAGCCGTCCCCGACGTACCCGGAGACGCCGCGCTCGCGCGCCGTCCGCACGAGCGTCGCGGTGAAGCCGTGGTCGCCGGTGCCGTGCACGGTCGCCGGGAACCGGAGCGCCACCGGCCGGACCCCTCGCTCCGCGGCGTCGAGCGCCACACCCTCGGAGCCGCCGCGCGGCGCGTCCGGGCCGGTGAAGGCCGACGCGTCGTGCTCGGTGAGCACGACGCCCGGCCGCCCGACGACGCCGGACGCGACCAGCAGGCCGCGCCCGCTGTCAGCGAGCTCGTCGACGAACGCCTGGACGACGGCCCGTTCGGTACGGCCCGCGGCCTCGTAGTCGGCGAAGTCGTGCTTGAACGCCAGGTGGACGACCGCGTCGGCGTCGCGGGCGGCGGCCCGCAGCACCTCCAGGTCGTCGAGCCCGCCACGGACGGCGGTGGCGCCCAGCTCCTCGACCCGGCGGGCCGACGCGCCGGAGCGGGCGAGCCCGAGGACGTCGTGCCCGGCGGCGAGGAGGTGGGGGACGGTGGCGGAGCCGATCCAGCCGGAGGCTCCGGTGACGAAGACGCGCATGGGTTCTCCTCTCGTGGGCCGTGCCGCGGCCCGTGATGTCAGTTGCTGACATCACTCACGGTACACCTGATGTCAGGGACCGTCATCACTAGACTGTCCCGCATGGCCCGATGGGAACCCGACGCGCGCGGGCGCATGACGCGCGCCGCGCTCGACCTCTACGCCGTGCAGGGGTTCGAGCAGACGACGACCGCCCAGATCGCCGAGCGCGCCGGCGTCACCGAGCGCACGTACTTCCGGCACTTCGCCGACAAGCGCGAGGTGCTGTTCGACGGCTCCCACGAGCTCGAGGCGGCCGTCGAGGCCGCCATCGCCGCCGCGCCCGACGCCGACGAGCCGCTCGACGTCGTCGGCGAGGCCGTCGCCACCGCCGTCGAGGTGCTCGAGGAGCGCCGCGAGTTCGCCGCCCGCCGCGCCGCCGTCGTCGCCGCGACCCCGCGCCTGCAGGAGCGGGAGCTCCTCAAGCTCGCCGCGCTGCGCGACGCCGCCGCGGCAGCACTGCGCGGCCGCGGCGTCCCCGAACCGGACGCCTCGATGGTCGCCGAGGCCGGGGTGGCGGCGTTCCGGGTCGGGTTCCAGGCCTGGATCGCCTCCGGGCAGTCCCGACCGGTCACCGACGAGGTGCGGTCCGCCCTCGCGGCCCTGCGCGCGCAGGCGCGGGGCTAGGCTCGCCGTCGTGCCCGCGACCGGAAACCCGCCCTCCGTCCCCTCCGGTGCGCTGCCCGACGGCGTCACCCTGCGCCTCCTGGACGAGGACGACGGACCGGCGCTCGCGGCGGCGTACTCCCGCAACCGGGCTCACCTGGAGCCGTGGGAGCCGGTGCGTCCGCCGGAGTTCTACGACGCCGACCGGCAGGCCGGGCTCGTCGCGACGGAGCTGCGGTCGCACGAGGACGGCCGGTCGGTGCCGCTCGTCCTGGTGCGTGCCGGCGAGATCGTCGGCCGCGTGAACCTGTCCGACATCGTGCTCGGCGCGTTCCGCAACACCCATCTGGGCTACTGGGTCGACGCCTCGCTCGCCGGGCGCGGCGTCATGACCGCGGCGGTCGACGCCGCGTGCGCGCACGCCCGCGACGACCTGGGCCTGCACCGCGTCCAGGCGGCGACGCTGCTGCACAACACGGCGTCACAGAAGGTGCTCGCGCGCACCGGGTTCGACCGCATCGGCACCGCGCCGTCCTACCTCCGGATCGCCGGCCGTTGGCAGGACCACGCCCTCTTCCAGCGCATCCTCCACGACTGACCTCCGTCGACGGCGCACCACGAGAGCGACGACGCCGCCCCCCGCGGCGAGGACCAGCACCACCACGCCGGCCCCGGCGGCCGTCGCGAGCCCTGCCCGGTCCGACGCCGCGGCCGCATGCTCGGCGGCGGCATCGAGGTCGCCGGCAGCGAGGTCGCCCCGCGCCCGCTCGGCCGCCCGGTCGACGCCGAGCACCAGCGCCCCCAGCTCCGTCACCGGGTCGCGGTCGGCGTCGGACGCCTCGACGGCCGCGCCGACGCTCGTCGTCACCTCGGCGGCCCGCGGCAGCAGGGTGGCGAGCTCCGCGTACGCGTCGGCGTCGGACGCCTCCTCGTACGCCGCGCGCACCGCCGCCGGCGCGTCCAGCCCGGCCCGCTCGGCCGCTGACTGCACGGCCCCGGCGTCCTGCGCCGCGCCGTCGAGCGCGGACCGCACGTCCTTCGCCTCGTCGAACTCCCAGCGGGTCATGGCCGTGCGCAGCCCGAGCGGAGGCGCCCAGCCGCCGTCGGCCTCGTCCAGGGCCGCGTACGCCTTCCGCGCGGCGGCCCGGGGCTTCAGCGCGGCCTTCTGCTCGGCGTCGAGCACCCACGTGCGCAGCACCTTCGGCGCGCCGGAGACGTCGCCCCGCTCCTCCACCAGGTCGAGGAAGCGCCGCCAGTCGGTCCGGCCGCCGTTCTCCTCCATGGAGCCCGGGCGCTCGTACGCGCTCTCCCCCGCCTGGGCCGCCGAGACCACGGCCGTGAACGCGTCGTCGTCGAGCCCGCCCAGCAGCTTCCGCACCACGGTGTACGACGCCGCGTACCCGTACTGCTCGGCGTCCGCGTCCAGCTCGCCCGGGTGCGCGTCCCAGTCCGAGAGAGGCACGGCGACGTCGGCGTGGCGGTCGGGCGCCGACCACGGGTCGCTCGACGCGCCCGTCCGCTCGACGACCCGCTGTGCCACCACCTCCGTCACGCCCTCGGACAGCCACCGCTCGGTGAGGCGGTCCGGGTTGAGCCAGGCGTGCCCGAGCTCGTGGTAGAGCGTCGCCGGGTCGAGGTCCTCCGGGATGACGATCTCGTCCTTGTCCGGGTCGAACCACGCGTACCCGAGCACCTTGGGCGACACGTCCTCGCGGATCGTGTCGAGCCCGCCCGGCCACGGCCGCCCGACGAGGTCCTCCAGCACGGGCAGGCCCTGCTGCAGCCGCTTCCCCACGAACGCCGTCCACTTCTCGTCGCCCGGGAAGCTCTGCAGGGTGAGGGTGGTGCCGCCCACCTCGACGACCTTCTCGTCCGCCTTCTCCGGGTCGCGCGCCGAGACGACCGCCCAGATCCCGTCCTTGTCGGTGTTCTCCGTGGCCGTGTACGTGGTGGTCTTCCCGGAGCGCTCCTGCGTGAACACGTCGGACGTCGCGTCGAACGTCATCGACGCCGGCAGCACCACCTCGACCGTCGTCCGGCCAGTGTCCCCCACGCCCGACGCCGCGAAGGTCGCGAAGCCGTCGCCCACCCGCGTGTAGTCCTTCGAGCGCACCGGCTCGCCCGGCACGACGAAGCTCCACTCGATGGTGCGCGTCTGCCCGTACCGCAGCGGTGCGAACGTCGTCACCGCGTACCGGGTGCTCGGGTCCTCGGTCGCCTCCAGCCGCACCGGCAGCGAGGCACCGCCGCTCGTCGCGCGCACGTCCTCCGCCCCCGCCGGCACGGCGATGGAGTACGACGTGAAGTAGTAGTACGTCAGCCCGCGGTCGGGCGTGACGTTGCCGATGGTGGTGGTCGACGTCGCCCGCACCTCGGTGTCCTTCGCCCGCAGCACGTACCGGCTGTGGGACTCCTCCGTGAGCCCTTCGTCGGCGACGGCGGCGGGGCCCGCCAGCAGCAGGGCGCCGGCCAGCCCGACGCCGAGCAGACCGGGCAGCAGGTGCGGCGCGGCACGTCGGCGAGGCGCGGGCGAGGGGATCATCGCGCGCATCCTTGCGCCTGCCGTCGGCACGCCGCAAGCCCGCCCGGGTGCGCGACGTCGCCCCGTGCGGTAGACCGGAACCCGTCGGGCCGCGGAGGGGGACGCCATGGGTACTGACAGCACAGGTGCCGGCGACGGTTCCGCCGGCGCGGACGCCGGCTCACTCACCATCGCCCTGCTCACGGCGTGCTCGGAACCCGACCTCGGCATCCGCTCCCGCATCGTGCAGGAGCTGCTCGACGAGGCGAGCACCGACCCCCGGCTCGCGCGCGAGGTGATCACCACCATGCTCACGGCGTCGGTGATGTCCCTGCGTGCCTACACGGACGCGACGCGGCGCGACCCGCACGACGTCCTGCGCGCCCTCGGCACCAGCTGGTCGCAGCGCTCACTGAGCGCCTGAGCCGCACGGGATCCTGCCGCCGCGGCCCGCCGGGGGAGTCGACGGGCGCGCGGCGGCAAGCTAGTCGTGCACCACCGTCACGGCGCACGGCGCGTGGCGCACGATCCGGTCGGGACCGCCGCGCACGCGGCCGACCTGCAGCGAGGCGGCACGGCCGCCGGTCACCACCAGGTCGTCCGACCGCAGCGCGGCGAGCAGCGCGCCCGGCGCGACACCCCCGCGCGTCTCGACCGTCCAGCCGACGGCGGGGTACTTCTCGCCCCACCGCGCGACCCGGGCCTCGAGGTCGGCCCGCGCCTCGGCGCGCAGCCGTTCCAGCCACCCGAGGTCGCCGTCGGTGGCGCCCGCGAACATCCCCTCGTCGGCGGAGTGCGCCGCCGTCAGGGACACACCGGCGCGGTCGGCCTCGTCGAACCCTGCCTCGAGCACGCGGTCGGAGGCCTCGCGAGGGTCGACGGCGACGACCACGCGGCGCGGCTCCTGGGCGCGGGCGGCCCGCGGGACGACGACCACCGTGCCGGGGGCCAGCGCCGCCACGGCGGACGAGATCGAGCCCATGGGCACGCGGTCGAACGTGCCGACGCCCCGGCGTCCCACCACGACGACGGCGCCGCGCCGGGCGTGGTGCACGAGGACGGCGCAGGCGTCGCCGCGCACGGCCACGAACTCGACCGCGCCGGGCGACGTGCCGAGCGTCCGCGCCGCCGTCGTGCGCTCGAACCTGACCCGGGACCGCGCGACCAGCGCCTCCGCCTCGGCCCGCGGATCCGGCCCGCGGGACCCTGCGGTCACCGCCCCGAGACCGACCGGCTGGGCGTAGGCGTGCACGACGACGAGGCGCGCCGCCAGGCGCAGTGCCTCGCCCGCCGCCCACGCCATCGCGTGGTAGCCGCCCTCCGAGCCGTCGACACCCACGACGACGTCCCGGGCCGGGCCTTCCACGCTGCTGATCGCCATGTCGTCCTCCTCCGACCGCACCAGTGGGCCACGCGCGCCGGGCCGCGCGGCAGTGCCGAACGCCCCGTCGGACGGGCCGAAGGTCCCGATCGGGACGACCGGGACAACGGGCGGGCACCCGTCGGTGCTTCTAGCGTGTGTGACGTGAGTCCGCGGCAGGGTCGCCGGGAGCGGGACATGGACGTCCTCCTGGACGCCGTCGTGTCCGTGGGCCGGGGCCTCGAGCTGGAGACGACGCTGCACCGGGTGGTGCAGGCCGCCGCCGCGGTCGTCGACGCCCGCTACGCCGCCCTCGGCGTGCTCGGCGACGACCGGAGCATCGCCCGGTTCCTCACCGTGGGCATGTCCGAGGAGGAGATCCGCGCCATCGGCCCGTTCCCGACGGGGCACGGGATCCTCGGCGAGCTCATCCGCGACCCCCGTCCGCTGCGGCTGCCCGACATCGCCGCGGACGCGCGCTCCGTCGGGTTCCCGGCGCACCACCCGCCGATGCGCAGCTTCCTCGGCGTGCCGCTGAAGGTGCACGGGCAGCCGTTCGGCAACCTCTACCTCACCGAGAAGCGTGGGGGTGGGCAGTTCACCCATGACGACCAGCGGCTGCTGGAGGGGTTCGCCACCGCCGCGAGCTTCGCCGTCGAGAACGCGCGCCTGTACGAGGAGACGCGACTGCGGGAGCGGTGGCTGCGGGCCGACGACGAGATCGCACGGCGCCTGCTGTCCGGCGAGGACCCGGACAGCGTGCTCGACCTGGTCGCGGCGGAGGCGATCAGCGTGGCCGCGGCCGACACGGCCGGGATCGCCGTGCCGGTGGACGACGACCCGGACCGGGACCCCCCGGTCCTCGTCGTCCGCTCGGCGGTCGGGATCCGGGCGGAGAGCCTGCGCGGGCAGGTGCTGACCCCGCCACGCTCGTTCAGCGCGATGGCGTTCGTGGACGGGCGGCCCGTCGTCACCGCCGACGCCACCACCGACGACCGCGCCGACGTCGCCCTGCACCCGGACGGCACGCTCGGCCCCGTCGCCGCCTTCCCGCTCGTGGGCCGCGGGCGGCGGGCGCGCGGCGTCCTCGTCGTCGGGCGGGTGCGCGGCGCCGACCCCTTCCCGACCGTCGTCGTCGAGGCATTGGGGGCGTTCGCGAACCAGGCCGCCGTCGCGCTCGAGCTGGCCGAGCGGCGCGCGGACGCGGCCCGGCTCGCCGTGGTGCGCGACCGGGACCGCATCGCGCGCGACCTGCACGACCTGGCGGTGCAGCGCCTGTACGCCACGGGGCTCTCCCTGCAGACCGTGGACCGCCGCCTCGCCGCCCCGGGCCCCCTGGCCCCCGAGGAGACCCGTGAGACGGCAGGGCGGGTCGGTGCGGCGATCGACCAGATCGACGAGACGATCGACCTGATCCGCACCACCATCCGCGGGCTGCGCGACCCGGGCGGCGACCTCCCGCACCGCGTCGGCACGCGCTCGCTGCTCCTCGCGGAGGCCGACGCCGCGACCCATGCGCTCGGCTTCGCCCCGACCGTCCGGTTCGAGGGCCCGATCGACGCCCAGGTGCCCTCCACCGTCGCGGCGCACCTCGTGGCCGTGCTGCGGGAGAGCCTGTCGAACGCGGCCCGGCACGCGCGCGCCACACGGGTGCGGGTCGGCCTGCGCGCCGACGGAGACCTGATGCTGACCGTCGTCGACGACGGCGTCGGGATCGCCGCCGACGCGCCCCGCAGCGGGCTCGCGAACCTCTCGCGGCGGGCGGCGGAGCTGGGCGGCTCGTTCGAGGTGCGGCCGGGCAGGGCCGGCGGCACGGCGCTGCGCTGGCGGGTGCCGCTCGTGCCCGGGGGCAGCGGCGTCGCCGGCGCGGGTCAGGAGGCGGCGGACGGCTTGTCGGGGTCGTCGGGCCGGCCGAGCTGATCGAGCCGCACCGCGAGGACCGCCGCCTGCACCCGGCGCTCGAGGCCCAGCTTCGCCAGGAGGCTCGACACGTAGTTCTTCACGGTCTTCTCGGCGACGAACAGCTCGGCGCCGATCTGCCGGTTCGTCAGGCCCTCGCCCACGAGCACGAGGATGCGCCGCTCCTGGGGGGTGAGGTCGGCGAGCGGGTCGTCGGCCGCGGTCTTCTCGCGCAGGCGTGCCATCACGCGGCCCGTGGCCCGCGGGTCCAGCATGGAGCCGCCCGCCGCCACCGTCCGGATGCCCGCGACCAGGTCGGTGCCGCGCACCTGCTTGAGCACGTAGCCGGACGCGCCGGCGAGGATCGCGTCGAACAGGGACTGGTCGTCGTCGAACGACGTGAGCATGAGGACCGCCACGTCGGTGCGCGAGCGCAGCTCCCGGCAGACGCTGACCCCGTCGCCGTCGGGCAGCCGGACGTCGAGGACGACGACGTCGGGCCGCAGGGCCGGGACCCGCGCGAGGGCCTCCGCCGCCGTCCCGGCGGTCCCGACGACCTCGAGGTCGGCCTCCATGCCGAGCAGGTCGGCGACGCCGCGGCGCACCACCTCGTGGTCGTCGACGAGGAACACCCGCACGGGCGCACCGGTCATGGGCTCACGCTAGCCCTCCGGCGCGCCCTCGGCCGGGCGGCCGTCGCGGGCAACCGTCAGACGCCGCCGTCGAGGTCCTCGAGGCGCGCGACGCTGGGCTCCCGCTCGGCCCGCAGCCGGGCGGAGACGTCCTCCGCGGCGCGCAGCGCGCGCAGCACGTTGCCGCTGGTCAGACCCGCCAGGTCGGCGTCCGACCAGCCGCGGTCGGCCAGCGCCGCCAGCAGTGCCGGGTAGCCGGAGACGTCGCGCAGCTCGTCGGCGAACCCTCCCGCGCCGTCGTAGTCGCCGCCCAGGCCGACGTGCGCCGCCCCCGCGACCTCGCGCACGTGCTCGACGTGCGCGACGACGTCGTCGAGCGTCGTCGGCGGCTTGGGGTGCGTCGCGGCCCAGGCGGTGGAGAACCGGTCGAACTCGGCGATGTCGTTCGGCGCGATCCCCGCGGCCCTCGCGGCCGCCCCGGCCTGCGCCCGCCACTCGCCGATGGCCGGGGTGACGAAGCTCGGCACGAACGTCACCATGCACACGCCGCCGTTCTCGGCGAGGCGCGCCAGGACGTCGTCGGGCACGTTGCGCGGCACGTCGGCGACCGCGCGCGCGGAGCTGTGCGAGAAGATCACCGGCGCCTCGGAGACGTCGAGGGCGGCGCGCATCGTGCCCGCCGAGACGTGCGAGAGGTCCACGAGCATGCCCAGCCGGTTCATCTCGCGCACGACCTCGCGGCCGAACGGCGTCAGCCCGCCCTGGTCGAACCGCCCGTCCGCGGGGCGCTCGTCCGTGGCCGACTCCGCCCACGGGTTGTGGTGGTTGTGCGTGAGCGTCATGTACCGCACGCCCAGCTCGTACAGCATGCGCAGGGCGCCCATCGACGAGTCGATCGACTGCCCGCCCTCCGCGCCCATGAGCGACGCGACCCGGCCCTCCGCCCACGCGGCCACGACGTCGTCGGCGCTCGTCGCGAGGCGGAAGTGCTCGGGCCAGCGCGCCACCATGCGGCGCACGGCGTCGACCTGCTCGAGCGTCGCCGTGACCGCGGCGCTGCCGGGCAGGTTGGACGGCACGTACACCGACCAGAACTGCGCGCCCACGCCCCCCGCGCGCAGCCGCGGCACGTCGGTGTGCGTACGGCCGTCGGTACCGGCCTCCAGGTCCAGCCGCGACCAGTCGTACGCGACCTGGTCGCGCGCCTCCCACGGCAGGTCGTTGTGCCCGTCCCAGACGGGATGCTCGCGCAGGAGCGCGGCGATGCGGTCGGTGTGGTCCGCTGAGCTGGTCATCCCCCGAACCTAGCGACGGCCGCCGCGCAGCCGGTCGATCTCGCGCCGCTCGCGCTTGGTGGGGCGGCCGGCGCCGCGGTCGCGCACGCCGACGACCTCCCGCTCCTGGCGGGTGGGCACCGGCGGGCTCTCGTCGCGGTACGCCTTGACGGCCAGCGGAGCGCCGACCCGCTTGGGCAGCAGCTCGACGACGACGACCTTGCGGTCGCGCAGCGGGTCGCGCCAGGTGACGGTGTCGCCCACGGTGACGGACGTCGACGGCTTGGCCACCGTGCCGTTCACCCGCACCCGCCCCGACCGGAGCAGGGCGGCCGACGACGACCGGCTCTTGAAGAGCCGCACCGCCCACAGCCACACGTCCACGCGCACGACGTCAGCCTCTCACGACGACCGCCCGGCCAGGCCGCTCTCGTACGCCGCGATGACGAGCTGTACGCGGTCGCGGCACCCGAGCTTGCGCAGCACCTCCGACACGTACGACTTCACGGTCTGCTCCCCGATGAACAGGGCGTCGGCGATCTCCGCGTTCGACAGCCCGCGCGCGACGGCGAGCAGGACGTCCGTCTCCCGCGGCGTGAGCGTGCCCAGCTCCGGCGCCGGACGCCGTGCGGCCGCCCGGGCCGCGAAGTCGTCCACCAGCCGCCGCGTGACCTGGGGGCCGAGCAGCATCGACCCGTCCGCGACGAGGCGGACGCCCTCGATCAGCCGCTCCCCCGTCACGTCCTTGAGCAGGAACCCGCTCGCCCCGGACCGCAGGGCGTCGTACACGTACTCGTCGAGGTCGAACGTCGTGAGGATCAGCACGCGCGTGGCGGGGTGGTCGGCAGCGATCCGGGCGGTCGCGGCGATGCCGTCGAGCACCGGCATGCGGACGTCGACCACGGCCACGTCCGGCTCCGTGCGGGCGACGAGGTCGAGCAGGTCCCGGCCGTCCCCGGCGGTCCCGACCACCTCCAGGTCCGGCGCCGAGCCGAGGATCGCGGTGAACCCGTGCAGCACGACCGGCTGGTCGTCGGCGACGACGACCCGTGTCACGCGACGCCCGCGGCGTCGCGCCGGACGTCGCGTCCGACGGCGGGCACTGCCTCGCGCGGGCCGACCGGCAGGCTGACGACGAGCACGAACTCCGGCCCCTCCCGCTCCGCCGTCACGACGCCGCCGAGCGCCTCGACCCGCTCCCGCATGCCGATCAGCCCGCCCCCGGGCACGACGTCGCCCGCCCCGGCCGGGTGGTCGACCGGGTTGGTGACCCGCAGCCCGGCGACGTCCGACACGAGCGCAAGCGTGATCGTCGTCGGCGCGCCGGGCGCGTGCCGCCGGGCGTTCGTCAGCGCCTCCTGCGCGGCCCGGTAGAGCACATAGCCCTGCGCGGCGGGCACGTCCTCGCAGTCCCCGGCGAGCGCGACGTCCTGGCCCGCCGCCCGTGCCTGCTCGACGAGGCCGGCGATGTCGCAGGCCGTCGGCTGCGGCGCCCGGGCGGTCCCGTCCGTGCGCTGCAGCACGGTGAGCACCTGACGCAGCTCGCCCAACGCCTCGCGCGCGTCCCCGGCGATGTCGGCGAGCACCCGGCGGGCGTCGTCGCCCAGGTCCGGGTACGTGTACGGGGCCGACTCCGCGCGGACGGCCACGAGGGACACGTGGTGCGCGACGACGTCGTGCAGGTCGCGGGCGAGGCGCGCGCGCTCGACGGCGACGGACTCCACCTCCAGCGCGTGGCGCTCCGTGGCGGCGGCGGCCAGCGAGCGCCGCGACGACGCGCGCGCCGTGCGGACGACGGCGGCGACCCCGACGACGAGCGCCACGGCCACCGTGTAGATCAGGCCCGCCTCGGCAGGACGCTCGCCGTCGTAGCTCCCGGCGTGCACCGGGCCGATCGGGAGCGCCGCGGGCACGTTGGTGAGCGCGTAGAGCCACGCTCCCGCGAGGGTGACCACGAGCGGCACGACGGCGCGGCGCCACGAGTCCTGGACCACCAGGCACGTGATCATCAGCAGGGCCAGCCACCAGCCCCACACGAACGTCCCGAGCAGCGGGACCGTGAGGAACGGCCAGGCCGCCAGGAGCGTCGCGAGGACGGGACGACGGCGGGCGACGAGCACCGCGGTGACGCAGCTCAGCCCCGCCGCCCAGGCGACGAACCACAGGAAGTACCCGGAGTCGAGCCACGAGGTCTCGACCAGGTAGGGCGTGCCCGCGGGGGTGTCCCAGGTGCCGTCCGGCTGCTCGACGGCGAGCGGTGCCTCCTCGACCCGCAGGGGCGACGCCAGGAGGAAGAGGCCGAGCACCGCGGCCATCGCCGCGGGCGCGACCCACGCGCGGGCGGGCCGGAGGGGGTTCGGCGCGGCGACGGTCGAGGTCATGGCGACGATCATGGCCGCTCGGACGCCCCGCCCACCACCGCCGAGCGGGGGAGATCCGGTCCCCCGCGCGGGGGGACTACTTGGTCGACGCCGGGTCGCTGTCGCCGATGTGCCCGGGCGCGGTGACGGCGAGCACGCGCTGCACGAACGCGCAGTACTCGTCCATGTAGTGCCGCAGGAAGCCGGCGGTGCTCTCGTTCGACACCTCGCCGTCCGGTCCGAAGTCGTCGGCGACGAAGGTGATGTAGGCCTCCGGGGCGTTGAGCTGCGGCGCGTCGAGGAAGCTGAGGACGGCGCGCATCGACGACTGCATGACGGCGGTGCCGATGCCGCCCGGGGACGCGCCGATGATGCCGACGGGCTTGCGCGCGAAGGAGTTCTGGCCCCACGGGCGCGAGCCCCAGTCGATGGCGTTCTTCAGGGCGCCCGGGATCGACCGGTTGTACTCCGGCGACACGACGAGCAGGCCGTCCGACGCCTCGACCGCCGTCTTGAAGGCCCTCCCCTCGGGCGGGTAGTCGGCGTCGTAGTCCCAGCTGTAGAGCGGGAGGTCCCCGATGGGGATCTCCGTGAACTCGAGGTCCTCCGGCGCCAGCCGGACGAGCGCCCGCGACAGCGTGCGGTTGATGGAGCCCTTCGCGAGGCTCCCGACGATGTAGCCGATCTGGTACGTCATGACGTCTCCCTGTTCCTCCGGTGCCGCGGCAGCTGCGCCAGGAGCGCCTCCGCGGCGGCCAGGTCACGGCCGTACACCGCCGGGACGCGGCGCTCCCCGGGCAGCGTGCCGCCGACGGCTTCCTCGACGACCATCCGTCGGGTGACGGCGGCGCCACCGGGGCCGTCGTCGTCCCGGAGCTCCACCGCGCCCACGACCCGCAGCAGCGGGATGCGCAGGAGCCGCGCGAGCAGGTGCACCCGGATGATCACGGCCACGGGTCACCCGCCGAGCCTGATGTCCCCGTACGGGTCCGCCCCCGCGCGCGACGACCCGGACCGGCGGCGCGCCTCGCCGTCGCGACCGCCGTCGTCGTCGACGCTCCCGCCGTCGTCCTCGCCGTCGAGGCGGGCGCGCAGGCCCGCGACGAGCGCTCGGGCGCCGGCCTCGATCTGTGCGTACCGCTCCCGCCCGGCCCGGGTGCCCACGACGTACCCGAGCCCGAAGAACAGGGCGCGGCCGAGCGTCCTCCGACCGATCATCCTGACCCCTCCTGGCCCTGCCGCGTGCGGATCGCCGACGCGACCGCGCTCGCGGCCGTCACGCCGACGACCGACCCGAGCGCGATCAGCCCCGACCGCACCGCCGTGCCGCCCGACCGCCGCGACCTGCGCCCCAGCGCCTCCGCGACCCGGTCGGCGAACGTCTTCTTGCGCCACCACGTCATCGTCGTGCTCCCGTCCCTATCGGTCGTGCTCGTCCTTGTGCCTGCGGATCCTCGTGACGATCTGCTCCTTGCGCAGGGACGTCGGCAGGTCGAGGCCCATCTCCACCCCGAGCGCGCGCAGCTCGTCCTTCGTCATCGCCTTGAGGTCCAGCGGGCCGGTGTCGGCGTCCGCTCCGAGCTGCCGTCCCTCGGACGCCACCTCCCGACGGCGCTCGTCGGCCTCCTCGACCCGCCGTCGGGCCTGCTCCGCCTCCTCCTCGGCCTCACCCGCGAGCCGGTCGGCCCGGGCCCTGGCCTCGTCGGCCGCGCGCCGGGCGTCCTCCGCCGCGGCCTCGGCCAGCTCCCGGGCTCGCGTCATCTGCTGGCGGGCGCGCTCGACCGCCTCCTCGGCCTTCGCGCGAGCCCGGTCGGCCTCCGCCCTGACCTGCTCCACGTGCTTGCCGACGTCGGCCTCCGTCTCCTCCACCCGTCGGGCGGCGAGCTCGGTGGCCCGCCCGCGCTTCGCCGCGACGTACTCGTCCGCCTCGCGCTGCGCCTCCGCGGTGACCCGCTTCACCTCGCGGTCGCCCTCCGCGCGGGCCTCGGCCACCCGGCGGTCGCCCTCGGCCTCGGCCTCGGCCACGGCGTCGGCCTGCTCCTTCGCATGGCGGGCCTCGTCGTGCGCCCGCACCTCGAGCTCGTGCGCCCGCTCCATCGCGGCGTCCACCCGGCTCAGACGGCGCTGGTCGCCGTCGCCCGGGAAGGGGTTGGCGTCGGCCAGGGCGGCGACCGCCTGCTGCCCGGCCGACTGTGCGGTGCGGCCGGCGGACTGCACGGTGCGGCCGGCCGTGCGGGCCGGGCTCTTGACGCCCGCGTCCAGCATCCACAGGACGTTGCGCGGCAGGTCCGTCACGCCGCGCCGGGCCTGCCTGCCCAGCCACGTCATCGGGTTGGTCCTCGTCATGGGCTCCTCCTCGACTCGGGCAGCCGAACGACCACCGATGGCGCCCCCTGACGACTTCGTGCCCCTCCAGCACACGCCGGACCCCGCATGCACGCACGCCCACCTCTCGTCGGGTGCCCGGCCGGTGGCGTTGCTAGCGTCTGCCCCATGGCTGAACCCACGGCTGACGTGCGCGTCGAGGAAGACCTGCTCGGACCGAAAGAGGTCCCTGCGCAGGCGTACTACGGGATCCACACCGTCCGGGCGATCGAGAACTTCCCGATCTCCGGGACGACCATCAACGACGTGCCGGAGATGATCCGCGGCATGGTGATGGTGAAGAAGGCGGCGGCGCTCGCGAACCGGGAGCTGCGCGCCATCCAGCGGGACGTCGCGGACGCCATCATCGGCGCGTGCGACGAGGTGCTGGTCAAGGGGCGCTGCCTCGACCAGTTCCCGATCGACGTGTTCCAGGGCGGCGCGGGCACCAGCGTCAACATGAACACCAACGAGGTGGTGGCGAACCTCGCGCTGGAGCTGTCCGGCTTCCCCAAGGGCCGCTACGACGTCATCAACCCGAACGACCACGTCAACAAGTCCCAGTCCACGAACGACGCCTACCCCACGGGCTTCCGCCTGGCCGTCCATGCCCTGACCGAGTCGCTCGTGGTGGCGGTCCGACGCCTGTCGCGGGCGTTCGACGAGAAGGCGTCGGAGTTCGCCGACCTGCCGAAGATGGGCCGCACCCAGCTGCAGGACGCGGTGCCGATGAGCCTGGGGCAGGAGTTCGCCGGCTTCTCCGTCAACGTCGCGGAGGAGGTCAAGCGCCTGCGGAACGCGGCCGACCTGCTGCTCGAGGTGAACCTGGGCGCGACGGCGATCGGCACCGGCCTCAACACCCCGCCGGGCTACCCGAAGGTGGCGGCGCGGCGGCTCGCGGAGGTGTCCGGGCTCGGCACGGTGCCGGCGGAGAACCTCGTCGAGGCCACCTACGACAACGGCGCCTACCTGGCCGTGCACTCCGCGGTGAAGCGGCTCGCGGCCAAGCTGTCGAAGATCTGCAACGACCTGCGCCTGCTGTCCTCCGGGCCGCGCGCGGGGCTCAACGAGATCAACCTGCCCGAGCTGCAGGCCGGCTCGTCGATCATGCCCGCCAAGGTGAACCCGGTGATCCCCGAGGTCGTCAACCAGGTCTGCTTCAAGGTCATGGGCAACGACGTGACCATCACGCACGCCGCCGAGGCCGGGCAGCTCCAGCTCAACGTCATGGAGCCCGTGCTGGCGGAGTCGATGTTCGAGTCGATCCGGCTGCTGACCAACGCGTGCGACGCGCTGCGCACCAAGTGCGTCGTCGGGATCACCGCGAACGCCGACGTCATGCGGCAGCACGTGCTCGGCTCCATCGGCATCGTCACCTACCTCAACGAGGTGATCGGGCACCACAACGGCGACCTCGTGGGCAAGGAGGCGGCCCGCACCGGCGCCTCGGTGCGCGACGTCGTCGTCGCGCGCGGCCTGCTCACCGCCGAGGAGGTGGACAAGATCCTCACCACCGAGAACTTCCTGCACCCGCGCTACAGCGGCCGCTTCTACGCGCCCGACGAACGCGGCATCCCGCCGCTGGGCGAGGAGGGCGAGTCCTCGCGCGTCGTGGAGTCCGACGACGCGACGGGCGCGCCGTCCGACCCCGGGCACGAGCACGACGAGGCCTCCGACGAGACGGGTGAGGCCGCCCGGTGATCGTCGTCCAGTTCGCCGTCCTCCTCCTCTTCGTCTTCATCGGCGCGCGCCTCGGCGGGATCGGGATCGGGCTGGCGGGCGGCGCCGGCGTCATCGTCCTCGGGCTGCTGGGCCTCGAGGTCGACCCGGCGACGGGCGTCCCCTGGGACGTGCTGGGCATCATCATGTGCGTCATCGCGGCCATCGCCGCGATGCAGGCCGCCGGCGGGCTGGACTACCTCGTGGCGAAGACGGAGGTGCTGCTGCGCGCCCGCCCGCGCAGCATCACCTTCCTCGCGCCGCTCGTCACGTACGTCATGACGGTGTTCTCCGGCACCGGTCAGGTCGCCTTCTCGACGCTGCCGGTGATCGCGGAGGTGGCGAAGGAGTCGAACGTGCGGCCGTCGCGGCCGCTGTCCATCGCGGTGGTGGCGTCGCAGATGGCGATCGCCGCCTCGCCCATCTCCGCGGCGGTGGTGGCGATGGCCGCCGTCGTGGAGCCGCTGGGCGTCGACTACATCACGCTGCTCACGGTGGCCGGCGTCTCGACGCTGGTCGGCTGCATGGTCGGCGCCGTCGTCGCGTCCCGGCAGGGGGTGGAACTGCAGGACGACCCCGTCTACCAGGAGCGGCTCGCCAAGGGGCTGGTGAAGCGCCGCGAGCGCACCGAGTTCGTCGCCAAGCCGCGGGCGCTGCTGTCGCTGTTCATCTTCGCGGCGGCGCTGCTGGTCGTCGTGCTCTACTCGACGGCGGTGTCCGACTCGGTGGGCCTCATCGAGAACCCCACCATCACGCGCAGCGGCGCCATCATGACGTTCATGCTGCTGGCGGGGCTGCTCATCGCCCTGCTGTGCAAGATCGACGTGGGCACGGTCATCACGCAGCAGACGTTCCGCAGCGGCATGAGCGCCGCCGTCTGCATCATCGGCGTCGCGTGGCTGGGCAACACGTTCGTGCAGGGGCACACGGCCGAGATCGAGGAGCTGGGCGGCGACATCATCGAGCGCTACCCGTGGATGCTCGCGGTCGTGCTGCTGCTCGCGTCGGCGCTGCTGTACTCGCAGGCGGCGACGACGATCGCCCTCATGCCGGTGGCCGCCGGCATGGGCGTGGCGGCCACGACGATGGTCGCGTCGTTCCCCGCCGTCACCGGCCTGTTCCTGCTGCCGACCTACACCACCGTGGTCGCCGCCATCGAGCTCGACGACACCGGCACCACCCGCATCGGGAAGTACCTGTTCAACCACTCGTTCATGGTGCCGGGGCTGGTGGCCGTCGCGTCCGCCGTCGCCATCGGCTTCGGCCTGGCGCCGCTGCTGATCTGACCGCCGTCAGACGTCGAGCCAGGGCGCGCGGGCGTACTCCTCGTCCGTGACGTGCTCCAGCCAGGTGGTCGTGGCGGCCGGGTCGTCGGCGTTCTCGAGCATCGCCAGGTGCTCCATGAAGTCGTCCGGCGACGCCCCGTGCCAGTGCTCCTCCCCCGGCGGGCAGTAGACCGTCTCGCCCGGCCGGGCCTCGACGACCACGCCGTCGCGCGTGCCGACCAGCGCGACACCCGACACGACGTGCAGCGTCTGCCCGCGGGCGTGCGAGTGCCACGCGGTGCGGGCCGCGGGCGCGAACCGCACGAGCGCCACGACCATCCGCTGGTCGCCCTCCTGCGGCGTGACGATCGGGTCGAGCCACACGTCGCCGCGGAACTGCTCGGGCGGGTTCTTCGTGGTCGCGGGGCGGGGAAGCTTCTTCATCGGTCGGTGGCTCCTTCTCGGGCGGAGGCGGCGGGCGCCGTGAGCGTGGTGGCCGCCCACGACGCCAGCAGCTTGAGCCCGTCCTCGGACGGCGAGCCGGGCTGCGCGCTGTAGACGTTCATCTGCAGCCCCGGGTCGGCGGGCAGCACGAGGGCCTCGTAGTCGAGCTCGAGCAGCCCGACCGCCGGGTGGTGAAACACCTTCGTGCCCGTGCGGTGCAGGCGCACGTCGTGCGACGCCCACAGCCGGCGGAAGTCCTCGCTGCGCGTGGACAGCTCGCCCACCAGGGCGGTGAGGGCCTTGTCGTACGGGTTCTTGCCCGCCTCGGCGCGCAGGATCGCGACGGCGTCGTGCGCCATCCGCGGCGACTTCTCGCCGAAGAACGCCGCGGCGGCGTCGGGGTCGAGGAAGTGGAAACGGGCGCTGTTGACCGGCTTGCCCGCGACCTGCTCCGGCGAGTCGTACAGCGGCGCGTACAGGGCGCGGCCCAGGACGTTCGTGCCAAGGACGTCGAGCCGTCCGTTGCGGACGAAGGCGGGGACGTCGCCCATGGCGTCGAGGATCCGCTGCACGGCCGGGCGCACGGAGCCGGGCGGGGTGCGGCGCGCCCGCGACCGGGCCGCGCCGGACGCGTTGGCGGCCCGCGCGAGGTCGAACAGGTGCAGCCGCTCCGCCTCGTCGAGCTGGAGCGCCTCCGCGAGCGACTCCAGCACCTCCTCGGACACCCCGCCGAGGTTCCCGCGCTCCAGCCGGGTGTAGTAGTCGACGCTCACGCCCGCGAGCATCGCCACCTCCTCGCGCCGCAGCCCCGGCACGCGCCGGTTGCCGCCGTACGCGGGCAGGCCGGCCTTGTCCGGGGTGATCCGCGCCCGGCGGGTGGCCAGGAACTCGCGCGTCTCCGCCTTCAGGTCCATGCCTCGACGGTACGTCGGCGCCCCCGGCCCCGGGAGGTACTGGCGTTACCGGGGACGCCCGGGACTCCCCCGCCCGCGCGGGCCGCCGTCTGATGGACGGCATGACCAGCGCACCCTCCGCTCCCACCGGCGTCCTGACCAGGACCACCGCAGAGCCCCCGACCCGTCGCGGCACCACCGCGGTCCTGGCGATCATCCTCGTCGGCTACTTCATGGTGATCCTGGACAACTCGATCGTGATCACCGGGCTGCCGCACCTCCAGGCCGAGCTCGGCATGTCCGCGACGGCTCTCGCCTGGGTGCAGGACGCCTACCTGCTGACCTTCGGCGGCCTGCTGCTGCTCGGCGCCCGCGCGGGCGACATCCTCGGGCGACGGCGCATGTTCGTGGTCGGGCTGGCGCTGTTCACGCTCGCGTCCGTCGCGGTCGGGCTCGCGCCGACGGGCGGCTGGCTCGTCGCGGCGCGCGCCGTGCAGGGCGTCGGCGCCGCGGTGCTCGCGCCGTCGACCCTCGCGCTGCTCACGGCGAGCTTCCCCGAGGGGCCCGAGCGGACCCGCGCGACGGCGGCCTACGGCGCGGTGGCAGGCATCGGCGCGAGCGTCGGGCTCGTCGTCGGCGGCCTGCTCGCCGACCTCGTCTCCTGGCGCGCGGGCTTCCTCGTGAACCTGCCCGTCGGCGTCGTCATGCTGGTCGCCGGGCTGCGGGTGCTGCCGGAGACGCCCCGGTCCCCCGGCCGCTTCGACGTCCCGGGGGCGCTTCTGGCCACGCTCGGCCCGTCGTCGCTCGTCTACGGGTTCGTCCGCGCCGGGGACGACGGTTGGGCCGATCGCGGGACCCTCGCGGCGCTCGGGCTCGGCGTCGCGCTCCTGGTCGCCCTGGTGGTCGTCGAGCGCAGCGCCGCGCAGCCGGTGCTGCCGCTCGGGCTGTTCGCCAGCCGCGAGCGCGTGGGCGCCTACGCGGCCCGGCTGCTCTTCATCGGCGCGATGATGGGCTTCTTCCTCTTCACCAGCCAGTACCTGCAGGACGAACGCGGCTTCTCGGCGCTCGCGGCAGGCTTCGCCTACTTCCCGATGACGGCGGTCAACTTCGCCGTCGCGCTCGCCGTGCCGCGCCTGCAACGACGGACGAGCGGCCCGGTGCTGCTCGTGGCCGGGCTGGTGCTCGCCGTCGCGGGCATGGCGTGGCTGGGCGCGGTCGACGCCGGCACCTCGTACACCGTCGGCATCGCGCTGCCGATGACGCTCGTCGGCGCCGGGCAGGGCCTCGCGTTCGGGCCGCTCACGGCGTCGGGCATCGCGGGCGTCGACCGATCGCAGGCCGGCGCCGCGTCGGGGGTCGTGAACGCGGTGCACCAGCTCGGCGGCGCGCTCGGCATGAGCCTCGTGCTGGCCCTGACCAGCACGTACGCCGCGGCCATGACCGCCGGCGCGGTGCTGCTGCTGGCCGCGCTCGTCGCCGCCGTCCTGCTCGTGCTCCCCTCGGCACGTCGAAGCCCAGGTGCGTGAGCCGCTCGTCGCCAGCACGTACATTGCGAAGCCTGCTCGTGGACCCGCGACCTGTTGCTCGTGGATTCGCGGCGTCCTGCTCGTGGATTCGCGGCGTCCTGCTCGTGGATTCGCAGCGGCTCTGCGGGAGGTTCCCCCGGGCGGGGTACCAGCAGGACCTCCCGCACCTGGCGACCCGCTCGTAGCGTGAAGGACATGACGAATCCCGTCCCCACCCTCACCCTGAACAACGGCGTCGAGCTGCCCGCCCTCGGGTACGGCGTCTTCCAGACCCCGCCGGACGAGACCGTCGCGGCGACCGCCGAGGCGCTGCGCGTCGGCTACCGGCACATCGACACCGCCGCCGCGTACGGCAACGAGCGCGAGGTCGGCGAGGCGCTCCGCCGCTCCGGCGTCGACCGCGCGGACGTGTTCCTCGAGACGAAGGTCTGGATCAGCGACTACGGGTACGACGCGACGCGGCACGCGTTCGACAAGAGCGCCGGCAAGCTGGGCGTCGACACGATCGACCTGCTGATCCTGCACCAGGCCCTGCCGTCGCGCTTCGACCTCACCGTCGACGCCTACAAGGCCCTCGAGTCCCTCCTCGCGGACGGCAGGGTCCGCGCGATCGGCGTCAGCAACTTCATGCCCGAGCACCTGGACCGGCTGCTGGCCGAGACGTCCGTGGTGCCCGCCGTCAACCAGGTCGAGGTGCACCCGTACTTCCGCCAGCCCGACGTGCTGGCCGCCGACGCGGCGCACGGCATCCTCACCCAGGCGTGGTCGCCCATCGGCGGCATCACGTTCTACCGCGACTCCGGCCACACCAGCACGCTGCAGGACCCGACGATCCTGCGTCTCGCCGAGGCGCACGGCGCGACGCCCGCGCAGGTGATGCTGCGCTGGCACCTGCAGCAGGGCCGCTCCGCCATCCCCAAGTCCGTCACCCCGCACCGCATCGCGGAGAACTTCGACGTGCTCGACTTCGAGCTCACCGCCCCCGAGCTCGCCGCCATCGACGCCCTGGACACCGGCCGCCGCGGCGGCCCCGATCCCGCCGACGTCACGCTGGAGACGTTCGGCCGCGAGATCCCGGAGGCCTGACCGATGCCCCTCGCCGACACCTCGCTCGCCGCCACCGACCCGGAGCTGGTCGCGATCGCGGACCGGTTCGCCGACGACGTCGAGCGCGACGCCCCGCTCGCCCCGCGCCTGCGGGGCCTGCTGCGGGTCGCCGCCGTCGTCGCGACCGGCGGCACCGCCGTCCTGCGGGTCGAGCTCGACGACGCCCTCGCCGCCGGCGTCACGCCGGTCGAGCTCAAGGAGGTGCTGTACCAGGCGGTCCCGTACGCGGGGCTCGGCCGGGCGGTCGACGCGCTGGTGGTGGCGAACGAGCTGCTCGCCGACCACGACGTCGAGCTCCCGCTGCCCGGGCAGGCCACGGTGACGCCCGCGACGCGCGCCGCCGACGGCCTCGCCGTGCAGAAGCGGATCGTCGGCGCCGACGCGGTCGACGCCATGCACGCGAACGCCCCCGCCGACGAGCAGCACGTGCAGCGCGCCCTGGCCGCGCACTGCTTCGGCGACCACTACACGCGCGGCGGCCTCGACGTTCCGACCCGCGAGCTGGTCACGCTGGCGCTGCTCGTCGCGCTCGGCGGGGCCGACCCGCAGGTGGCCGGGCACGTGCGCGCGAACCTCCACGTCGGCAACGACCGCGCCACGCTGGTCGCGGTCGTCACCCAGCTGCTGCCCGTCGTCGGCTACCCGCGCACGCTCAACGCCCTGCGCGCCCTCGACGACGCCGCCCCGTTCCCCGCCGAGGAGGAGTCATGACCGACTGGAACCCCGCCGACCTGGCGGCGATCGACGGCGACGGCGAGCTCCGCGTCGCAGCGCACCGCCCCGACGGCACGCTGCGCACGCCCCGCATCGTGTGGCACGTCGTCGTGGACGGCGCGCTCTACCTGCGCTCCGTGCGTGGTACCGAGGGCGCCTGGTACCGGGGCGTGCAGCGCACCGGCACCGGAGAGATCGACGCCGGCGGCGTCCGCGCCGAGGTGACCTTCACCCGCGACGACGCCCACGACGACGCGATCGACCGCGCGTACCACGCCAAGTACGGCGACGGCTCGGCCGTGCGGTCGGTCACCAGCCCGACCGCGCGCTCGACCACCCTGCGCGTGGAACCGCGCTGACCTCCCCCGCACCCTCGGCCGGACCGCCCGGGTGCGACGGTCGGCGGCGGGGCCGACGATCGGACGAGGCATCGGAGGTGGCCCATGAGCACCCGTGACGACGTGGCCGAGGAGCTCCCGCCGCCGCACGACTTCGCGCGCCGCGCCGAGCACGGCAGGAGCGCCCGCCGCCGCACCCCGAGGGCATCCCACGCGGGATGGACTCCCCCGCCCGACCGCCCCGACCCGGTCGCCCTCCTCGAGGAGCAGGAGGCCACCCGGGTGCCGGAGCTCCTGCCGATCCGGCACCGGCGGATGATGGTCTCGCCGTTCACCTTCTACCGGGGCGCCGCGCTGCTCATGGCGACGGACCTCGCCCGGACGCCCGCGTCGGGGATCGTCACGCAGGTCTGCGGCGACGCGCACCTGTCGAACTTCGGCGTCTTCGGCACGCCCGAGCGGGCGATGGTGTTCGACATCAACGACTTCGACGAGACGCTCCCCGGCCCGTGGGAGTGGGACGTCAAGCGGCTGGCCGCCAGCGTCGAGGTCGCGGGCCGGCACCGCGGCTTCGACGCCGGCCGGCGCCGCGACATCGACCTCGCCGTCGTGCGGGCCTACCGCGAGCGCATGCTGCGGCTGGCGGGGTCGGGCGTGCTCGAGGGGTGGTACGACCGGCTCGACACGGACCGTGTCGTGGCCTGGGTCGAGGCCGAGCACCGCGCGAAGCGGGTCGGCCGCAAGCAGGTCGACCGGCTGGAGGCCGACCTCGCGAAAGCCCGGACGAAGGACAGCACGCGCGCGACCGCCAAGCTCGTCGAGGTGGTCGACGGCGAGCCGCGGATCGCGGCCAGCCCGCCGCTCGTCGTCCCCGTCGAGGACCTCGTGCCCCTCGCGCGCGACCGGGAGCGGGCGGAGGAATGGATGCGGGGCCTGATCGCCTCGTACCTGCCGACGCTCCAGCCGGAGCACCACCCGATGGCGGAGTACTCGTACATGCACCTGGCGCGCAAGGTCGTCGGCGTCGGCAGCGTCGGCACGCGGGCCTGGGTCGTGCTGCTGCGCGGCCGCGACGAGGGGGACACCCTCGTGCTCCAGGCCAAGCAGGCGGAGCGCTCGGTGCTGGAGCGCTTCCTGCCGGCCAGCCGGTACGCCAACCACGGCGAGCGCGTGGTGCGCGGGCAGCGGCTCATGCAGGCGGCCGGCGACGTCTTCCTCGGCTGGCAGCGCGTCGCGGGCGTGGACGGCGTCGTCCGCGACTACTACCTCCGCCAGCTCTACGACTGGAAGGGCGGGGTGGACGTCGAGGCGATGGACGCCCCGGGCGCGCGCGCCTACGCCCAGCTCTGCGGAGAGGCGCTCGCGCGGGCGCACGCCCGCTCCGGCGACCGCGTCGCGATCGCCGCCTACCTCGGCCACGGCGACGTCTTCGACCGGGCGGTCGCGGACTTCGCCGCGGACTACGCGGACCAGAACGACCGCGACTACGCCGCCTTCCTGGACGCCGTCGCGTCGGGCCGGCTCGAGGCCGCGGAGGCGTGACGGGCGCGCCCCCGCACGGGCATGGAGGTCTCGGCGAACCGGCCCCACGGTCCCGTCCCGGCTCTACCCGCGGTAGCGCTCCACGACCTCCGCGGGGCGGACGGTCGCCTGGTCCGGGTCGCCGCCGAACTCCCGTGCCGCGTGCCGCTGCCGCAGCAGGTCCCAGCACTGATCGAGCCGGGTCTCCGTCGCGGCGAGCTCGTCGTGCTCGGTGCTCGCGTCGATCTCACCCTTCGCGAGCCGCTCGCGCAGCTCCCGTTCCCGGGCGATGAGGTCGCTGATGGTCTGCTGGATGTCGCGGTCGGTCGCCATCGTCCGATGGTCTCGCGCCGGGGCGTGCGCGGCAGCCCGGAGCCTCAGGGCCGGGACGCCAGGACCATCCCGAGACTGTGCGGCGCGGACTCGACGAAGCCCATGCTGCGGTACAGGGGCCGGCCCGGCGCGTCCGCCATGAGGGTGACGTACGGGTCGGCGGGCGCGCGCTCGGCGATCTGGTCGAGCAGCCACCCGAGCACCCGCCGCCCCAGGCCCTGGCGCTGGTGGGCGGGCAGGGTCGCCATGTCGGCGACGTGGAAGTACCAGCCGCCGTCGCCGAGCACGCGGCCCATCGCGACGGCCTCCCCCGTCGGCCGGTGCCGCACGTGGACGAACGCCCAGCTGTTCGCGACGGCGTACCCCGCCTGCTCGGGAGTCTTCGGGCTCAGGCCCGCGTCGCGACGCAGCCGCACGTAGGCCTCGACGTCCGGTGCGGTGGGGACGAGCTCGTACGGGTCCGCGGCGTCGGTCATGCCGCCGACCCTAGGCGGCGCCGGCGACGTCCGGGTCCCCGGGCTCGCCGAGGATGACGGAGGTGCACTCGCGCTGCAGGTCGGCGTCGAGCCACATGGCGTGCTGCGGTGCGGCGTTGGAGCACACGACGGAGCCCCAGGCGCCGACGGCGTCCGCGTGCCGCACGGCGTCCCGGCAGAGCTGCGCCCCGACCGGACCCTCCTCGAACCGGGTGTCGCGCGGGGTGTAGCCCACCCAGCCCTCCCCCAGCACGAGCGGGACGCCGAGGCGCGCCGCGTGGTCGGCGGCGACGCCGATCCACTCCCGCAGCCGCTCGGCCATCGCGATGCGGTGCGCGCCGTACCGCTCGTACAGCCACCGGTCCACGGCCTGCGGGTCGCACCAGTCGTGCACGTAGATCTCCGCGTGCCCGACGATCGACGCGCGCCGCTTCCACTCCTCGTCCGGCGGCGGCGCCCACTCGCCGAGCCGCGGCGCACCCGGCCGGAGCAGCTCGGCGTCGGCCCGCGCCTGCGGGAAGTCGGCGGGGTCGCCGCGCAGCGCGAACTCCCGCACCAGGTCGTCCAGGACGCCGTACACGTACGGGTGGACCCCGAGCACCTGGGCGTTGCGCGGCAGCCCCCGCATCGCGGTGACGGGCACGGCGGCGTAGTTCGGCCCGCACAGCACGTCGGGGTGGCGCGCGGAGAAGGCGGCGATGCCGCGCTCGAGCCGGTCGCGCAGCTCGACGACCGGGTCCTCGACGCCGGGCAGCCCTGCGGTGAGGTGCCCGGCCTGCACCTCGTTGTGCGGCTCGACGAACGCCAGGACGTGGTCGAGCCCCTCGTCGCGCAGCAGGTCCACGAGGTCGGCCGTCGCCTCGCCGAGCACGGTCAGCCTGTCCTCGGGGTGCACGGCCTGGAGGGCGTCGTACCAGGCCCGGTCCGCGGCGAACGCCGGGCTCTGCTGGTACTCCCACGACGAGGCGATCACCGTCATGCCGTGCCGGTCGGCGCCGCGGAACAGCTCCAGCAGGTGCGCGCGGGCGTCGACGGTCGTCGGCTCGCGCACGTCGTACCAGCGCACCCGCGACGCGTACCCGCCGCCGATCGGCCCCAGCCGCAGCGCCGTCGTGTCGAGGCCGGAGCGGAACAGCAGGAACGGCATCGCGCAGACCCGCACGGCGTTGTACCCGAGCTCCGCGGCGCGGGCGAACGCCGCGTCCAGGTCCTCGAAGGGCTCCCCCGGCCCGGTGCGCACGTACCAGGAGAAGTCCCACAGCGTGATCGCCAGACGGCGGGGCAGGTGCGCGGGGACCCCCGCGGCGGTGCCTCCCGGCGTCGCGCCCGTCTGCCTCCGGTCCGGCGTCGACCGGTCCGTCACCATCTTGGGGTCCGTCATCTCGCTCATCCCTTCACCGCCCCTGCGGTCAGGCCGTTGACGAGCTGCTTGCGCAGCACGAAGAACACGATCAGCGCGGGGACGGCCGCGAGCACCGACCCCGCCATCACCAGGTCGTACTGCCGTCCCTCGGCGCCGAACAGCGCCTGCAGCCCCAGCGGCAGCGTGTAGAACTCGGGCTCGGCGATGATCACCAGCGGCCACAGCAGCGTGTTGTACGAGTTGAGGAAGCTCCACACCGCGAGCGCCCCGATCGCGGGCCGCAGCAGCGGCATGACGACCGACAGGAACGTGCGCAGCTCGGAGCACCCGTCGATGCGGGCCGCGTCGAGGAGCTCGTCGGGCACCGACTGCTCGGTGTACTGGCGCATCATGAAGATCCCGAACGCCGGCGCCACCCAGGGCACGACCAGCGCGAAGAACGGGTTCGCCAGCCCCAGCTTCGCGACGAGGACGAACAGCGGCACGACGATCACCGCGAACGGGATGGCGAGCGACGAGAACATCACGTCGAACAGCACCCGCTTGCCGCGGAACTCGTACTTGGCGAACCCGAAGCCGGCCAGGGAGCACAGGAAGACGGTGGCGACGGTGCTGACGGTGGCCACGACGGTGCTCATCAGCATCCACTGCCAGAACGGCTGCGTGGCGAGGAGGTTCGCGTAGCTGTCCAGCGTGGCCGGGTCCGGGATCAGCGCGGGCGGGAACGCGAAGATGTCGCCGCGGTCCTTGAACGACGAGGACAGCGCCCACAGCAGCGGCGCGACGTAGACCACGGTCAGCAGACCGAGCACCGCGTACAGCGCGGCACGGCCCGGGCGGAAGCGCCGCGGGGCGCGGGGCGCCCGCCCCGCCACGGGGGTCCCGGCGCGGGGTGCCCGCGCGAGGGTCGGAGTGCTCATCGGTTCCTCCCGACGCCGAACGCGCGGGTGCCGAGCCGGCCCAGCACGAACACGATGACGAACATGACGACGCCGGCGGCCGCGGCGTAGCCGAGCTCCTGACGCTGGAACCCGGCCCGGTAGACGAACATCGAGACCGACAGCGTGGCCTCGCCGGGACCGCCCTGCGTGAGCAGGAACGGCTCCTCGAAGATCTGCGCGGTGCTCACCAGCATCGTCACGGCGATGAAGGCCGTGACCGGCTTGAGCTGCGGCAGCGTGACGGCGAAGAACCGGCGCACGACGCCCGCGCCGTCGAGCTCGGCCGCCTCGTGCAGCTCGCGCGGGATGTTCTGCAGGCCGGCGAGGAAGAAGATCGTGAGGTACCCGGTCCAGCGCCACAGCACCAGCACGACCACGACGACGCGCGCCCACCACGGGTCGGTGAGCCAGGAGACGCCGCCGAACCCGAAGAGGGCCTCGAGCGTGGCGTTGAGCAGCCCGTACTCGCCGTCGAAGACCAGCCCGAAGATCAGGGCGATGACGATCGGCGACAGCACCACCGGCATGAAGTACGTGAGGCGGAAGAAGTCCCGCAGCCGCAGCCCTTTGGCGTCGAGGGCCAGCGCGATCAGCAGCGCCAGGGGCAGCACCACCACCATCGCGAAGACGGTGTAGAAGGCGGTGTTCGCCAGGGCGGCGCCGAAGCTCGCGTCGCGCAGCAGCCGGGAGTAGTTCGCCAGTCCCACGAACTCCGGGCTGCCCAGCCCGGCCCAGTCGGTGAGGCTCAGGTAGATCCCCGCCCCGACCGGCACCACCATGAAGACCGTGAACAGCAGGAAGAACGGGGAGATGAAGAGGTAGGGCGCCCACTGCCGCCCGCTCCCGCGTCGGGGGGCGCGCGCGGCGTCCCGGGTGGCCGTCGCCGTCGGCGGCCTGGTCAGGGTGCTCACTGCTGCACCTGCCTCTCGTACGTGCGCACCCCGGCCCGCAGCGCCTCCTCGGCACCGACCTGACCGTTGATGGCGCGGAGGATGGGGCCGCCGAGGCTGTCGCGCAGCACCGAGGCGCCCGCGGACTGGTAGAAGAGCGGCATGTCGGCCGCGGCGGCGGAGAAGACCTCGAAGACGCGCTGGCCGCCGAGGTACGGGTCGGTGATCTCCTGGAACTCGGGCGCGTCGTAGAGGTCGACCAGGGTGGGCATGTAGGCGCCCGCGAAGTACCGGGCGAGCTGGCCCTCCTCGGACAGGTAGGCCCGCTGCAGGAAGTCGGTCGCGGCGTCGGTCAGGGGCTGGTCCTTGAGCACCGCGAACGCGGTGCCGCCCATCGTGGAGGCGACGTGCCCCCCGCCCGCGAACCGCGGGATCGTGCGCGCCCGCCACAGCCCGGACTGGTCGGGCGCGTTCGCCTGGAGGCCGTACACCTCGTACCAGTTCGGCATGACGGTCGCGACGAGCCGGCTCCCCTTGAGCGCCGCCGCGGCGGCGCCGCCGTACGGGTCCGCGAGGGCGACGAACGCCCCCGTCCGGACGCCCTCGGCCATGAGCTCGAGCACCTCGACGGCCTCGTCCGAGAGCACGGCGAGGTTTCCGGCGGCGTCGTAGAGGTTCCCGCCGCGCTGCAGGAGCAGCTGCGTGAACCCGTTGACGATGGAGCCGTTGTCGCCGTTGGCCACCATCCCGATCGCCTGGCCGGTGTCCGCGGCGACCTCGGCCCCGACCTCGAGCAGCTCCTCCCAGGTGTCGACGTCCGCCGGGATCCCCAGCTCCTCAAAGAGGTCGGCCCGGTAGAACATCACCGAGATGGAGTTGTCCGACTCCAGCGCGTACACCTTGCCGTCCACGGTGTACGGCTGGGTCTTCAGCAGCCGTCCGCCCAGGGGCGCCGTCAGCGAGGTGAGGTCGACGAACAGGTTCTCCGCGATCCCGGCCCGCATGACGCGGGGGAACTGGTCGATCACCAGCCCGGCCAGGTCCGGCAGCGGCCGCTGCGCGACCGCCTGCGTCACCAGGCGCGAGACGATGTCGGCCGGCGCGACGGACGTGACGTCCACGCCGAAGGTCCACGCGCTGCCGCCGACGACGGCGGAGTCCGTGGCCGCCTGCGTGAAGTAGCTCGCGTAGCCGGGGTCGTGCGTCCACAGCCCGAGGGACGCCGCTCCCGAAGAAACCGGCGCGGCCGCGGTCGTGGACGAACAGCCCGCGAGCACCCCGCCGCCCGCGACGCCGAGGCCGGCGACGCCGAGCAGCCGCAGCACCTCGCGCCGGTTCAGGTCCACGACCGCTCCTCCCCCACGGCGAGCACCACCCGCGCCACCCGCACGACGTCGACCGCGGCGACAGCGATCCCGTCGGGCACGTCGCGCACGGACGGGTCCACCCAGACGCCGGTCTCGGCGCGCCACGGCAGCAGCTCCAGCGTCAGGCCGTCGCGGGCGACGTCGTCGCGCCACGGCGTGAGGTCGACGTCCCACTCGCGGCCGTGCCAGAAGTGGTCGCTCACGACCTCCCCTCCCACCAGCGCCCGGCCGACGTCGCCCGTCCACGCGACGCGCAGCAGCGCGCGGTCGACGCCGGCGAGCGCGTCGGCGGGGATGTCCAGGGGCACGCGGGCGGCGCCCGAGTAGTCGGTCGGGGCGCTGAGCCGGTCCATCGGGCCGCCGTGCGCCGGCTCCGGTGGGGCGGGGGCGCCCGGGTGCAGTTCCGTCGCGACCCGGCGGCGCCCGGCGGCGGGCACGGTCAGCGTCCACGTGGACCAGGGCGCGCCGGGCCCCGTGCCGGAGGCGGCGTCGACGGTGACGTCCGCGCCCGCGGGCGATGCCGTCAGGGAGGCCGGCGCGGGCAGCATCGACACCGTCACCGCCGGTTCCTCCGTGTGCACGACGAGCGCGCCGTCGAGCGCGTACAGCGGGGCGTCGGAGAGCACCAGGCGCTCGCGGCCGCCGACGTCGAGGCGGTACAGCCGGTCCGCCGTCGCCTCGTCGAGCACCAGCACGTCGACCCCGCCCGACGGGCCGCCCAGCCGGACCAGGGTGTCGGGACCCGGGCGCCCGGTGAGGTCGAGGACCGTCGCGCCGTCCTCGGCGCGCGCCTCCACCGGGCCGGTCGCCGTGACGTCGCCGTCGACGACGAGCTCGACGGGCACGCCGTCGGTCGCGACGAGCACGACGAGGTCCCGCCCGGCGTCGATCCGGGTGAGCACCTGCGCCGTCGCGCTGCGCAGCACGAGCCCGTCGGCGAGCGGGAAACGGAGCGGCCACGCGACCGAGACGCCCGCCGGCAGGTCCACCGGACGCGTGGGCACGGTCACGGTCGCGCCGTCGAGCTCGACGGCGACCTGGACGCCCGGCTGCGCCGGCAGCGGGCGGCGCGCCGGCTGGTACGTGGTGAGGAAGACGTACCCGCGGCGGCCGTCCGACCGCACCGACCAGCGCAGGTCCTCCGGGGTGTCGCTCCCCCCGCCCACGGTGGTCGTCATGGCCGCGATCTCGGCGCCGTCGGCCTGGAGCCACAGGTGCTGGCGGCGCAGCAGGTGGTGGTGGCGGCGCACCTGGCCGTGCTCGCCGACGGGGGCGCCGAAGTCGTAGGTGCGGGTGGGCACGTCGTTCGGGTACCCGGTGGCGTGCGACTCCTGCTCCGTGCCGTGCGGCCCGACGCGCTGGGTGCCGCCGGCGTACATGTAGTACCCCTGCCAGACGGAGCCGCTGCCGACCTTCGCGAGCGCGAGGGCGGCCACGTCGTCGGGCGTCACGAGCGGCCGCCGGTGGTAGGCGACGTGCATCCCGCCGCCGAGCTCGCAGGTCGCGTACGGCAGGGCGTCGTCGTCCTTGAGCGCCACCGCGTCGGGCGCCACGACGATGCCGTCGAGTGCCTCGCGCAGGTCGGCGCCCACCGAGAGGTCGTCGCGCACCGTGCTGTACCGGAAGTGCACGGGCGAGAACGCCGGCCACTCGGTCTCGGCGTCCTCCCAGAACCCGTCGGCGTACGCGCTGTACAGGGGCAGCAGGGTGGCGGGCACCTGCGCGCCGCCCCACCCGGTCGCGGTCCAGACCGGCACCCGCAGGCCCAGCTCCTCCGCGGTGGTGCGCAGGGTGGCGAGGTGCTCGGGCTGGTCGTAGAGCTCGTTGTCCACCTGGGCCCCGACGACCGGCCCGCCCTCGGCGTGCGTGAGGCCGTCGAGCTGCGCGACCGTCTGCGCGTAGTAGGCACGCACCAGGTCGAGGTAGGCGGGGTCGTTCGTGCGCGTCGCCAGCCCGCGCTCGACGAGCCAGTCGGGGAAGCCGCCGTACCGCGCCTCCCCGTGCGCCCACGGCCCCAGGCGGACGACGACGTCGAGCCCGTGCCGGCCGGCGGTCTCGACGAACGCGCGCAGGTCGAGGTTCCCGTCCCAGCGGAAGTCGCCCGGTGCGGGCTCGTGCGCCTGCCAGAAGACGTACGTCGCCACGGAGTCCAGCCCGCCCGCCTTCGCGTGCCCCAGCACCTCCGACCAGCGGTCGCGCGGGACGCGCGAGTAGTGCACCTCGCCCGTCACGGGGAACCAGGGCCGCCCCGCCCGCTCGAGGTACCGGCTGGTCACGGCCACCGCGTCCGACGCGCCGGGCGGGTCGCCCAGCTCGAGGTGGTCGCGGCGCGGTGGGGACGGGCGGCGGGCCCGCACGCGGTGCGTGACGGACCGTCGGCCGTCGAGGGCGTCGGGCATGGGCTCTCTCCTTCGAGAAGCGGGGTCGGGGCGGGCGGGTCAGGCCGACGCGGTGGCGGCGACGTGCCGGTCGAGGGCGGCGAGCTGGTCGCGCAGGGCGCGGACCCTGTCGTCGTGGTCCTGCTGGACGTCGTGGGCGAACAGCAGCATGGCGGGCAGCGACGTCGCGAAGTAGTCGACGGTCGCCCGGCGGCCGTCCTCGGCCTCGACGTACCGCGCGAGGCCGTCCCGCAGGTGCCGTGCGTCGTCGGCACGCCCCAGCCGGCGCAGCGCGAGCACCGAGGCCGCCGTGCGCTCCGAGAACTCCTGGACGGCCATGCCCTCGAAGTCGCCCTGCTGGTCGGCGGCGGTGCGCCAGGCGTCCCGGGCCTCGTCGGCGCGGCCCGCGGCGTCGAGCGCGTCGCCGAGCAGCAGGTGCAGGTCGGCGGTGTTGGCGAGCGGGTGGCGCGCCTCCCCGAGCGACTGCGGCGGAGTGAGGGCCGCGGTGGCGTGCGCCAGCGCGGTCGCGGCGTCGCCGTCGTCCAGGGCCCGCCGGCCGAGGGCGAGGTGCGCGGCGTCCCAGGCTCCCAGCACGCGCCCCTCACCGCCCTCCCAGGGCTGGAAGGACCGGCCGGCCAGGGTGTCGAGCGCCTCGGCCGCGCGGCCGAGCGCGGTGAGCAGCTCCGCGAGCTGCACGGACAGGTCGTCGCGGGCGTCGACCAGGTCGGGCCGGTCGAGCAGCGTCGCCAGGCGGCGCTCCGGGTCGGTGCCGCGCCGCGCCTCGAGCTGGTCCGCCTCGTACAGCAGGCGGGCGTCGCCGGGGGCGAGGGCCCGCGCGCGGGCGTACCAGGCGGCCGCCGCCGCGGCGTCGCCGCGCACGTTGTAGGCCGCGACGCCGAGGTTCCGCAGCACGACGGCGTCGGTCCCGTCGCCCGCGGCCGCGACCTCCCAGGCCGCGACCGCGTCCTCGCGCCGGCCCGCCGCGTACAGGCGGTGCCCGGCCAGGCCCGCGACGAGCGGGTCCTGCGGCCACGCCCGGCGCAGCCGCGCGAGGGCGTCGTCGTCCGTGGCGGCCGGGAACGCCCAGTCGCGCGGGGCGCGCCGGGCCCGCTCGAGCGCGTCCGCCGCGGCCGCCCGGTCGCCCCGGGCCAGCTCCAGGTCGGCGCGGTGCAGCAGCGCGAGCGCGCGGACGTCCCGCTGCCCGCGCGGGGACGGGCGCGTCGCGACGTCCTCCAGCAGCTCGACGGCGTCCGCGACCTCCCCCGCCGACGCGTGCTCCAGCGCGACGTCGAGCGCGATGGTCGGGTCGGGCGTCGGTCCCGTCGGGACGGCGAGCGCGTGGCGTGCCGCGAGGTCGCGCGCCCACGCGTCGAGGGGGTCGACGGCGAGCGTCCCACGCACCAGGTCGCGGGCGCGGTCCGCGTCCCCCAGGCGTCGCGCGGCGACCGCCGCGAGGTTGCGGCCCTGCACGTGCTCCGGGCTGCGGCGCAGCAGCGCGTCGAGCTCCTCCGCGGCCTCGGCGTCGCGCCCCTCGGCGAGGTCGAGCCGCGCGGTCGCGACGGCCGCGGCGTCGCGCCACGCCTGGTCCCACGACGCCGTGCCCAGCGCCTCGCGCGCCTCGGCCGTCCGGCCCCGGCGGGCGAGGACCACGCCCAGCCGGTAGTGCGCCTCGCCGTCGCGCGGGTTGGGGTTGCGCACCGTGAGGCGCGCGACCGCGGAGCGCAGCAGCCGCTCGGCCTCCTCCAGGCGACCCGCGCGCGCCCGCCGGGCCGCGAGCGCCGTCGCGCAGCGCGCGTCCCCGGGGTCGCGGCGCAGCGCCTCGGCCCAGTACGGCTCGGGCGAGCGCGTGGCGTGCCGGTACTGCTCCAGGTGCAGGCCCGTGACGTACAGCTCGTCGGCGGACGCGAGGTCCTCCGGCGCGGGCGGCTCGGTGGCGGGCTCCGGCGCGGGGGCGTCGGGGTCCGCCGCGGGCCGCGGGCGCCAGGCGACGAGCGTCGCGCCGTCGTGCTCGACGACGAGCTCGTAGGCGGTCGGGTCGACGCCGGCGGGCCCGGCCACCTCGCGCACGAGCGGCGCCCCGGGCACGACGTCGGCCCGCTCGTCCAGCAGCACCTCGTCGCCGGCGCGCAGCACCACCCGCGCCCCCGGCCGCGGGGAGGTGACCGCGACGCCGACGCGGACGGCCGCGCCCTCGACGTCGAGCCGCACCGCCGCGTCCCGGGTCGCCTGGTGCACGGGCCCGACGTCCTGGATCGGGTACCAGTACTGCGAGAACGTCGTCGTCTCCCCCGGGCGCAGGAACGCGAAGTCCGGCTGGTTGTCGGTGAAGACCCCCGCCATGAGCTCCACGTACGGGCCGTTCGTGTCCGTGAGGTGCCGGTCCCACGCCCAGCCGAACGGCGCGTTCCCCCACGTCCACATCTTCTTGCCGGGCGAGACCCGATGGTCCGCCCAGTGCACGAACCCGGCACGGGCGGTGTGGTCGTAGCCCCCGAAGAAGTCGTCCTGCGAGCCCAGGCACATGTACGACGTCGGCACGGGGATGTTGCGGTACCGGTCCAGGCGGTCGCCGTCCGGCCGCTCGGGCGTGCGCTGCGCCGGGTAGTCCACGCCGTAGTAGCGGCCCGACGCCGCGGGGAAGGTCGTCACGGCGCGCTTGGCGTGGTCGGCCACGACCGTCACGTCCGTGGGGAAGAACGCCTGGTAGTCGTCGTGCACCGCGGCGGCCACGTTGGCCCACCACAGGAACGTCTGCACGTCGTCGGTCCGGTTGACGAGGCGGACGCGCAGCTCGACGAGCGCGCTGTCCGGGCGCAGCCGCACGCCGTGCATGCCCTGCATGCGCGCGAACGGGTCGTGGTCGGAGCACCACACCGTCACCGCGCCGTCCGGCTCGTGCTCGATCCACGCCTCCGTCGGCAGGAACGTCGCGGGCCGGTGGTGCTGCGGCCAGTTGAGCTCCACGCCCCCCGAGAGCCACGGCCCGAGCAGCCCGACCAGCGCCGGCTTGATGACGTCGTTGCGGTAGAAGAAGTCGTAGCCGCGCGTGCGGTCGAGGCCCACGTGGATGCGCCCGCCCAGCTCCGGCAGCACCATGAGCCGCACGTACGCGTTCTCCAGGTGGATCGCGTCCCACCCGCGCGGCGCCTTGGTCTGCTCGACGCGGTCGACGAACGGCATCGGGTACACCGCCCCCGACGACCCCTGGTACACCCGCTGGTCCAGGTAGGCCGGGTACCGGTCCGGCTCGCCGATGTCGTAGGTGTCGATGGACACCGGCTCGCGCCACCCGCGCACGGGCCGGTCGGCGAGGCTGTCCGGGGCGGGCGGCAGGACGATCCGCGACTCTTCTCCTGGCATGCGACGAACGTAGGCCGCTTGACCGCGCGGCACGATGGGCGATTCCCTGGGACGCATGGACGAAACGACGACCGAACGCGGCGTCGCGACCGAGGTCGGGGGCGAGGGCGCGCTCCGCGACGGCTTCGCCGGCCAGCGCATGGTCGTCGTGCCGCGCCCGGCGGTCCGCGCGGCCCTCGCGCGCCCCGTGACGGCCCGGTTGGTCGTGACGGACGCCGGGTTCTTCCCGCACGCCGCCCGCCACGGGCGGTCGCGACCCGACGGCGCCCGGGAGCACGTCCTGCTGGTCTGCACCGACGGCGCCGGTTGGTGCCGCACGCCGGACGGCCGGTTCGACGTCCGACCCGGGGACGTGGTGCTGGTGCCGGCCGGGTCGTCGCACGAGTACGCCGCCGCCGCGCACGACCCGTGGACCCTCTGGTGGCTGCACGCCACCGGCCGGGACGCCGACGAGCTCGCCACCGCCGCCCGCGCCGCCGCCGGCGGGCCGATCTCCCACCTGCGCGACGCCGCGCCCGTCGCCAGCCTCGTCTCGCAGGTCATCGACGGGCTCGACGACGGCACCGCGGGCGGTCTGGTCCGGGCCGCGGGAGCGGCGTGGCACGCGCTCGCGCACGTCGTGGCGACAGGGCGACGGTCCCCCGGCCCGTCCCCGGACCCGGTAGAGCGGGTCGTCGAGCACCTCCGGTCGACGACGCCGCACCGCACGTCGGTCGGGTCGCTCGCAGCGATGGTCGGCCTCAGCCCGTCCCAGCTCGGGGCGCGCTTCCGCGCCCGGGTGGGCACGTCGCCCCTGCAGTACCAGACCGGGCTGCGGCTCGCGCGGGCCCGCGAGCTGCTCGACTCCACCGACCTGCCCGTCGCCGCCGTCGCGCAGGCGTGCGGCTACGACGACGCGCTGTACTTCTCGCGCCGGTTCGCCCGCACGCACGGGGTGTCGCCCACCGCGTACCGGGCGCGGGGCGTCTGACCGTCAGCCGCCCGCCCGCTCGAGCACGAACAGCCGCACCACCCGGCCGGACTCCCGCTCGTAGGTGCGATACCCCGGCCACTGCGTCTCGATGCGCGCCCACAGCGCGTCCCGCTCGCCGTCGTCGGTGACGGGGGTCGCGCGGACGTCGAAGCGCCGTCCGCGGACGCTGACGGCGGCGTCCGGGTGCGCGAGCAGGTTGTACGTCCACGCGGGGTGGCGGTCGCGCGCGAACGACGTGCCCGCGACCACGAGGCGTCCGGCGCCCACGGGCGTGTACATGAGGTACGTGTCGCGCGGCTCGCCGGACCGAGCCCCGGTGGTGTGCAGCACCAACGAGGGCACCAGCACGGCGGAGAGCTGGAACCGGCCGCGCGTGAGCCGCGCCAGCGCGCGCTCCACGGGCGGCAGCGCCACGGGGGCGACGGCCCGGAACGCGCGCGTCCGGGTGATCGGCGCGACGACGGACCGGACGACGTGCAGCACGCTGGCCATGCCCCATTCTGGGGTGGTGCCCTCGCCACGGTCGTCCGCACGCGCCCTGGGCGTGGTGCGCCTGCTCTGGGTGGCCGGGTTCCTCGTGGGGACGACGACCCACGTGGTCGACCTGGTGCTGGGCGGCACCGACGTCTACGCCGGGTATCCCGCGGGCGTCCGCGCGTTCTGGGTGGCGCTGACCGTCGTCGACCCGCTGGTCGTGACGCTGGTCCTGCTGCGGCGGCGGGCCGGGGTGGCACTGGGCGTGGTGGTGATGGTCGCCGACGTCGCGGTGAACGGAAGCATGCTCGCGGCCACGGGCGACGGCCTGGCCGGACTCGTCCCGCAGTCGCTGTTCGCCGTGTTCGTGCTGGTGACGGCGCGGCCGCTCGCCGCACGGTTCCGTGCGACGAGCGGCCGGGTGCCCGAGACGGGATGACCCGCCCGGGCGTCACGCCACGGTGGACGTCACCACCCGCGGGTCGGCGACGGTCACCTCGTAGGTGTCGCCGGTGACGACGAGCGTCGCGCGGGGCGTCGCCGTCCCCGGCAGGTCGCGCTTCTCCGACCGCCGGGCGCTGGTGATCGCTCCGCCGGTGGCGTGCTGCACGTCCTCGGCCTCGGCGTCGGGCGTGGCGGCCACGTGCGACCCGACCCACACCTCGGCGTCGCCCGGCTCGACGACGCGCACGAGGCGGCGGTCGGCGAACGCGAGCCGGGTCGTCGGCACGGCGAACGTCACGACGACGGACTCCCCCGGCTCGAGCGCGACGCGGCGGTACGCGAGCAGCTGCGCCACGGGCCGGGTCACCGACCCGACCACGTCGCGCCCGTAGAGCTGCACGACGTCCGACCCGGCGACGGTCCCGGTGTTGGTCACCCGGACGGCCGCGGCGAACGTGCCGCCCGCGGCGACCTCGCCGTCGACGGCCAGGTCGGTGTACGCGAACGTGGTGTACGACAGGCCGAAGCCGAACGGCCGCAGCGGCGTCGAGTCGGTGGACGTGACGTCGGACGGCCCGCCCAGCACGGGGTGCAGGTACGAGTACGGCTGCGCCCCGGCCGACCGGGGCAGCGACACCGGCAGGCGGCCCGACGGGTTCATCGCGCCGGCGATCGCCGCGGCGACCGCGGTGCCGCCCTCCTCGCCGGGGAAGAACGCCTGCAGCACCGCGCCCGGGCGCCGGTCGTCGGAGTCGCCCGCGACGTCGAGCGCCCAGTCGATCGCGTACGGCCGACCGCTGAGCACCACCATGACGACGGGGGTGCCGGTGGCGAGCACGGCCTCGACGAGCCCGCGCTGCACGCCGGGCAGCTCCAGCGACTCCGCGTCGTTGCCCTCGCCCACGGTGCCGCGGCCGAAGAGGCCCGCGTGGTCGCCCACGACAACGACGGCGACGTCGGCCGACGACGCGGCGGCGACCGCCTCCGCGAAGCCGGACGTGTCCTCGCCCTCGACGTCGCAGCCCGCGGCGTGCACCAGCTCGGGCTGCGGCAGCCCCGCGGAGCGGAACGCGCCGCCCAGCGACTCGAACACGGTGGGGATGTGGAAGCCCTTCGGCACCTCGGGGTGGTGCGCCAGCACGTGGTTGGCGAACGAGTAGCAGCCCATGAGGGCGTCGCTGCGGTGCGCGTTGGGGCCGACGACGGCGACGCGCACCGGCGCGGCGCTCCACCGCGTGAGCGGCAGCACGCCGTCGTTGCTGAGGAGCACGAGCGACTCCTCCGCCAGACGACGCGCCACGTCCCGGTGGGCGGGCGAGTCCAGGTCGACGACCGCGGGCGGCTCGCCGGCGAAGGCGTCGTCGTCGAGCAGCCCGAGCTCCTCCTTCTGCGCGAGGGCGCGCAGCACGGCGCGGTCCACGTACCGCTCGTCGAGCCCGCCCGTGCGGACGACCTCCGCGAGCGGCTCGAGGTAGGCGTCGCCCGACGGCAGCTCGACGTCGAGGCCCGCCGCGAGCGCCTGCGCGGCCGCCTGCCCGCGGTCCGCGGCCACCCGGTGCATCACCTCGAGGAACGCGACGCCGAAGTAGTCCGCGACGACGGTGCCCTCGAAGCCCCACTCGTCGCGCAGGATCCCGGTGAGGTGCTCCGCGCTGGCGTGCATCGGCACGCCGTCGACGTCGACGTACGACGCCATGACCGACCGCACGCCGCCGTCGCGCACCGCCATCTCGAACGGCGGGAGGAAGACGTCGGCCATCTCCCGCGGGCCCGCCGAGACGGGCGCGTGGTTGCGACCGGCGCGCGACGCCGAGTACCCGACGAAGTGCTTGAGCGTGGCGTGCACGCCGGCGTCCTGCAGGCCCCGCACGTACGCGGTGCCGACCGTGCCGACGAGGTAGGGGTCCTCGCCGATGCACTCGTCGACGCGGCCCCAGCGGGGGTCGCGCACGACGTCGAGCACGGGCGCGAGGCCCTGGTGGATGCCGAGCTCCCGCATGGACCTGCCGATGACGGCGCCCATCTCGGCCACGAGGTCCGGGTCGAACGACGCGCCCCAGGCGAGCGGCGTGGGGAACGTCGCCGCCTTCCACGCGGACAGGCCCGTGAGGCATTCCTCGTGCACGAGGGCGGGGATGCCGAGGCGGGTCTCGCGCCGCAGCCGCTGCTGCTCCGCCCACAGCCAGGCGGCGCGCTCCGCCGGGTCGACCGGCCGCGTGCCGTACACGCGGGTGTAGTGGCCGATGCCGTGCCGGGTGACCTCCTCGAGGCGGCCGCCGTCACCGGCGGCCATCTCGCCCTGCATGGGGGCGACGACCTCGCCGCCCTTGTCGAGCCAGTAGCCGACCAGCTGCGCGAGCTTCTCCTCCAGGGTCATGCGGGCGTGCAGCGCGGTCACGCGCTCGGACACCACGGGCAGCGCCGGCAGCTCCGGCACCGTGGGGACAGGGTGGGTCACGTGCTCTCCTTGGGTCATCCCTTCACGGCTCCCTGCAGGCCGTTCACGATGCGCTTCTGCATCGCGAGGAAGAACACCAGCGCAGGGATCATCGCCAGCGTCGTGAAGGCGAACACGCCCGCGGTGTCGGCCGAGTGCTCCGAGGAGAAGTCGGCGACGCCGAGGGGCAGCGTCCGCATGTCGCCCTGCAGCAGCAGCAGGGGCAGGAGGTAGGCGTTCCAGGAGCCGACGAACGCGAGCACGCCCACGGTCACCATCCCCGGCCCGGACAGGGGCAGCAGGATCCGCCAGAAGAACCCGATGCGGCTGGCGCCGTCGAGCTGCGCCGCCTCCTCGAGCTCGGTGGGCAGCGCCTGGAGGAACGGGCGCAGGATGACGACCGTCATCGGCAGCGCGAACGCCGCCTGCGGCAGCGCCACGCCCCACCACGTGTTGCCCATCTGGTAGTTCTGCGTGATGAGGATGAACAGCGGGATGATCGCCACCGTGGCGGGGAACAGCAGCCCGATCACGAACACCATGAACAGCGCCTCGCGACCCTTGAAGCGGTACCGCGCGAGGGGGTAGGCGGCCATGATGCCGAACACCACGACGACGGCGGTCGTGACGACGGCGATGATCGTGGAGTTGAGGAAGTACCCCCAGAACGGCGAGTCCGCCGCGAGCACGCCGGCGTAGTTGTCCCACACCCACGGGCTGGGCAGGCCGGCCGGGTCCTCCGCGAGCTGGGCGTTGGAGCGGAACCCGCCGAGCACGCCGTACAGCACGGGCCCGAGGGTCACCGCCACCACGACGAGGGCGATCGCGTAGACCAGCGGGCTCCCGCCGGAGAACGACTTCTTCCGCGCCCCGCCGGACGACGCACGGGCAGGGTTGCGGCCAGAGGTGCGGGCGGGGGTCGTCACGGCGCTCATCGGCCGCCCTCCTTGCTGTCGCGGCTCAGGATGAACTTCTGGTACGCGAGCGCGAGCACCAGCGCGATGACGAACAGCACCACGGAGGCGGCGCCGGCGATGCCGAAGTTCTGCCGCTTGGTGCCCTCGTTGACGAGGAACGTCGCCATCGTCGTCGTGGCGTTCGCGGGCCCGCCGCCGGTGAGGATCCACACCATGTCGAAGAGCTGGAGCGAGCCGATCATCGACAGGAAGCCCCAGGTGCGCATGGTCGGGCCGAGCAGCGGGATGGTGATGCGGCGCTGCACCTGCCACCAGGAGGCGCCGTCGAGCTGTGCGGCCTCGTACAGCTCGTCGGGCACGCCCTGCAGGCCGGCGAGGAAGAGGATCACGGCGAGGCCGAGGTACTTCCAGGTGAGCACCACGAGCACGGTCCACAGCGCGTACTCGGGCGTGCCGAGGAAGCCCTGCTCCGGCCCGTGCAGCCCCACGGCGGCGAGCAGCGTGTCGATGACGCCGTACTGCGGCTGCAGCAGCTGGAACCACACGACACCGGCGATGACCTCCGCCAGCACGTACGGCACGAAGATGATCGTGCGCAGCAGGCCCTGGCCCCACATCTTGCGGTTGAGCAGCAGGGCGATCGCGAGCCCGAGCGGCAGCTGCAGCAGGATCGAGCCCACCACGATGATGAGGTTGTGCACGACGGCGTCGGTGAACACCTCGTTGGTCAGCACCGACACGTAGTTGCGCAGGCCGACGAAGTCGACCATCGGGCCGAAGCCCTTCCACTTGTACAGCGACATCTGCACGGCGGTGGCGATCGGGACCACCACGAAGGCCACGAGGAGCGCGAGCGCCGGCGTCACGAACAGGGCGATCTCCGCCCGCTTGCGCCATGCGGCGGCACGGCCGCGGCGCTCCGGACGGCGGTCCGCCGACCGTGCGGGGGCAGGGTCGGCGGACCGGACTGCGGTGTCCGTCATCGTCCGGTCACTGGTCCGCTTCCGCGGCGGACTGCACCGCGTCGACCACGTCCTGCGGGGTCGCCTTGCCGGCGAACTGCAGGGCGATCGCGTCGTTCATCGCGCCACCGACCGACGCTCCGAGGAGCGTGTCGAGGTACAGCTGGATCTCCGGGGCGCCGTCACGCACCTCGAGCAGCTCGGCCAGCGCCGGGTCGGAGACCGACGAGGACGCGGCCGGGTTGGTCGGCAGGCCCATGTCGAGCTCGGCGAAGCCCGTCTGCACCTCGTCGCTCAGCAGGTACTCGGCGAACTCGACCGCCACGTCGGGCGCGTCCTTCGACACGGCCCACGCGTCGCCGCCGCCCATCTGCGCACCGTCGGTGCCCTGCTGACCGTCGATCGACGGGTAGGGGAACCAGCCGGTGTCGTCGCCCAGGCCGGAGCCGTCCTCCGTGAGCCCCTGCATGACGCCGGGCTCCCAGTGGCCGGCCAGCTCCATCGCGACCTTGCCCGAGGCGAGCAGGCCCGAGGCCGACGTGGGGCCGGTCTGCGCGGGCGTGGTGAGGAAGCCCTTGTTGAACGGCTCGGTGGCGAGCAGCTCGTCGAGCGAGTCGCCCGCCTTGACGAAGCACGGGTCGGAGTAGTCGACGTCGGCGATGGCGGCGTCGAGGGTGTCCTTGGCGCACTGCCGGATGACGTTGTAGTACCAGTAGTGCGCGGCGGGCCACTTGTCGCCTGCGCCCACCGAGGCGGGCGTGACGCCGGCGTCACTGAGCTTGGCGAAGACGTCGTACAGCTCGTCCATCGTGGTCGGGGTCTCGGTGATCCCCGCCTTCTCGAAGAGCGACTTGTTGTACCAGAAGCCGACGACCCCCATGGAGAACGGCAGCGCGTACGACGCCCCGTCCACCTGGAAGCCCGGCATGTACGCGCCGAGCTTGTCGATGGTCTCCGCGGCGGGCTCGGAGAGGTCCTTGAGCAGGCCGGCCTCGACGTGGTCGGCGAGCTCGCCGCCGCCGCGCTCCATGAAGACGTCGGGCGCGTCGCCGGACTGGAAGGCGGCGTCGAGCTTGGTGAGCATGTCCTCGTGCGCCATGGCGCTGACCTCGACGGTGGTGCCGGGGTGGTCCTTCTCGAAGTCGGCGGCGAGCTTGTCGTAGTACTCCTTGCCCTCGCCGGTGTTCGAGTTGTGCCACCACGTGATCGTGCTGGCGTCGGCGCTGCTGCCGCCGTCGTCGCCCTGCGAGCCGGTGCCCTGGCCCGCGCAGGCGGCGCCCAGGAGCGCCACGGTGGTCCCGAGCGCGACCGCGGTGGCGCCGCGGATGATCCTCGTCCTCGTCATCATCGATCCCTTGTCCTCGTCGACGGGCACGGCAGCGACGCTGCCGCGAAGGTAGGAGTGTTCCTGGCACGAGAGTGGCAGGCCGGCCGTCGATTCGTCAATCGTTGTCGATAACGATTTCGAAACCTCACCCGTCGTCGGCTCGGACGCCGACGACGACGCGTCATCGCCGCCCGTATGGCGCATACTGTCGACTCGTGAGCACCGCCGCCGACCCGCCCAGGGGTCCCACCGCACCTGTCGCCGGGCGCGTCACCATCTCCGACGTCGCCCGCGTCGCCGGGGTCTCGGTCGCCACCGTGTCGAAGGTCGTCAACAACCGGTACGGCGTGGCCGCCGGGACGTCCGAACGGGTGCTCGCCGTCGTCGAAGAGCTCGGCTACGAGTCCTCCCTGGTCGCCCGCAGCCTGCGCCGCACCAGCACCAACGTCATCGGCGTGCTCGTCGCCGAGTTCGAGCCGTACTCCACCGAGCTGCTCAAGGGCATCTCGGCCGCCGTGGACGGCACCGGCTACGAGCTCCTCGCCTACGCCGGCCGCACGGACGGCGGCGCGCGCACGGGCTGGGAGCGGCGGTCGCTGTCCCGTCTGGCCGGCACCCTGGTCGACGCGGCGATCGTCGTGACGCCGACGATGGTGATGTCCGCCGACTCCCCCGTGCCCGTCGTCGCCGTCGACCCGCACACCGGGCCCGAGGGCACCCCCACCGTGGACTCCGACAACACGACCGGCGCCCGCGAGGCCGTCGAGCACCTCATCGACCTCGGGCACCGGCGGATCGCGCACCTGGGCGGCCGCGCCGACCTCGAGTCCGCCCGGCTGCGCGAGCTCGGCTACCGGCAGGCGCTCGAGGGCGCCGGCATCGCCGTCGACCCGCTCCTCATCAAGGTGGGCGGCTACCGCCCCGACCTCGCCGACGCGCCCGTGCGCACCCTGCTCGACCGGCCGGACCGCCCCACCGCCGTGTTCGCCGCGAACGACCTGTCGGCCATCCACGTGCTCGAGGTGGCCGGCGAGCTCGGCCTGCGAGTCCCCGAGGACCTGTCCGTCGTCGGCTTCGACAACATCCCCGAGTCGTGGGGCAGCGCTCCCCCGCTCACCACCGTCGCGCAGCCCCTGCACCGCATGGGCGCCGAGGCGCTGCGCATGGTGCTCGACCTCCTCGAGGGCACCGCCCGCGAGCGCCACCTGCGGCTGCCCACGTCGCTCGTCGTCCGTGCCTCGACGGCGCCCCCGCCGAGGTAGCCCGAACCCCCGCGAGGTAGTCGAGGACTCGGCGAGGTAGTCCGAACCGTGCCGAGGTAGTTCAGCCGACGTCGAACGTCGCGGCGTCGGGGAACATCACGGGCGGCGTGTCGACGCCGCAGAACCCGAGGTAGCTTCCGGCGAAGTCGCCGTCGGGGTGGTCGGGGTCGACGGCGATCACCCCGCCCGAGGCCGCCACCTCTCCGACAGCGGAGAACCGCTCGCCGCCGGTCGTGTCGGCGTGGAGCATCCGCCCGTCGGGCAGGGTGACGGCGTATCGCCCGACGGGCTCGCCCGTGTCCTCGGCCACGGTGCCGTCCGGCCAGAACACCACGTGGTCGACACCGTCGATCACCGCCACCAGGCACCCGTTCGCGAGCGCTCGGAGCGTGCCGGCCAGCGGCGTCGTCCCGCTGGTGAAGTGTTCCCGGAGCTGCGGCTCGTCGAGTGCCGCCACCTGGGGCGTGTCGAACCCGACGTCGTCGCCGGCCGGGCCGCAGGCCGCGACGAGCGCCGTCACCGCCAGGGCCGCGCCGCCCCTCCACCCGTCACGGGTCCGCATGTCCGGAGCGTAGCGACCCGCGCGACCTCACGGGACCTGACTACCTCGCCGGGCCCGGAGCTACCTCGGCAGGGTCAGCGCGCCCGACGGTGCCGACGCTCGGGCTCGCGCGGGCCACGGCGGGCGAGGTGGCGCTGCCGGAGCCGCACCACGACGAACCAGAGCACGAGCAGGCCGATGACCACGAGCACGGCGTTCGAGATGATGCCGCTCCACTGCGCCAGGACGGGCTCGATGGCGGGGCCGAAGGCATAGCCGAGACCCACCCAGATGCCGTTCCACACGCCCGAGCCGATGGCCGTGTAGAGCGTGAACGACCAGAACGGCATGCGCTCGATGCCCGCGGGGATGGAGATGAAGCTGCGCACGAGCGGCACGCAGCGCCCCACGAGGACCGCGACGCGCCCCCACTTCGCGAAGAACGCCTCGGCCTTGTCGAAGTCGGAGCCGTCCATGAGGGGGATGGCGTCGACGATCGCGCGGGTGCGGTCGCGCCCGAGCAGCCAGCCCAGGTACCACCAGATCCAGGCGCCGACGACGGCGCCGATCGTGGCGGCGAGGATCGCCAGCCACGCGTTCATGTGCCCCGCGTAGGCGAGGAAGCCCGCGCCGGGCAGCACGGCCTCGGACGGGATGGGCGGCACGAACGTCTCGATCAGCACCGCCGCCCCCACGCCGACCTCGCCGAGCGTGGTCATCAGGCTCAGCACCCAGCCGATGAACCCGTCGTACTCGGCGGACGGGTCCGTCGCCGAGGCTGCGACGGCGGCGGCGTGCACGACGCCGGTCACGCGCCCGCCTCGTCCTGGAGAGCCGCGTCGAGGGCGGCGCGGGTCGCGGCGACGACGCCGGGGTCGGTGACGTCGTACCCGCCGGCACCGCCGCCCCCGGGGCCGCCGTCGGCGACCACGGTGCGCCGGGCGGAGAGGTGGACGGCGTGCACGCCGGCGCCGACGAGGGCGGGGACGTCGTCCACGCGGACGCCGCCGCCGGCCATGATCTCGACGCCGAGCTCGCGGCCGCGCGCGGCGAGCGCCGCCAGCACGTCGAGGGCCTCCCCGGCCCGCGGGGCGCCGCCGGAGGTGAGGACGCGGCGCACGCCGGAGCGCGCGAGGACGTCGAGGACGGCGACCGGGTCGGGCACCTGGTCGATCGCACGGTGGAACGTGACGGCCGCACCGTCTGCCGCGGCCACGAACGCGGCGAGCGCCGCGGCGTCGACCTCGCCGGCCGCCGTCATGGCGCCGACGACGACGCCGTCCGCACCGGCGTCGAGCACCGCGCGCACGTCGCGCACCTGCACGTCGACCTCGTCGGGCGCGAACACGAAGCCCCCGGCCCGGGGGCGCACCAGGACGTGCACGCCGACGCCCGAGCCGCGCAGCGCGTCGGCGACGGCGGCGACCATGCCGGTCGACGGGGTGAGTCCCCCCGTGCCGGCGAGGGCGGCACACAGCTCGAGACGGTCCGCGCCGCCGGCCGCGGCGACGCGCGCGCCCGCGACGTCCTGCACCGCGATCTCCAGGGCGACGCCACGGCGATCGCGCGGCTGAGCGGGGCTGACGGGCTCGGGGACGGGTTCGGTCGAAGGGTCCGCAGTCACGGCCGCGAGTCTACGGGGGCGCAGGTGACGACGACCGGGGCGACGTGTGACGGGACGGTGCCGGTCGGAGGTGCCGCTCGGAGGTGCCGCTCGGAGGTGCCGGTCGGAGGTGCCTGCCCGCGGGGTGGCAGGATCGCCGGGTGCCCTCCTACCGCGTGAGCCTCGCCGTCGGCCTGCTGCAGCCGGGCGTCGATCCCGCCGACGTGCTGCCCGCCGCGGCGGACGCGGCGCGCGGGCTCGTCACCGTCGAGGCGTACGACGTGGGGGTGGTGCGGGGCCGGGCACGCGTCACGGTCCGCTTCACGGCGGAGGACGACGCCGCCGCGCACCGCGTGGCGGACGCCGTCCACGACCGCGTCGACACGCTGGCCGACACGTTCGGCGGCACGCTCACCCGGCGGTGGGGCAACCGCTGGCAGCCCGCCTGACACGGCGGTCCCGACGGCACGGGCGAGCCCGCCGGCCCCGAGGGGCGCGACGGGCTCGCCGTGCGGGCGGCGCCAGGGCCGCCCGGGTGCTCACTGCCCGAAGGCGTCGAGCAGGTTCCGGCGCTCCGCGTCGGTGAGGTTGGTGCTGACCAGGGTCGCGTCGATCCCGTGCAGCCGCTCCGCCAGCCGGTCGGGGTCGATCGGCTCGGTGACGATGAACAGGGCCGACGTGCCGGGCACGATCTCCTTCTTCATCTTCTCGAGGTCCTTCGCGGTGATCCCGACGTCGGACAGCGACCGGGTGATGCCGGCGATCGCCGCGCCGGCGGCCGCGCCCAGCACCGGCAGGAAGAACAACGCGCCGAGCAGCAGGCCCCAGACCGCGCCCCAGCCCGTGGCCTTGGCGGTGTCGTCGTGCGAACCGTGGGTGTCCGGCTTCCGCTCGCCCTCCGGCCAGCTCACGACCGCGTGGTCGACGACCTTCACCAGGCCGTCCGCCTCGCCGCCCTTGACGGCCTTGAAGGCGCGGTCGGCCGCACCCGGGTCGTCGAACTTCCAGACCGTGAAATTCGCCATGAGTACCTCCCGACGCCGGGCCGGGTCCGTCCCCGGCTGATGGTCATCCTGGCAGCGTGAACAGACCGCGCAACCGGGCCGGGCGGTCAGTACCGTTGGCCCCATGACCTCCTCCCCCGTCGATCCCACCACCACGACCTCCTGGGGCGACCTGTACGCCCATTACCAGGAGTTCCGGGGCGACCTGCGCGGCTGGTTCGCCGCCGACCCCGGCCGCGCCGCGCGCATGACCCACGTCGCGGGCGACCTGCACGTGGACCTCTCCAAGAACCTCGCCACGGACGAGACGCTGGACCTGCTGGTCCGCCTCGCGAACGAGGTGCGCCTGCCCGAGCGCATCGAGGCGATGTTCACCGGGGAGCACATCAACGTCACGGAGGACCGCGCCGTCCTGCACACGGCGCTGCGCCGTGCCCCCGGCACGCAGCCGCCGCTGGTCGTGGACGGGCAGGACGTCGACGCCGACGTCCAGGCCGAGCTCGACAAGCTGAGCGCGTTCGCCGACCAGGTCCGCGACGGGGCGTGGACCGGCGTCACGGGCAAGCCGGTGCGCACGGTGGTCAACATCGGCATCGGCGGCTCCGACCTCGGGCCGGTCATGGTCTACGAGGCGCTCAAGCCGTACGGCCGCACGGGCGACGACGCCATCGAGGCCCGGTTCGTCTCCAACATCGACCCCACCGACGTCGCGCAGAAGACGGCGGACCTCGACCCGGAGACCACGCTGTTCATCGTGGCGTCCAAGACGTTCGGGACGCTGGAGACGCTCACCAACGCGCGGCTCGCCCGGGCGTGGCTGTGGGAGCGCCTCATCGCGGCGGGCGTCATCGAGGACGACCCCGACGCGAAGCAGGCCGCCGTCAAGGCGCACTTCGTGGCCGTCTCGACCGCCCTCGACAAGGTGGCCGACTTCGGCATCGACCCGGCCAACGCGTTCGGCTTCTGGGACTGGGTCGGCGGCCGCTACTCCGTGGACTCCGCCATCGGCACGTCGCTGGCGATCACGTTCGGCCCCGACGTCTTCCGCGACCTGCTCGCGGGCTTCCGCGCCGTCGACGAGCACTTCCGGAGCACGCCGTTCGAGGCCAACGTGCCCGTCCTCATGGGCATGCTGAACGTCTGGTACAACAACTTCCTCGGCGCCCACACGCACGCCGTCCTGCCGTACGCGCAGCAGCTGCACCGCTTCCCCGCGTACCTGCAGCAGCTGACGATGGAGTCCAACGGCAAGTCGGTGCGCTGGGACGGCTCCCCCGTCACCACCCAGACGGGCGAGGTCTTCTGGGGCGAGCCGGGCACCAACGGGCAGCACGCCTTCTACCAGCTCATCCACCAGGGCACGCGCCTCATCCCGGCGGACTTCATCGCCGTCGCCACCCCCGCCTACCCCCTCAAGGACGACGAGGGCGACGGGAAGACCGTGGCCGCGGGCGCCGACGTGCACGAGCTGTTCCTCGCCAACTTCTTCGCCCAGACCAAGGCGCTCGCCTTCGGCAAGACGGCCGACGAGGTACGCGCCGAGGGCACGCCCGAGGAGATCGTCGCGGCCCGCGTCTTCTCCGGGAACCGGCCCACGACGTCGATCGTCGCGCCGGCGCTCACGCCGTCGGTGCTGGGCCAGCTCGTCGCGCTGTACGAGCACATCACCTTCGTGCAGGGCGTCGTGTGGGGCATCGACAGCTTCGACCAGTGGGGGGTGGAGCTCGGGAAGAAGCTCGCCCTGGAGATCGCCCCGGCCGTGTCCGGGGACGACGACGCCCTCGCCGCGCAGGACTCCTCGACGCAGGCGCTCATCCGCTACTACCGGGAGCACCGCGCCTGAACCTGCGCGCCTGAACCTGACGGCGAGCGGGTGAAATCTGCGGGAGCGCGAGGAACGCACCGCAGGTCACGGGAGCGGGGGGGGGCGACGGTGGGGCGGGGGTCCCGTCGCTTTTTGCCCCCTTTTCTTTTCCCCCCCCCCCCCCCCCCCACAACCGTCCATCCTTCGGGTTGTTTTTTCTTTTTTTTT
>NZ_JBHVSQ010000006.1:0-19616 GCF_042885055.1 Isoptericola sp. NPDC058082 | reverse complement strand
GTCCGTTACTATAGGGAACACCGCGCTGGAACCTGCGCGCCGAAACTTGACGGGGGGTGGGGGAACTCGGGGGGAGCGAGAGGAACACACAGCGGGTAACGGGAGCGCTGCCGCACACCGGGGCGGCACCGCTCCCGTCGCTGCGTACACTGACCGCGGTCGAGAACACGGCCCCCCTCTCGTCCGGAAGGATCCCGCGATGACTGCTGTCGCGCCGAGTGCCCTGGCACAGACCCTCGTCGACCACGCGGAGAGCGTCCGCCCCGCCTGGCTGGACGCCGCCGTGCAGGAGCTGCGCGGTCGCACCACCCGGGGCGAGCTCGAGCGCGAGCAGTCCGACATCTACCAGGCCCTCGTCGACGGCCTGCAGGCCGGTGGCACCGCCCTGCAGTCGGAGGCCTTCGACCAGCTGCGCGGCATCCTGGCGGACGTCTCCGCCGCGCGCGCCCGGCTCGGCTTCACGCCCCGGGAGACCGCCGTGGGCGTGTTCGCCCTCAAGGAAGGGCTGTACGGGCTGGCCGGTTCGGCCGACGCCATGACGCGCTTGGTACCGCTGCTGCGCCTCGTGGACGAGCTCGGGCTGTTCACGTTCGAGGCGTTCGCAGCCGCCCGCGAGTCGATCATCAGCGAGCAGGCCGAGCAGCTCCTCGAGCTGTCGACCCCGGTGGTCAAGCTCTGGGAGGGCATCGTGGCGGTCCCGCTGGTCGGGACCCTCGACTCCGCGCGCACCCAGGTCGTCATGGAGAAGCTGCTCAACACCCTCGTCGAGACGGGCAGCACGCAGGCCATCATCGACATCACCGGCGTGCCGGCCGTCGACACCCAGGTGGCCCAGCACCTCCTGCGGACGGTCGTCGCGGCGCGCCTCATGGGCGCGGAGTGCACCATCAGCGGCATCCGCCCCCAGATCGCGCAGACGGTCGTCGCGCTCGGGATCGAGTTCGGGGACATCCGCACCCGCGCGACGCTGGCGGACGCGCTCGTGGACGCACTGCGGGAGGGTCGCCGCTCGCACATCGAGGTGACCGCGTGAGCGACGCCGTCCCCATCCTCAAGATCGGGTCGACGCTGCTCGTCTCGATCCAGGTGGACCTCCAGGACGACACCGCGCTGCAGCTGCAGGAAGACCTGGCCGAGCGCATCACGCGCACCGGCGCGCGCGGCGTCGTCATCGACATCTCGGGCCTGGAGATCGTCGACAGCTTCATCGGCCGGATGCTGGCGTCGGTCGCCGCGATCTCCCGCGTCCTCGACGCGCAGACGGTGGTCGTCGGCATGCGGCCCGCCGTGGCCATCACGATGGTGGAGCTCGGCCTGTCCCTCGGTGGCGTCCGCACGGCGCTGGACGTGGAGCGCGGGCTCGCGATGCTCGCCCCCTCGCTCGAGTCTGCCGAGAGCGTCCTGCTCGCGGCGGCAGCCGAACGAGAGTCGTGATGGCGACGTCGCCCTCAGCCACGGCGACGGAACGGCTCGAGGTGCGTGCCGACTCCGACGTGGTCCGGGTCCGACAGCTCGTCCGCACGGTGGCACAGCAGGCACGGCTCTCTCTCGTCGACCAGACGAAGCTCGTCACGGCCGCCAGCGAGCTCGCCCGCAACACGCTGGTCTACGGCGGCGGCGGCGAGGTCGAGGTGGAGCTCGTCGCGGACGGCCGACGGTCCGGGGTCCGGGCCGTCTTCTCCGACGAGGGGCCGGGCATCGCCGACCTGGACCTCGCGCTGACGGACGGCTGGACCAGCGGGAACGGGCTCGGCCTCGGGCTGTCCGGCTCACGACGGCTCGTGGAGCAGTTCTCGATCGACACGGCACCGGGAGCAGGGACCCGGGTCGAGATCGTGACCTGGTCGCGATGATCTCCCCGTCGGGGTCGTCCTCGCCCGACACGGCGGTCGCCCTGGAGGCCGGGGTCTGGCACACCGTCGACCATCCCTCCGCCGTCGGCGCGGTCCGGCGCGCCGCGACGACGGCCGCGCTGAGCCTCGGCCTGGGCGAGTCGCGCGCCGCGGAAGCCGGGCTGGTGGTGTCCGAGCTGGCGTCCAACCAGACCCGGCACGCCGGCTCGGGGGCGGTGTCGCTCCGCGTCCGTCGTTGGGACGACCATGCCGCGCTCGAGGTGCTGGCGGTGGACTCCGGCCCCGGCATGCGCGACCTCGCCGCCGCGATGCGCGACGGGGTGTCCTCGCGCGGCACGCTCGGCATCGGGCTCGGCACGCTGCCGCGGCTCACCAGCTCGTGGGACGCCTGGTCGGCGCCCGGGCAGGGCACGGTGGTGGCCGCCACCTTCGCGTCCCCCGGAGCCCGGCCCGACCCCGCACCGGGGGCGGGACTGACCCGGCCGATGACCGGGCAGGTCGTCTGCGGTGACGCGTTCGCCCTGCGGACGGACGACGGCGTGACCTCGGTCCTCGTCGCCGACGGGCTCGGCCACGGACCGCTGGCCGCCGTCGCCTCGCAGTCGGCTGTCCGCGCGTTCCTCGAGGCGCAGCCGGCAGGCCCGGCCGTGCTCCTCGACCGGGTGCACGGCGCCCTGGGTGGCACGCGCGGAGCGGCGGTCTCCGTCTCGCGGGCGGAGCACGGGACGCTGCGGCACGCCGGGCTCGGCAACATCGGCGGCACCGTCCAGGGCGGCGGCCGCTCGCGGAGCCTCGTGAGCCAGCCCGGCATCGCCGGCACCCATGCCCGGGCCGTCCGCGAGGTCGTCGTCCCCGTCAGCCCCGGCGACCTGCTCGTGCTGCACTCCGACGGGCTTACCGACCGCGCGAGCCTGGCCGCCTACCCGGGGCTCCGGGAACGCGCGCCCCTCGTCGTCGCGGGCCTCCTGATGCGCGACTTCGCCGTACGACGGGACGACGCGTGCGTCGTGGTCGTCCCGCTGGGAGGCACCCCGTGACGACAGCCGACACCCCGCTCCTCGCCACCCGGCTCGAGAGTGACACCGACCTGCTGGCCCTCCGCCGCGCGGGCCGCGAGATCTCGCGTGCCATGGGCCTCGACGTCCACCACCAGGTGCGGGTCGCCACCGCGCTCTCCGAGGTCGGTCGTGCCGCCGTCGCGCTCGGGCCCGTCGAGGTCACCATCGGCCTCGACCGGGGCGCCCGGCCGCTCCTGCGTGCGGACCTCGAGTCGGCCGCCGGCCTGACCACGACCGGCAGCGCCGCCGACGGCGGCGTCCCCGCGGCGCGGCGCCTCGTCGACGAGGTCGTGCTCGGCGCCGACGGCCGCCACGTCACCCTCGTGGTGGAGCTGGGGGCCTCCGCGCCCCTCGACGCCGCGACCACGGACGCGCTGCGCCGCGCGATCACCGTCGGCTACGGCGCCAACGCCCTCGACGAGCTGCGGGTGCAGAACGCCGAGCTGCTGCGCACGCACGACGAGCTGGTGGCGCAGCGGGAAGAGCTCCGCCGGCTCAACACCGAGCTGGAGGAGACGAACCGCGGCGTCCTCGCGATGTACCACCAGCTCTCCGCGGAGCTGGAGGAGACCAACACCGGCGTCGTCGCGCTGTACGCCGAGCTCGACGAGCGCGGCCGGGAGCTGGCGGCCGCGAACGAGGCCAAGTCGCGCTTCCTGCGCAACGTCAGCCACGAGCTGCGCAGCCCGGTCAACTCCATCATCGGACTGACCTCGCTCCTGCAGGCGTCGACGATGGCCGGGGACCAGGCCGAGCAGGTGGAGTTCGTGCGCGACAGCGCGGCCACGCTGCTCACCCTCGTCGACGAGCTCCTCGACCTCGCGCGCGCGGAGGCCGGGCACCAGGACGTGGCGCCCGCGCCGATCGACGTGCCGGCGCTGCTCGACGAGCTCCGGGGCACGACGCAGCCCCTGGTGCGCGACGGGGTGGAGCTGGTGGTCGCGTGCGAGCCCGGGCTGGCGCTCGTCAGCGACCGGCGTCTGGTCGCGCGCGTCCTGCGCAACCTCCTGACGAACGCGGTCAAGTTCACCGAACGAGGCAGCGTACGGCTCGACGTCCGCGCCGAGGGCGACGCCGTCCGGTTCGTCGTCGAGGACACCGGCCTGGGGATCGGGCCGGAGCACCTGGACGCCGTGTTCGAGGAGTTCGTCCAGGTGCCCAACCGGCTCCAACCGAGCGTCCGGGGCACGGGCCTCGGCCTGCCCTACGCCCGGCGCACCTCCGAGGCCCTCGGCGGGACGCTGACGGCGCGCTCGGCGCCCGACGTCGGCAGCACCTTCACCGTCGTCCTCCCCGTCGAGCCCGCAGCCCCGGCCGAGCTCCCGCCGGCCGTCCCGACGACCGCACGCTCCCTCGGCGCGGCATCGCCGGGCGCCGCGACCGGGCTCGGGCACGTGCTGGTCGTCGACGACGACCGGTCGTACGGCGCGTACGTCGCGGGGCTGCTGCGCGAGGACGCCGACCGCGTCAGCGTCGCCCACGACGGGCGGCACGCGCTCGCGCTGCTGCGGGACGCCCGTGCCGACGCGGCCGTCGTGGACGTGCGGCTGCCGGAGCTCGACGGCGTGGGCCTGCTCGCCCGCCTCCGGGCCGAGCACCCCGACCTGGCCGTCGCGCTCATGTCCAGCGGCCCCGCCCCGGAGCAGACGGGGGTGGAACGGCCGGCGCCCTTCCTGCCGAAGTCGACGCTCGACCGTACCGCCCTCACCCGCGCGCTCCGCGACGGCGGTGCCCCATGACACCTGCCGACCGCACCGTCCTCGTCGTGGACGACACCCGCGCGCACCGGTACGTCATGGCGACATGGCTGCGGGGCGCGGGCTTCGACGTGCTCGAGGCCGGGACCGGCGCGGAGGCGCTGGACCTCGTGGCGGCGACGATCGACGCGGTGGTCCTCGACGTCAACCTCCCGGATCTCACCGGGACCGAGGTGTGCCGCCGGATCAAGTCGGACCCGCGGACCGCCCACGTGCCGGTGCTGCACGTGTCCGCCACCTCCATCGACGCCGCCGCACGGACCGCAGGGCTCGACGGCGGCGCCGACGCCTACCTGCCCGAGCCCCTCGACCAGGACGAGTTCCTGGCCACCGTGGGCGCCCTGTGCCGCACGCACGACGCCCACCGGGACGCCGGGCGCACCGCGCGCCGGCTCGAGGCGCTCGCCGACGCGCTCGCTCCCCTGCACCAGGCCCGCACCCAGGAGCTCGTGGCCGACCTCGTCGCCCAGGGCGCCTGCGCCGTGCTCGGGCGCCCCGCCGTGGCGATGGTGGTCGTCGACCCGCAGACCGTGGTCCGCGCGGTGTGCCCCGCCCCGGACGCGCCTCTGGTGCGCGGGCGCGGGACGCTCCCCGTGCTGCCGCCGGGGCCGGTCTCGTCGGCCACGTTCGGCCCCGACGACGTGCCCGACCACTGGGTCCCGCTCCTGGCCCATGCGGGCGTGCCGCGGTCGGCCTGGTGGACGGTGTGGCTGCGCGACGCCGAGGGCACGCTCGTGGGCGGGCTGGCGCTGCAGGCCGACGACGCCTCCAGCAGCCCGTCGACGGAGGAGCGCGAGGTCGCCGCCCGGTTCACCGAGGCCATCACCGTGGCCCTCCGGAACCTCAAGACCTTCGCCGAGGAGCACCGCATCGCGATGGCCCTCCAGCGCCGGCTCCTCCCCTCCGGCCTCACGGTGCGCGGCGGTGTCGAGGTCGCCGCCCGCTACGAGGCGTCGGACGAGCGCCTCGACGTCGGCGGGGACTTCTACGACGCCTTCGACCTGCCCGACGGCCGGGTCGCCGTCGTGATCGGGGACGTCCAGGGACACTCGCTGCGGGCGGCCACCGTCATGGCCGAGGTCCGCCTCACCCTCCGCGCCTACCTGCGCGAGGGGCACGATGCCGCCCGGGCGCTCGACCTGCTCAACGACTCGCTGCGACAGGACCACCCGGAACTCACCACCGTGTGCGTCTGCATCATCGACCCCGCGGACGGCAGCGTCGAGATGACCGACGCCGGCCATCTGCCGCCGCTCGTGGTCCGGACCGACGGGACGGTGGTCGCGGAGAAGTCGCCGGCCCGCCTCCTGGGCCTGGCGAGCCCGGACGAGCGGCCCGCACGGCGCGACGCGCTGGGCCCGGGCGACCTCCTGGTGCTCGTCACGGACGGGCTCGTCGAGCGCCGCGACCGCACCCTGCGGGAGGGCATCCACGAGCTCGTGGACGCGGCCCGCACGCTCGCCGGGCTGGCCCCCGCGGACGTGTGCTCACGCCTGGTGGACAGGTTCGCCGACGCCGGTCGGGAGGACGACGTCGCCGTCGTGGTCGTCCGTCGGGTGCACGACCCTCAGTCGCCGCTCGGCACCTGACCCTTCACGTCGTCGTACCCCGCCAGGCTCGGTAGCTCGCCTGGCGCGTAGACGAGGCGGACCACGCCGGTCGGGAAGGCCTCCGACCGGCGCAGGGCCAGCGGGTAGACCGTGTCGCCCTCGTCGAAGAGGCGCGCGCCGCGGCGGGCCACGACCGGGTGCACCAGCAGGCGCAGCTCGTCGAGCAGACCTGCCGCGAGGAGCTGGCGCACGACCGACAGCGACCCCGGCACGAGGATCTTCTCCACGCCGGCCTCGGCCTTCAGCACCTCGACGGCAGCCGACAGGTCGCCGTCGAGGCGCTCGACGTGGCGCCAGCCGAGGTCGTGCGCCGAGCGGGTCACGACCACCTTGCGCATGTCTCCCAGCCGCCGGGCGAACGCCGCGTCCTCCTCGCCCGCCTCCTCCCGCCCGGGCCACGCGCCGGCGAAGCTGTCGTAGGTGACGCGGCCGATCAGCAGGACGTCGGTGTCGCGGTAGTCGTCGTCGACGGCGCGGGCCATGTGGTCGTCGAAGTAGGGGAAGTGCCAGGCGGGGTCGATCTCCGCGACGCCGTCGAGCGAGATGAACAGGGTGGACACGACCGTGGCCATGAGGGCTCCTCCGGGACGGGCGGACGGCGGGGCCGACCCGGTCCGCTGAGGAGATCATCGCGGTGCCGCCGGCCCGTCGCACCTAGGATCAAGGCCTATGCCGGCCCTGGACCCTCGCGCGATCCTCGACCGGCGGCCCACGCGCCGCCCGTCGGTGGGCGTCATCGTGACGATCGCGGTGTCGTCGGCGTGCCTGCTCGCCGCGCTGGTGGTGACGTCGGCGGAGGGCCCGACGTTCCTCGAGGGCCTGTTCCTCGCCGTCCTGCCGCTCCCCCTGCTGCTGGCGGGCGTGCTCGCCCTCGACCGCCTCGAGCCGGAGCCCCCGGACGCCCTGGTGCTCGCGTTCCTGTGGGGCGCGGGCATATCCGTGCTGGTCGCGATGGGGATCAACACGGCCGGGCTCACGCTGCTGTGGACGCCGCTGCTCGGCCAGGAGGAGGGGTTCGTCGCGACGGCGGTCGTCACCGCGCCCGTGGTCGAGGAGACCCTCAAGGCGCTGGTCCTCGTGGGCATGCTCTGGTTCCGTCGGCACGAGCTCAACGGCCCCACGGACGGCATCATCTACGGGTCGATGGTGGGCCTCGGCTTCGCCACGGTGGAGAACATCCACTACTACACGGTGGCGGGCCCGGAGGGGCTGGCCGCGACGTTCGTGGCGCGCGGGCTCCTGTCGCCGCTGATCCACCCGCTGTGCACGTCCTTCACCGGCCTGGGGATCGCGACGGCGGCGCTCGCCCCGCGCGGCTGGGCGCGGGTGTGGCCCGTGCTCCTCGGCCTGCTCGGCGCGATGACGTACCACGCGCTGTGGAACGGCGCCGCGTCGCTCGGCGTCGGGGCCGTCGTGGCCGTGTACCTGCTGGGTCTGGGGATCGTGGTCGGGCTGCTCGTCGTCGTGCGCCGCGACCGCGCCCGCATCGTGGGGCTCATCGGGCAGCACCTGCCGCAGTACGGCCCGCTGGGTGTCGTCGCCCTGCCGGACGTCGTGATGCTCACGTCGCTGACGCGGCGCCGCCGGGCCCGCGCCCGGGTCCGCGCCGCGGGCGGCCCCGGCCCGGCCCGCGCGATGCGCGACTACCAGCAGGCCGCGACCGAGCTGGCGATGCTGCACCGCCGCCTCGACCGTGGGCTGGTGGACCAGGTCGGGTTCGAGCGGCAGCGCGGCCCCCTGCTCGCGCTCATGCTCGCGGCCCGGAAGGTGTTCACGCCGCTCTGGCGCCCCGAGGCCGCGCCCCGCTGAGGCCCAGCATGATCACGCCGCCCACGGCGAGGTGCTCCAGCAGGAGCAGCACCGTCGCGCCGGCGTTCGCGGCCCCCAGCGGGCCCAGCAGGGAGACGAGCAGGACGGCGCCGCTCAGCACCAGCCAGGCACGCCGCCCACCGTTCGGGCGGCGCAGCAGGAGCGCGCGGACGCCCCACCCGCCGAGAGCCGCGGTGAGGCTGGTGGCGATGACCAGGGAGATCGTGACCTCGAGGGTGCCCGAGCCCGCCCGCACCTGCGGGTCCACGCCCGCCAGCGTGCCGACGAGGTAGACCACCGCGCCGGCCAGCACCGCGCCCACCACGACCGTCCGCGGACGGTTCCACCACGCCCGGTCGCGCCACGAGCGTCCGGCCGGGCCTCCGGGGGTCCGGCCCTGCGCGCCGGTGCCGGTGATGTCGGTCCTGCCCTGCGTCCCGTTCATGTCGTCCCCTCCTTCGCCGCCGGCACCCTGCCGACAGGACGACGCTCCCGCGCGCACCGCAGGTCGCGCGCCCTGCCGTGGTCGGTCGTCGTCGCGCCGTCCGGCGGGAGCACCCCCGACTTTCGTCGGTGTCGCCGGCGGGAGGTCCGCCGTAGCGTCCCGGTCATGACCAGCACCGACAGCACCCCGACCCCCGCCGCGGCACGCCCCGGCGGCTGGGCGGAGTTCGACCCGTGGGCGCCGTCGGACCCCGGCCCGCCCCCGGCCCCGCGCGGGGTCCTCGTGCTGGCGTGGGCGCTCGTCGCCGCGCTGACGGCGGCCGCCACGTTCGCCGTGGCGGACGCGGCACCGGTGCGCGGCACCGGGACGATCACGGTCCTGGTGCCGGCAGGCGTGGACGTCGCCGTCGGCGTCGCGGCGGTCGCGCTGGTCCCCCTGCTCTTCACCCGGCGCAGCGTGGTGGCCGCGGTCGCCCTCGCCGTCCTCGCCGCGGTCTCGGGGGCCGCGACGCCAGCCTCCACCGTCGGCACGCTGCAGGTCGCGCGCTGGTACCCGGTCCGCACGGCCGCGTGGGTCGCCGGGGCGGGCGTGCTGGGGCACGCCGTCCAGGCGCTGTGGCGGCCCGTGGGGCTCCCCCTCGGGTGGTGGCTCCTGTGCGACGTCGCGGTGCACGCCGCGCTCTTCGGCTGGGGCGCGTACGGCCGTGAGCGCGCCCTCGTGCTGTGGTCGCTGCGCGACCGGGCGCGCCGGGCGGAGGCCGAGCAGGAGCGGCGGGTCGCGGAGGCGCGCACGGCCGAGCGCACCCGGATCGCCCGCGAGATGCACGACACCCTCGCCCACCGCCTGTCCCTGCTGGCCGCGACCGCCGGCGCCATGGAGTACCGCCCGGACGCCGACCCGGCGCAGCTCGCCGCCGCCGCGGGGCGGGTCCGCGCCGGCGTGAGCGACGCCCTGGAGGACCTGCGGCAGGTCATCCGCCTGCTCCGCGCCGGCCCGGAGGATCTCGGGCCGGTACCCGGCCTGGACGACGTGCGCCGCCTCGTCGACGACTCCCGCGCGGCCGGCACTGACGTGACCTACGAGCGCACGGGCGACGACAACCCTCCGGCCGCCGTCGCGACCGCCGTCTTCCGCGTGGTGCAGGAGTCGCTCACGAACGCGCGCCGCCATGCGCCCGGTGCCGCCGTCCGGGTCACGGTCTCGACCGCCCCGGGCGAGGTCCGGGTGCGCGTGGCCGACGACGGCGCGGCACCCGGCGCCGTCGCCCCGGACGGGGTCGGCACGGGCACGGGGCTGGTCGGGCTGCGCGAGCGGGCCACGCTGCTGGGCGGCACGCTGGCCGCCGGCCCGGACGCCGGTCCCGCCGCGTCGCGCGGCTTCGCGGTGGAGGCGTGGCTACCGTGGGACGCGTGACGACGACGCCCGGGCCCGGCCCGCTCCCCACCGCCGGACCGGCGGGCGGCCCCGCGGACGCCGTGACGCCCGTGCGGATCGTGCTGGTGGACGACGACGCGCTGGTGCGCGCGGGCCTCCGCCTGATGCTGGACGGCGCGCACGGCATGACGGTCGTGGCCGAGGCGGCCGACGGGGCCGAGGTGCCCGGAGTGCTCGACGCCCACCCGGCCGACGTCGTCCTCATGGACCTGCGCATGCCCGGCGTCGACGGCATCGCGGCCACCCGGCGGGTCCGCGCCCGCCCGTCGCCGCCCGCCGTCGTCGTGCTCACCACGTTCGACACCGCCGAGGAGGTGGGCGGCGCGCTGCGCGCCGGGGCCGCGGGCTACCTGCTCAAGGACATGCCGCCGGCACGCATCGCCGCCGCCGTGCACGCCGCCGCCGCGGGCGAGCCGGTGCTGGCCCCGGACGTCGCGCGGCGGCTGATGGCCGCCGTCGCCGGCTCGGACGGGTCGCGCGACCGTGCCCGGGCCGCCCTGGACGTCCTCACCGCGCGAGAGCGCGACGTCGCCGTCGAGCTGGGCCGCGGCGCGTCGAACGCCGACATCGCGGCCCGCCTGTACCTCAGCGTCCCGACGGTGAAGGCGCACGTGTCGAGCGTGCTCGACAAGCTCGGGCTGGAGAACCGCACGCAGGTCGCCCTGCTCGTGCACGACGCCGGCGAGGCGTAGGGCTCAGCCCTCGACGAGGCCCGACTCCCAGCAGCCCTGCGGCTCCGAGGTGGTCACCGTGCCCGGGCACGACCGGTAGGTCCAGATCTGGTCGCCGAACGTGTCCCGGGTGCCGTCGACGTAGACCTCGAGCCCGTCGATCCCGGGACCCACACGGTGGTATTCGACGATCGGGTCACCCTCGACGGTCAGGGAGCGTACGAGGAGCTCCGCCCCCTCACCGCGGGCCGCCGCCTCGTCGAGGCAGGCGAACGCGTCGGCCAGCTCCGCCTTCATCTCGCCCTCGCCGAGGTCCGGGCGCGCGGTCACCTCCCCGCAGGTCGGCAGGGGCTCGCGGGCGGCGAAGACGTCCTCCCCGTCGCCCGGGCCGCACGCGGCCAGCAGCCCGAGGCACGCCACGCCGCACGCCGCCGCGGAGAGCCGCCGGCTCCGGCCGTCAGACCACGTCATGCCCCGATGATGTCGTCACGGCCGCAGTTCTTGCACCCGTCGTCTCCGAACCATCAGCGGCGCCGGCGCCGGCGGCGTCGTCGTCGGCGGCGGACAGCCCGAGGAACTCCGCCACCCGCGGGCTCGCCGGCGCGCGCAGCAGCACGTCCGGCGCGTCCACCTGGAGCAGCCGCCCGGCGTCCATGACGGCGACCCGGTCGGCGACGGTGAACGCCTCGTCGTGGTCGTGCGTGACGAAGACGGCGGTGGTGCCGGTGGCCTTGAGGGTGTCGCGGACGTCGACGGCGAGCCGCTCGCGCAGGCGTCGGTCCAGGGCGGACAGCGGCTCGTCGAGCAGCAGCAGGCGCGGACGCGGCGCGAGCGCGCGCGCCAGCGCGACGCGCTGCTTCTCCCCGCCGGACAGCGTCGCGACGGACCGGCCCGCGTAGCCAGCCAGGCCCACGTCGGCCAGGAGGTCGGCGACGCGTGCGGCCCGCTCCGCGCGGGGCACGCCCTGCGTCTCGAGCCCGTAGGCCACGTTGCGGCCGACGTCCCGGTGCGGGAAGAGCTGGCCGTCCTGGAAGAGCAGGCCGAAGCCGCGCCGGTGCACGGGCACGCCCGCGAGGTCCGCGCCGTCGAAGGCGACCGTGCCGCCCGCCAGCGGCTCCAGCCCGGCGACGGCGCGCAGCAGCGACGACTTGCCGCAGCCGCTCGGCCCCAGCAGCGCGACGATCTCGCCGGCGGCGACGTCGAGCGACACGCCGTCCACCGCGACCGACCCCGGTCGACGGCGCGCGGCGCCGTACCGCACGACGGCGTCGCGCACGGCGAGCCCCGTCGTCTGGCGGGCCTGCTCCATCAGAACTCCCCTCCGGGCCGGTCGCCGCGAAGGCGCTCGGCCACCATCATGACGGTCGCGGTGAGCACGGCCAGCACCACGGACGCCGCGAGCGCCATCCCGTAGTTCTCGGCCCCGGGCCGCCCGATCAGGCGGTAGATGACCACCGGCAGGGTGGCCGTGTCGGGGCGGGCGAGGAACGACGTCGCGCCGAACTCGCCGAGCGAGACCGCGAACGCGAACCCGATCGCCAGCCCCAGCGACCGCGCGCCGAGCGGGCCGTCGACCGTCCGTAGCACCCGCCCGGGCGCCGCGCCCAGCGTGGCGGCCGCCTCCCGCAGCCGCGGGTCGATGGCGCGCAGCACCGGCAGCATCGTGCGCACCACGAGCGGGATCGCGACGACCGCCTGCGCGATCGGCACCAGCGCGCCGGAGGTGCGCAGGTCGACGTCGAGCCCCAACGGGCGGTCCAGCGTGATGAGGAAGCCGAAGCCCACCGTCACGGCGGAGACGCCCAGGGGCAGCATGAACGCGGCGTCGAGCACGCCGACGGCTCGCCGCAGCCCCGCCCGCCGCGGGCGTCGCGACACGACGAGCGCCACGAGGCCGCCCACGACGACGGCGATCAGCGCGGCCCAGGCCGCGGTGCGCAGCGAGTTGCCCAGCGCCTCCCACACCGTGACCGTCAGGGCGTTGCGCCCGCCGGTGGTGCCGAGCGCCACGTAGTTGTCGAGGCCCCACGACCCGTCGGGCGCGCGCAGCGACCGGGTGACGAGCCCCGCCATGGGCAGCACGAGCAGCCCCGCCACGACGACGAGGGTGACGAGCGCCGGCGCGACGTCGGTGCCGTCGGCGCCGGCGCGCAGCCGCAGCCGGTGCGCCGACACGCTGTCGCTCGTGAGGTGCAGGGCGCGCTCGCGGCGCGCCCGGGCGCGGGAGCTGACCAGCAGCGCGCCCGCCACCACGACGAGCTGCAGCACCGACAGCACCGCCGCCGAGCGCAGGTCGAGGAACTGGGTGGTGCGCGTCCAGATCTCCGTCTCGATCGTGCCGTAGCGCAGGCCGCCGAGCACCAGCACGACGCCGAACGCCGTCGCGCAGAACAGGAACACCACCGCGGCGGCCGACGCGATCGCCGGGCCGAGCGCCGGCAGCGTCACGGTGCGGAACGCGCGCCAGGGCGTCGCGCCGAGCGCGCGGGCGGCCTGCTCGGCGCGCGGGTCGAGGCGCTCCCACATGCCGCCGACCGTGCGCACCACCACCGCGTAGTTGAAGAACACCAGGGCGAGCACGATGCCGGCGAAGCTCTCCTCCAGGTGCGCCCAGCCGAGCAGGCCGCCGGGGGCGAAGAGCGCGCGGAACGCGACGCCGACGACGACGCTGGGCAGCACGAACGGCACCGTCACCAGACCCCGCACCAGCGTCCGCCCGGGGAACCTGCACCGGTACAGCACGTACGCGCCCGGCAGGCCCAGCAGCACCGACAGCAGCGTGCCGGTGAGCGCCTGGGCGAGCGTCTGCCCGACGATCCGCCACGTGCGCTCCTGGGACAGCACCTCCGCGAAGCCGGACAGGTCGAGCGTGCGCCCCGCGGTGGTCTCGGTGAAGAACCCCTGCAGGACGAGCGACACCACCGGCCACGCGAAGAAGACCGCGAGGAAGCCCAGCGGCAGCACGACCGCGGCACCCCAGCCCAGCCACGCGCCCCACCGGTCGGCGCGCCACCGCGCCGCCCGGGAGGCCGGGCGGGCGTCGCTGCGCAGGGCGCGCGGCACGGGGCGCGTCAACCGACGACCGTCGCCGTCCACTGCTCGATCCACTCGTCGCGGTGCGCGGCGACGTCCGCGGGCGCCACCTCGAACGGCTCGTCGGCCAGGGGGGCGAACTGCTGCCAGTCGGCGGGCAGCTCCACGTCCGGGTCGGCGGGGTACATGTACATCTGGCCGGGCACGTCGGCCTGGAACTCGGGCGAGGTGAGGAAGTCGACCAGCTGCTTCGCGCCGTCCGGGTTCTCCGCACCGGCCAGCACCCCCGCGTACTCGACCTGCCGGAAGCAGGTGTCGAGCATCGCGCTGGTCGTCGAGGACGTCCCGTCGTCGCTCACGGTGAACGCGGGCGACGTCGCGTAGGACAGCGCGATCGGCCGCTGCCCGCCCTCACCGGCGCCGGAGAAGTCGACGTAGTACGCGTCCTCCCAGCTCTCGGCGACCTTGACGCCGTTGTCGCGCAGGTCGGCCCAGTAGGCCTCCCAGCCGTCCGTGCCGAAGGCTCCGATCGTCGCGAGCAGGAACGCGAGACCGGGCGACGACGTCGCGGGGTTGGTGACCACGGTGAGGTCCTGGTACTCCGGCTTCGCGAGGTCCTCGAGCGTCGTCGGGGGCGTGACGCCGTGCTCGTCGAACCAGCCGTCGTCGAGGTTCATGCAGACGTCGCCCACGTCGACCGGCGTCAGCGTGCCGGCCAGGTCGTCGGGCGCGTAGGCCGCGACCTCCGGGGCCAGGTCGGCGGGCTGGTACTCCTCGAAGACCCCGGCGTCGACGGCCCTCGACGCATAGGTGTTGTCCACACCGAAGACGACGTCGCCCAGCGGCGCGTCCTTGGTGAGCACGAGCTGGTTCACCAGCGTGCCCGCGTCGCCCGGTGCCACCTGCTCGACGGTGAGGCCGGACTCCTTCTCGAACGCGGCCAGCACCTCGTCGGAGACGGCGAACGAGTCGTGGGTGACGAGCGTGACCGTGCTCGACGCGCCGCTCCCCTCGTCCGCCGGCGACCCGCCGCCGCACGCCGCCAGCAGCGGCAGCAGCGCGACGGCCCCGACCGCTGCTGCCGCGCTCCTGGTCCTGGTCGTGGTGCTCAGCGTCATGCTGTCCTCCTCAAGGTGCGAGAAGGGGGTCCTGCGGGCGCCCGGCACCGTCGTGGTGCTGCCGTCCGCAGGGAACGAGATTCCCGACTTCCTCCACCGGTGCTAACCGGGTCAGGTTCGAGGGTCTGCGGCGGTCCGCACTCTCAGCGCCGGTGGGCGCTCCCCTGTCGTATCAGCACGAGCCTACCCGTCGACACCGCGCTACCGTGGTCCCGTCCTCGGCCTCGGGGTGTGACGTGCCTGACGTGCCGTGACACCGCCCGTCGGCCGTGGACGCCGGACCAGGACGACGCCCCGGCGGTAGCACGCCGGGTCAGACCGAGGGAGAGCACGTGACGGACACCGAGCAGCCGCTGGGCGTGAAGGTCGGCACGGTGGTGCTGACAATCGCCGCCGGATGGGTCGCGCAGAAGCTGATCGGGGTGGTCTGGGAGCGGGCGACGGGCAACGTGGCGCCCACCAACCTGGACGACGACGAGCTCTCCATCGTGCAGGCGGTCACCTTCGCGGCCGTCTCGGGCGGCGTCGCGGTGCTCGCGAAGCGCCTCGCCCGCCAGGGCGCCGGGCGCGCGGCTGCCCGGTTCGTCTCGGGCCGCTGACCCGCTGATTCCCCGCGCGGTCCCGTCAGTGGCTCGCGCGGGGACGACGGCGGGCCAGCTGCGCGTCGTGGCCGTGCGGTCGGTCCACCGGCCGCACGGCGGCGAGCGCGCTGCTCAGGCGGTCCGCCGCGTCCTTCGCGGGCGGTGCCGACCGGACCACCTCCGCCGCCGTGAGCGCGGCGTCCCGGTCCCCGACCGGTCGCGCGAGCTCCTTCATCACCTGCTCCCCCGCCGACTGGGCGGACACGCCGACCTGCGCGCCCGCGTCGGCGAGGACCTCGGTGGCCACCGACTCGTCCACGCCGCAGACGGCCATGATGGCGCCCTTGGCCTGCTCCGCGGCCGCGGCGGCGACGAACGCGCGCGAGACGGCGCGGTGCGCCTCGCGCTCCAGCGCGTCGCGCACGACCGGGCTCGCGTCGATGACGTAGCCGACGATCTGCGACGACGCGCCGTCGCTCCCGTGCCGTCCCTGACCCGTGACGACGACCGTGTGCGTGCGCCCGTGGTCGTCCACGACGCGGTGTGCCCCCGAGAACGGCCGCCCGGCACCCAGTGCGACCACCGCCGTCCGGGAGAGCCGCTCACGGTCGTCCGGGTGCAGGTGGGCGCGCAGCACCTCGGGCCCCGGCGCGACGGAGCCGGGCTCACGCCCGAAGATCCGGAACACCTCGTCCGACCACCACCACTCCCCCGTGGCGACGTCGACCCGGTACCGGCCCACGAGCAGCTGGCTCCCGGCACCCAACAGCTCCGCGAGGGCGACGAGCTCGCGGCGCGGTGTGTCGTTGGGCGTGCTGGACATCGAGGACCACCCCCAGTGCCGTGCAGCTGGGTCCGGCGCGCAGTTCTCCTGGCTCCACCACGGTACCGGGACGGCACGACACCGCCACCGCACGACGGGTGACGTGCGGTGGCGGTGCTCGGTGGTGCGGTGCCGGTGCTCGGTGGTGCGGTGCCGGTGCTCGGTGGTGCTGTCGGCGCCCGTGACGGGTTCGGACCGTCAGGCGACCGTCGTCGCCGCCGCCTCCGGCTGCTCGCCGGCCGCCTCGGCCCGCTCCTCCGCGACCGCCTTGCGGTGCTGGCCGAAGGAGTAGACGACCGCGGCGGCCCAGCCCACGGCGATGATCGCGAGCACCAGGGTGCGCACGCCGTCGCTCACCGGGAACGAGTCGAGGGACAGCAGGGTCCGCACGTTGGTGAGGACGATGATCCCGCCGACGGCGGAGCCGAGGACGCGCGGCGGCACCAGGCGGACGAGCCACGCGGCGATCGGCGCGGCGATCAGGCCGCCGATGAGCAGCGCGAGGGCCCAGGACGGGTTGATGCCCGCGGTCCCGAGACCGAAGAGGAACCCGAGGCTCGCGGCCACGGCCACGAAGAACTCGCTGGTGTCGATCGAGCCGACCACCTTGCGCGGCTCCATGCGGCCGCTCGCGAGGATGGCGGGCGTGCCCACCGGGCCCCAGCCGCCACCACCCGTGGCGTCCATGAACCCGGCGACCAGCCCGAGCGGGGTGAGGAACCGCTTGCGGAGCGGCTGCCCGAGACGGTCCGTACGCAGCCCCCGGAGCGTGAACCGCAGCAGCACGTACAGGCCCAGACCCAGCAGCAGGATCGACATCAGCGGCTTGGCGATCTCGGTCGACAGCCACGAGAGGAAGGTCGCGCCGGCGAACGCGCCGATGGCACCGGGGATGCCGATCTTGATGACGACCTTCCAGTCCACGTTCCCGAACCGCCAGTGCGAGGCGCCGGACGCCAGGGTCGTGCCGACCTCGGCGAGGTGGACGGTCGCCGACGCGGCCGCGGGGTTGGTGCCGATCGCGAGCAGCAGGGTGGTCGAGGTGACGCCGTAGGCCATGCCCAGGCTGCCGTCGACGAGCTGCGCACCGAGGCCCACGAGGGCAAGGAGGACGAGAGTCCGCACGGGGGTTCCCTCCGTTTCGGCGCGGCAGCGGGTCCGCCGCGTCTGCGACGAAGTTACCCGATCGGCTCTATCGGATTCAACGGTCTCAAAAATATGTCCGTATCGCGAGACGAGGGTTTCTGCGGCGTCGCGTGAACCAGGCCGACGACCGTGCGGCGCCTCTGGCGCCTACGCCGATCCGGCGTGGCTCAGGGGCTGACCCACGCCGATTCCTGCTCGGTCAGCCGGCGCACGACGTCGGGGATCGTCCCGGCCGCGAGGTCCGCCAGGGTCACCTGTTCCAGCACGGCGCGCACGTTCACGCGCAGCGCCACCCACACGTGCAGCAGCGACGCGGCGGCGCCGGTGTACTCCAGGTCGGAGGGCCGCGCGTCGCGCACGAACACCAGCGGCCCGTCCACGGCGCGCACGACGTCGGCGACGGTCACCTTGTCGGCCGGGCGGGCGAGCACGTACCCCCCGCCTGCGCCGCGACGGCTCGCGACGATGCCCTCGCGCCGCAGGTCGCTGAGGATCGCCTCGAGGAAGCGGTGGGGCACCTGCTGCGCGCGGGCGAGGGCCTCGGCCGGGACCGGGCCCTCGCCGGACGCCGCGAGCTCGGCGGCCGCCCGCACCGCGTAGTCGGCCTTCGCGGAGATCCTCATGACGACGCCACCGCGGCGCCCAGTCGCGTGCCGGCCAGCAGCGGTCCGGCCTCTCGGGCCGACGCCGCGAACGACCCGGTGAGCGGCAGGTCCGGCAGGATGACGGCCTGGGCCGCGTGGTAGATGTCGGGCTTGCCGACCCACGTCCGCCCGGAGGGGCGGTTGTCGGTGTCGAGCTCGTGGAACCAGGAGCCGCGCTCGTGGTCCACCAGGTGGGCGTCGATCCACGCCCACCACTCGTCGGCGAGCTCGGCGTAGCGCGCCTCGCCGGTCGTGCGGTGCAGCACGTCGGCGGCCGCGGCCGCCTCGGCCGCCACCCAGTGGAAGCGGCGGGCCTCGACGGGGCTCCCGTTCCAGTCCGTCGTGTAGACGAAACCTCCCGCCGGCCCGTCCCACCCGTCGGCCACGGCGCGGTGGAACAGCTGCCGGGCCGCGTCGGTGCGCTGTCCCTGCGTCCCCCCGGCGACGTCCACCTGCAGGAGCAACCGCGCCCACTCCAGCCCGTGGCCCGGTGTGGCGCCGTACGGCTTGAAGGGGTCGTGCGGACGGTCCGCGTTGTACTCGAGCTGCGGCTGCCACGCGGTGTCGAAGTGCTCCGGGATCCGCCAGTCGTTGCCCGCCGCCCAGTCGATGACGCGGTCGGCCACCACCGCTGCTCGGTCGAGCCAGCGGCTCTCGCCCGTGGCGTCGTGGGCGGCGAGGAGCGCCTCGACGGAGTGCATGTTCGCGTTGACCCCGCGGTACGGGTCGACCGTGCCCCAGTCGCGCGACCGCTCGTCGAGGTGGAGCTGGTGGTCGGCCTCCCAGAACCGCCGGTCGAGCACCGACAGCGCCGCCTCGAGGAGGGTCACGGCACCCGGCGTGCGCGCCACGGTCCCCGTCGACCCGGCGAGCACGACGAACGCGTGGCCGTAGGCCTGCTTGAGCCCGTCGAACGCGTCTCCCGGACCCCTGGAGGCCAACCACCCACCCTCGTCGGCGTCGGCCAGCGTCCGTGACAGGCCGGCGATACCCCGGTCCAGCAGCTCGCCCGCGCCCTCGACGCCCAGGAGGTGCCCGAGCCCGAAGGAGTGCGTCATCCGGCACGTGATCCACAGGTGGGCCGGCTGCGCCGGGTCTACGGTCCCGGCGTCGTCGAGCCACCCGGCGGTCCCGTCCCCTCCCAGGGACGGCCGCGCGAAGTCCAGCAGGCTCAGGAAGTGTCGGGCTCGCCACGACGGCGTCGGTCCGGCGGCGGGGAGGTGCGGTGCTCCAGTCACCCGACGAGCCTAACGGCACGCCGCCGCACGGGGTCGCGGGACGCGGGCGACGGAGCAGCAGCGTCGGCGGTGGGGGTCTGTTCGGGGGTATGCGAAAGGCCCACCCCGGTGTGGGGTGGGCCTTTCGTGAATGGGTGTCCGGCGGCGTCCTACTCTCCCACCCCCTCGCGAGGGCAGTACCATCGGCGCTGAAGGGCTAAGCTTCCGGGTTCGGAATGGGACCGGGCGTTTCCCCGACGCTATGACCGCCGTAACAGTATCGAGTTGTCCAGGTCACCCCCTGGTTCCACGGTTGTGGTGCGGGGGTGGTGCCCGTTTCTCGGGAACCGCACAGTGGACGCGAAGCAGTGTTATTGACCAAACAGTGTTTGGTAGGTGTGTGAAGTTGTTGGCTTA
>NZ_JBHVSQ010000005.1:271235-281013 GCF_042885055.1 Isoptericola sp. NPDC058082 | reverse complement strand
GGGGGTTGTTGTTTGGGGGGGGGGGGGGGGGGGGAGGGGGGGGGGGGGGGGGTGGAGGGGGGGGGGGAGGGGGGGGGGGGGGGGGGGGGGGGGGTTTTTGTGGTGTCAGGTCCCCGGACGGGTCACCAGATGCGCACGCGCTCCTCGGGGGCGAGCCACAGCGCGTCGTCGGGGCCCACGCCGTAGGTGGCGTGGAACTCGTCGATGTTGCGGATCACGCCGTTGCAGCGGAACTCGTTGGGGGAGTGCGGGTCGGTGGCGATGCGCCGCACCACCTCCTCGTCGCGGCCCTTGGACTGCCACACCTGCGCCCATCCGAGGAAGACGCGCTCCAGCCCGGTGAGGCCGTCGACGACGGGCGCGTCGTCCAGCGTCGTGCCGAGCGCGATGCGGTACGCCTTGATCGCGATGGACAGCCCGCCGAGGTCGCCGATGTTCTCGCCGATGGTCAGCGCGCCGTTGACGTGCGGGCCGTCGGTGGGCAGCTGTGCCGGGCGGAAGGCGTCGTACTGCGCGATGAGGGCCTGGGTGCGCTTCTCGAACTCGGTGCGGTCCGACTCGGTCCACCAGTCCTCGAGGCGGCCGTCGCCGTCGTACTTGGAGCCCTGGTCGTCGAAGCCGTGGCCGATCTCGTGCCCGATGACGCCGCCGATGCCGCCGTAGTTCACGGCGTCGTCGGCGTCGGGGTCGAAGAACGGCGGCTGAAGGATCGCGGCCGGGAAGACGATCTCGTTCATGCCCGGGTTGTAGTAGGCGTTGACGGTCTGCGGCGTCATGAACCACTCGTCGCGGTCGATCGGACGCCCGATCTTGCCGAGCTCGTGGTCCTGCTCGAACCCGTGCGCGCGGCGCACGTTCCCGACCAGGTCGGCGGCGTCGACCTCGAGGGCGGAGTAGTCGCGCCACTTCACCGGGTAGCCCACCTTGGGCGTGAACCTCTCCAGCTTGGCGAGCGCCTTCACCTTCGTCTCGGGCGTCATCCAGTCGAGCGCCTCGATGGACTCGCGGTAGGCGGCCACGAGGTTCGCCACCAGCGTGTCCATCCGCTCCTTGTGCTCCGGCGGGAAGTGGCGGGCCACGTACTGCTCGCCGACGGCCTCGCCCAGCGCCCGCTCGACGAGCGCGACGCCGCGCTTCCAGCGGTCGCGCACCTCCTGCGCGCCCGACAGCGTGCGGCCGTAGAAGTCGAAGTTGGCCTCGACCGTGGCGTCGTCGAGGTAGGCCGCGCGGGCGGTGACGAGGTGGTAGGCGGCCCAGAGCTTCCAGTCGGCGAGCGGCTCCGTCCGCCAGAGCTCGGCGAACCCGGTCGCGAACGACGGCTCCCGCACGACCAGGGCGTCCAGCGACCCGGCGGGCGCGCCGAGCGCCGCGGCCCACGCGCGCCAGTCGAAGCCGGGCGCCCGCTCGACGAGTTCGGCGAGCGTCATCGGGTTGTAGGTGAGGTCGGCGTCGCGGTCGCGCACGACGTCCCAGTGGTGGGTGGCGAGCTTCGTCTCGAGGGCGAGCACGCGCTGCGCGGCGTCCTCGGGGTCGGCGGCCCACCCGGACGTGGCGGTGACGCCGGCGAGGCGCAGCATGCGCGCCAGGTGCGGCGCGTACTTGTCGCGGACGGGCGCGTACTGGTCCTCGCGGTAGTACGCCTCGTCGGGCAGGCCCAGGCCGCCCTGCACGAGGTAGGTCACGTAGGTCTCGGGGTCCTTGGCGTCGTTGTCGACGTAGAACGCGACGGCGCCGCCCCCGCCGGTGCGCTGCAGGGCGCCGAGCACGTCGACGAGCTCGGCGGGCGACGTCGCCCCGGCGATCTGCCCCAGCTCGGCGGCGATCGGCTCCGTGCCGAGCTGCTGGACGCGGTCGGCGTCGAGGAAGCTCGCGTACAGCGCGCCGATCTTCGCGGGGGTGGACGCGGGGTCGAGGTCGTCCGTGGCGGCGAGGTCGGTGATGATCTCGCGGACGCGCTCCTCGGACAGGTCGTGCAGCGCGCGGAACGCGCCGTCCATGGCGCGGTCGGCGGGGATCTCGTGCTGGGCGATCCAGCGCCCGTTGACGTGGCGGTACAGGTCGTCCTGCGGGCGGACGGCCTGGTCGAGGGCGCTGAGGTCGATGCCGGACCGCAGCCCGGTGGCGTCGGCAGTCATGGCGTCACCCTACGGCGCGCCGCCCACGTGCGGTGCGGGTCGAACCCTGCGGACGACCTGAGGGAGAATGTGGGCATGCGTCTGCACATCGCCGCCGATCACGCCGGATACGAGCTCAAGACCCACCTCGTGGACCACCTGCGCGCCGCGGGCCACGACGTCGTCGACCACGGCGCCCACGAGTACGACCCTCAGGACGACTACCCCGCCTTCTGCATCGCCGCGGGCGAGGCCGTGGTCGCGGAGCCGGGTTCGCTGGGCGTCGTCATCGGGGGTTCGGGCAACGGCGAGCAGATCGCGGCGAACAAGGTCGTCGGGGTGCGCGCCGTGCTGGCCTGGTCGCTGGAGACGGCGACGCTCGGCCGTCAGCACAACGACGCCAACGTCGTCGCCGTGGGCGGCCGGATGCACACGCTCGAGGAGGCGACGTCGTTCGTCGAGGCGTTCGTCGCGGAGCCGTTCAGCGGCGACGCCCGCCACCAGCGCCGCATCGACAAGCTGGCCGCGTACGAGGCGTCCCACGACGTCTCCGCCATCGCCTGACGCGATCGCCTGACGTGCCCGAGGGTCACACCGTCCACCGCCTCGCGCGTGCCCTGGACGGGCTGTTCGGCGGCGAGGCGCTCGCCGTGTCCAGCCCGCAGGGCCGGTTCGCGGGCGGTGCCGCGCTGCTCGACGGCCGCCGGATGGCGTCCGCCGAGGCGTGGGGCAAGCAGCTCTTCTGCGCCTTCGCGCCCGCCGACGGCGACGGGACGCCCGACGACGTGCGCTGGCTGCGGGTGCACCTCGGCCTGTACGGGGCGTGGTCGTTCGCCGGCGACGGCAGCGCCGACGTGGTGCACGCCATCGGCGCGCCGCGCCGTCGCATCGGGGAGCGCGAGTCGACGCCGGACGACGGAGGCGACCCCGACGTCGACGCCGCGGGGGAGTGGGTCGCGCCCGCCCCGCGCGGCGCCGTCCGGCTGCGGCTGCTCGGCGCGCACGCCGTCGCCGACCTCACCGGGCCGACGGCGTGCGAGGTGCTCACCGGCGCGGAGAAGGCCGCCGTCGAGTCGAGGCTCGGGCCGGATCCCGTCCGCGACGGGGGTGACGCGGCCCGCACGGCGTTCGTCGAGCGCGTGCGGCGCTCGCGCGTGACGGTCGGCCAGCAGCTCATGGACCAGGCGGTGATCGCCGGCGTCGGCAACATCTACCGGGCCGAGGCCCTGTTCCGGGCCGGCGTGGACCCGTTGCGCCCGGGCCGCGACGTGCCGGCGGCGGTGCTCGCCCAGGTCTGGGACGACCTGGTCGTGCTCATGCGCGACGGCGCCTACCGCGGGGCGATCGTCACCACCCGGCCCGAGCACCGGGTGGCGGACGGCGGCGGCGGCCGGGTCACGCGGCAGAACACCGACGGCGACGCCGACGCGGTGCCCCGGGACGCGTCGTTCTACGTGTACCACCGCGACGGGCTGCCGTGCCGCGTCTGCGGTGCCCCGGTGCTCACCAAGGAGCTCGCGGGCCGCAACCTCTTCTGGTGCGGCGTCTGTCAGGTCTGAGGGCCCGGCACCAGGTCCAGCAGCGCCGCCAGGTGCCGGCCGGGCGCCTCGCCCCAGTCCGCCCACTCGGCCTCGGTGGCCTCGGCGAGCGCGCCGCACCACGTCCAGGCCCGGTTGACTGCGTGGGTGACGCCGGCCGCGCGCCGCAGGTCGTCCCACGTCGGCGCGTCGTCGGCCGCTCCCACCGGCGGGAGACCCTGGGCGGCGCACCAGCCGTCCCACGCGCGGCGGTACGCCCGCTCGACCGGCGCCCAGTCGGTGCCCGCGTCGCGGGCGACCGCGGACGACACCTCGAGCACCTCGAGCGGGTGCGCCCACTGGGCGTCGCCGAGGTCGAACACGCGCAGGGCGCCGTCGACCTCGAAGACGTTGCCCGGGTGCAGGTCCCCGTGCTGCAGGCTGCTCGGCAGCGGGCTCGCCGCCAGGGTGGCGGCCGCGGCCGCCACGGCGTCGCGGGCCCCGCGGAGGCGCGCGACCGTGCCGTCGTCCGGCCGGGCGGGGTGGCCGGGCGGGAAGCCCTCCAGCAGGTCGAGCACGGCGTCGAGCCGCGCCGCCACCGTGCCGGGGGAGCAGTCGGGCAGCCCGGTGCCGCGCAGCGCGTCCCCGCTCCCGAGGAGGGTCTGCTGCAGGTGCGCGCACCGCGACAGCAGGGCGCCCCAGTCGGCCGCCGTGGGCTCCCGGCGTTCGCGCAGCGTGGCGCCCCGGTCGGCCGTGAGCATCCACCCGCGGTCGGCGTCGACCGCCGCCGGGGCGTCCGCCGCGTCGGGGGCGACCTCGGCGAGCAGTGCCTGCAGGGCGGGCTCGAAGGACGACGAGCGGCAGGTGGCCTTGAACCAGTAGCGGCCCGCGTCCGTGGCGACGACGAGCTGCGTGGACCACGGCCGCACCCGCGGCTGCTCGGGCGGGGCGACCACGCGCACGCCGTCCCGGGCGAGGGCGGCGGTGATCCAGGCGCTGGCCTCGGCGCGCCACGCCGCCGACGTGACGGTGTCCGAGAACGCCGCCACCACGGTCAGAACACCCAGCCGCAGGCGGGGGCGAGCGGCCAGCCGAACGCCGCGCTCGTGCGGCCGAGCGCGCCGGCCGACCGCTCGTCGACGAGCCCGGCGCCGGCGAGCGTCGCGAGGGACGTGCCGCCCAGGTAGACGGCGCCGAGCTCGCGCACGTCGAGCCGCAGGTCGGGTTCCGCGTCGGTGCGCTCGCACGTCGCCGCCCCGAACGCCGTCGCCCGCAGGCGCCACGACCCGGCGTTGTCGGCCAGCCGGGCGTCGTCGACCCCGAGCACGACGTCGACGTCGGCCTGGTAGCGACGGCCCGCGAGCGCGGCGGGCACGTCGACGACGCGCACCCACACGTTGTCGGCGACGCGGGCGCCCGCGGCCCGCGGGTCGACGAGCAGGCTCATGACCGCGTCGTCGACCGGCAGCAGGAACGGGTCCGTGCTGCTCATGAGGTCGAGGTCGAGCAGCACGCCCCACAGGGCGCGCGCCGCGGCGGCGTCGAGGGCCACGACGTCGCCCAGGTGCACGGTGCCGCGCGGACCGGTGACCTGCCAGTCCAGGCTGCGGCGGAACGTCGCGTAGCCGCGCGCCTCGCCGTCGCGCTCCACGACGACGATGCGCAGCGACTCGCGCCCGCCCGCCCGGAACGACTTCGGGTCCGCCCAGTAGCTCTCCCACAGCGCGTCGGTCTCCCGCGTGGCCCAGCCGGGCCGGTTGATCCCCGCCGGGCCCGCGGGCAGGCCCGGAGCACGGTGCAGGCGGGCGACGAGGTCGCCGTGGCGTGCGCGGTCGGCGTGCTCCACGCGCACGGTGTGGTCCGCGGCGCCGGGGACGTCGCGCAGCGCCGCTCCCCGCGGGACGGCGATACGCAGGTCGTCGGCCGCCTTGCCGTACCCGAACCGTCCGTAGATGGCGGTCTCGGCGGCGAACAGCGCGGACAGCGGCTCGCCCCTCCGCCGGCACGCGTCGAGGTGGTCGTCGATCATGGCGGTGAGCAGCCCCCGGCGGCGGTGCTGCGGGTGCACGCCCACCCACGTCAGGCCGGCCGTGGGCAGCGTGGCGCCCGGCACGGGGAAGCGGGAGAACGGGTAGGACGCACGGATCGCGGCGAGCCCGTCGTCGGCCGCGCCCTCGACCTCGACGCCGACCGCCCGCTCCCACGTCAGGGGCAGCGGCAGGTCGTCGAACTCCGCCACCGAGTGCGGGTCGGGGAACGCCCAGGTGTCCAGGTCGAGCAGCGCGCCGCGGTCGTCGGCGGTGAGCGTGCGGCTGCGGTAGCCGGCGGGCAGGGCGGTGCGGGAGCGGTCGGAGGTCACCTGCCGATCGTGGCGCGGTCCGGGGCTCGGGGCCAGCGGATTTCCGGACCCGCCGGACGGTCCTCCGGCGACCCGCGGTTCGGTCCGCCGCCGGGGTCGGCGACGGGCCGTAGGGTCGCGGTGTGCCAGCCCGCGCCTCGACGTCCGACGAGCCCCTCGACGCCCCCGACGAGTACGCCGCGGAGGTGCTCGCCCTGGTGCGCCGCATCCCGTCCGGCCGCGCAATGACGTACGGGCTGATCGCCGAGATCGTCGGCGAGCGGCTGGGGCGGGGCGGGCCTCGACAGGTCGGGAACGTCATGGCCGGCTCCGGCGACCGCTACGCGCACCTCGTGCCGGACGGCGCCGCGGTGATCGGTCCCGTGCAGGACGACCACCTCGTGCCCTGGTGGCGCGTGGTGAACGCGTCGGGTGCCCCGCCGGCGCGGCACCTCACGGCGGCCCTCGACGCGCTGCGCGCCGAGGGCTGCCCGCTCTCGCGCGACGGCCGGCGCGTGGACCTGCGCCGCGCCGTCTGGTTCCCGGAGGAGGGCTGACGGCCGGAGGACGTCGCCCCGGCGGTCAGGCCTTCTTGGGTGCCACGCGGGCGGCGGCCGCACCGGCGGCGGCGCGCACGCGGGCCCCCAGGGGCGTGCCGCCGTCCGCGTCCTTGCGGGCCGCCTGTGCCGCGGCGAGCACCGTGAGCATCGACGACGGGTCGCCCTGCAGCAGCATCGTGGTCAGCGCCGTGCCGTCCCAGCGGGCCAGGTCGCGCGCGACCTTGTCCGCGGGGCCGACCAGCGCGACCTCCTCGACGAGCTCGGTCGGCACGGCGCGCGCGGCGTCCTCCCGGCGGCCCGCGAGGAACAGCGCCTGGACCTCGTCGAGCTCGGCCGCGTAGCCGAGGCGGTCCAGCGACGCCTTGTGGAAGTTGGCCTCCTTCGAGCCCATGCCGCCGGCGTACAGCGCGATGTGCGGGCGGATGACGTCCGCCGCGGCCTCGACGTCGTCGCGCACGACCACGGGCACCGTCGCGAGCACCTCGAAGTCGGACGACGGCCTGCGCGCGTCGGAGCGCTGCGCGAACCCGGACGCGAGCAGCTCGCGGTGCTCGGCGTCGGCCCGCGGCGCGTAGAAGCCCGCCATCCAGCCGTCGGCGATCTCGGCGGCGAGCGTCACGTTCTTCGGCCCCTGGGCCGCCAGCACGATCGGGATGTCGGCGCGGCGGGGGTGCACGGTCGGCTTGAGGGCCTTGCCGAGGCCGGTGGCGCCGGGGGCGTCCGCGGGCAGCGGGAGGCGGAAGAACTCGCCGTCCGCGGTGACGGGGCGCTCGCGGGCGAAGACCTGTCGCACGACGTCGACGTACTCGCGGGTGCGCGCCAACGGCCGACGGTAGGGCTGGCCGTACCAGCCCTCGACGACCTGCGGGCCGGACGCCCCCAGCCCCAGCACGAAGCGCCCGCCCGAGAGGTGGTCGAGGGTGATGGCCTGCATGGCGGTGGCGGTCGGGGTGCGGGCCGCCATCTGCGCGATGCCGGTGCCGAGCCGCAGGCGGCGGGTGCGGGAGCCCCACCAGGCGAGGGGGGTGAACGCGTCGGAGCCGTACGCCTCCGCCGTCCAGACCGAGTCGAGGCCCAGCGCCTCGGCCGCGACGAGCGCGGGCACGATGCCCTTCGGGGGCTTGCGGGACCAGTAGCCGGTCTGGATGCCGATGCGCAGGGTGCTCATGGGGCGGGGTGCTCCTCGTCGAGATGATGCGGTCGTGCCGATGTGTCCGGTACCGGGAGTACGGGGTAATGCCCGTCACACCCTAGCCGACGCCGTGCGTGCGGCGGGACCGCCGCTAGGTTCGGGGGATGGCGACGATCGACGACGCGGCCCGCACCGCTGCGGGGCTGCCCGAGGTCACCGAGACGACGACGTTCCGGAACCGGGCGTGGGCGGTGTCAGGCCGCGTGTTCTCCTGGCTGCGGCCGTTCAGCAAGGCCGACGTGCGGCGGTTCGGGGACGAGCCGGTGCCGACCGGGCCGATCCTCGCCGTGGTCGTGGACGACCTGGGGGAGAAGGAGGCCGTGCTCGCCGCCCGCCCGGAGACGCTGACGATCCCGCACCTCGACGGCGTGCCCGTCGTCCTCGTCCGGCTCGAGGCGGTCGACGGCGACGCGCTCCGCGAGCTTCTCGTGGACGCCTGGCTCGCCAAGGCGCCGCGCCGCGTGGCGGCCGCGCACCCGGAGCTGCTCGCCTGAGGCCGCGGGCGGTCAGCGGCTCCGGGCGCGGTCGGCCATCGTGTTCAGCAGCGCGGCGGCCTCGGCGGCGTCGTCGACCGTGACGGCGAACGACCGCCCCCCGGTGCGCTCCACCAGCAGCGCCTCGCCCGAGCGCAGGACCACGCCCACGCGCCCGTCGCGGGCGGTGCGCCAGCCCCAGCCGCCGTAGTCGCGCAGCGGGCGCACCTGGGTCACCGACGCCCGGACCACCTCGCCCGCCGGGACGTGGGTGCCCGGCCAGCGGGCTGCGGAACGCACCGTGAGGCCGGCGGGGTCCACCCGGACGGTGAAGGCGAACATCGTGACGAACAGCGCGGCGAGGGCCACGGGGACGACCAGCATCGACCACTCGGCGGTCAGCGCCGCGGCGAGCGTCGTCAGGGCGACGGCGACGGCCCCGACGGCGAGGCCCGGCCCGCCCGTCGCACGACGCAGCCAGACCGCGCGCTCGCCGTCGCGGAGCGTGGCCCGGGGCGCGTCCTCGGGGACGGCCTCGACGGCCGGCATCGCGGGGTCGCCCGGGACGAGCGCGGCCGCGATCCCCGCCGGGACGAGCGGCAGGAGGAAGGCCGTCAGCAGCGCGGTGCCGGACAGCTCGACCTGGGACGGGTCGGTGAGGCCGCGCTGGGGCGCGAGCGTGCCGACGACGATCGCGGCCAGGAACGCGCCCGACCACACGCAGCCCGCGGCGGTGATCCGCCGGGTCGAGGCGGCGGCGCCCTGCGTCAGCCCGATCGCCGCGAAGAGCCCGCAGAGCGCGACGGTGGTCACGACCCCGACGAGCGCCAGGGCCGTCGGCGACATGAAGCCGTCGGGCGCCCCGCTCCCGCTCCAGTGCGTCGCGACCTGCGCGGGCAGCTCGTCCCGCCATGCCCAGACCACCGCGGCCGTGCCGAGCGCGAGCACGACGCCCACGAGTGACGACCAGGCCATCGCGCGGCGCGCGAGAGGGCGCCACACCTCCGTGCCGGAGCGTGCTCGGGGGCTGCCGGGCGGGGGAGCGGTGGTCATCGGTGCATCGCCTCCGTGACGAGGGTGGTGGTGGTCTGGACGGACAGCCCGGCACGACGGGCCGCGGCGGCCAGGTCGGCCACCGCCCGCTCGACGTCGGCCAGGTCGGGTGCGGTGGACGCGACGAGGGCGCCGCGCCCGCGCCGCAGCTCGAGCGTGCCGTCGTCGCGCAGCACCTGGTAGGCCCGCAGCACGGTGTGCATGTTGAGGTCGAGGGAGGCCGCGAGCTCCCGGGCCGAGGGAAGCCGTTCGCCCGGGCGGAGCGTGCCGTGCGCGACGCCGAGGCGCACCTGGGCGACCAGCTGCGCGTACAGCGGCTCGTCGCTCGTCGGATCGATGCGCCACATCACGGGCGTCAGACTACTTGTTCTACGACTACTAGAACAAACACGCGACGGGACGACGACGGCCCGTGGGCCCGCCGAAGGGGGAGTGGGGGGCCGGGGCAGTGGTGCGGGGCGACTAAAGGGAAGACTCTGGCAGATCCTAAGCGTTCTCTGCGTGGTGGGCGTGGGTGGGCCAGGGAACTGG
>NZ_JBHVSQ010000005.1:266283-271225 GCF_042885055.1 Isoptericola sp. NPDC058082 | reverse complement strand
TGGGGGGGGGGGGGGAGGGGGGGGGGGTGGGGGTTGGTTTGGGGGGGGGGGAGAAAAAAAAAAGGGGGGGGGAAGGAGGGTTTCTGGTGCCCTCGGGGGGGGGGGGGGGGCCCCCCGGCCCGCGGCTGCGGGCCGCTCAGATGACGTACTCGAGCAGCTCCGAGGCGTCCTCGACGTGCTGGCCGTGGTCGGGCCGGTGACCGGGCGTGCGCGCGTGCGCGGGCACCCCGACGGCCACCATGCCGTTCGGCACGTCGCGGGTCACGACCGCGTTCGCGCCGATCTGCGCGTCGTCGCCGATCCACAGCGGGCCGAGGATCTTGGCGCCGGCGCCCACCATGACCCGGTCGCCCAGGGTGGGGTGCCGCTTGCCCCGGGTCATCGAGCGGCCGCCCAGGGTGGAGCCGTGGAACAGCACGCAGTCGTTGCCGACGACCGCCGTCTGCCCGATCACCACGCCCATGCCGTGGTCGATGAAGAGCCGCCGCCCGATGCGCGCGCCGGGGTGGATCTCGATCCCGGTCACCCACCGGGCGGCCTGCGACAGCAGGCGCGCCGGCAGGCGCAGGCCGGGCCGGTGCCACATGCGGTGGGACACCCGGTGCGCCCACACGGCGTGCACTCCCGGGTAGCCCAGCGCGACCTCGAACCGGGAGCGCGCCGCCGGGTCGTGCGCGTGCGCCGCCTCGAGGTCCTCGGCGAGGATCTCGACCAGGTGGCGCAGGCCCGGGCGGTGCCCGGCCGGCATCGGGTGGTCGACGTCGCCGTCGAGGTCCTCGTGGGCGGCCCCGGCGGCGGCGGTCGGAGCGGTGCGGCGGCTCGTCACGTCAGTCCAGCAGGTCCGAGTACAGGATCGTGGACAGGTACCGCTCGCCGAAGTCGGGGATGACGACCACGATCAGCTTCCCGGCGTTCTCGGGCCGCTTCGCGACCTCGAGCGCCCCGGCGATCGCGGCGCCCGAGGAGATGCCGACCAGGAGGCCCTCCTCCTTCGCGGCGCGGCGGGCGAGCTCGACCGACGTCTCGGCGTCGACGTCGAGCACCTCGTCGTAGACGGAGGTGTCGAGGATCTCCGGGACGAAGTTGGCGCCCAGGCCCTGGATCTTGTGCGGGCCGGGGGTCCCGCCGTTGAGGATGGGCGACTCGGCGGGCTCGACCGCGACGATCCGGATCTCGGGCTTGCGCTTCTTGAGGACCTGGCCGACGCCCGTGATGGTGCCGCCGGTACCGATGCCGGAGACGACCACGTCGACCTCGCCGTCGGTGTCGGCCCAGATCTCCTCGGCCGTGGTCTCGCGGTGCACCTTCGGGTTGGCCTCGTTGGCGAACTGGCGGGCGAGGATCGCGCCCGGCCGCTCGGCGGCGATCTTCTCCGCCGCGGCGACGGCGCCCTTCATGCCCTCTGCGCCCGGCGTGAGCACGAGCTCCGCGCCGTACGCGCGCAGCAGGGCGCGACGCTCCTTCGACATCGTCTCCGGCATCGCGAGCACGACCTTGTAGCCGCGTGCGGCGCCGACCCAGGCGAGCGCGATGCCGGTGTTGCCTGAGGTGCCCTCGACGATGGTGCCGCCCGGCTGCAGGTCGCCGGAGGCCTCCGCGGCGTCGATGATCGAGACGCCGATGCGGTCCTTCACGGAGTTGGCGGGGTTGTAGAACTCGAGCTTCGCGACGACCGTCGCGTCGAGGCCGGCGGCGAGACGGTTCAGTCGGACGAGCGGGGTGCGGCCGATGAGCTTCGTCGCGTCGTCGTAGATGCGTGCCATGGGGTGTTCCTTCTCGAGGAGTGCGTGCGGGCGAGGTGGTGCGGGTGCGCCGTCGCGTGCGGTGCGGGCCCCCGAGCAGGTGCTCGGAGGGCGCGGCGCAGGGGCGTCGGCGAGGTCGGTGCGAGCGCCGCACGGTCGTCGGGGACCCGCCGTCGGGCGGGTCGGACGTGACGTGGACGCTCTATCGACAGCATCGCGGCGTCGTCGCCGCGGCGCACGCCGGGGTGCGGAGCGCCGACGCCGGCACCGTCCTCCGGTGGGACGAGAGGGCGGTCGAGGGGGCGACGCGGCGGACGTTCGTCATGCCGGCCCTCCTCGTGATGCTTCGTGTTGCTTCGGGGTGCTGCTGCCGTGTGGTCGCGCCTGTCGCAGGCTGCGGCGCCGAGCCTAACCAGGACGCGACCGATCGACAAGGAGCATCTCATCCATCGGCGTCGTCGATCGGTCGGGAGACACCTGTCCCCTGGGTCGCGGACGGGCCGCGGACGGGCCGCAAAGGGGAAGGAGGGGAGAGGAAGCAGGGGAGCGGGCGACGGGAATCGAACCCGCGTAGCCAGTTTGGAAGACTGGGGCTCTACCATTGAGCTACGCCCGCACGGCCACCCCCGCGACATCGTCGCCGGGTGGGAACGCGGGCCAACCCTAGCAAAGGCGCGGGGGCGCACGGACCCGTCGACGCACGTCGGGGGCTCGCCGCCGGACGGCGGCACTACACTGACCGAGGCCCCGCCCGACGGCGGGCCGCGGGGTGTGGCGCAGCTTGGTAGCGCATCTGCTTTGGGAGCAGAGGGTCGCTGGTTCGAATCCAGTCACCCCGACAGCGGCACAGGGCGGACGTCGTGGTTCGTCGCGGCTCGCCCGTGGATCGGCCCGCGCTCGGCGTGCCGATCTGGAAGGATCGGCCCCCGATCGCCGACGGACGGCGACCGACGTGCGAGGAGAACCTGATGACCACCCCGGACCCCTACACGCCAGGCACGCCCGAGCCGGGTGCGACGCCCCCCGGCGGCACCGAGCCGCAGCAGCCCGCCCCGGGTCAGCCGGCGCCGGGCCAGGCCTACCCCGCCCAGCCGGCCGGCGGGCAGGCGTACCCCGCCGCTCCGCAGGCGCCCGGCCAGGCGTACCCCGCCGCGCCGCCGGCGGGGCAGTACGCGCCGGCCTACGGCCAGCCGCCGCAGAACCCGGGCAAGACGCTGGGCATCGTCGGCCTGGTGCTCGGCTTCTTCGGGCCCCTGTCGATCGTCGGCCTGATCCTGTCGATCGTCGGCCTCGTGAAGTCGCGCAAGGTGGGCCAGCCGAACGGCGTCGCCATCGCCGGCATCATCGTGAGCGCCCTCGTGCTCCTCGGGACGATCATCCTGGCCGTGGTGCTGGGCGTGGCGGCGAGCCACCTGATCGAGGTCTGCGGCGACCTCGGGCCGGGCGTGCACGACGTCAACGGCATCACCTACACCTGCTCCTGATCGTCCGCGCCCGATCCTCTGCCAGGACGTACCCGGCGAGGGTCTCCCGGGACGCGCGTCGTCGTGACGCGGGCGTCCCCGGGCGGCCCTCGCCGTGGCGTAGGATGGACGGGTTGCCCGTACGCCCGTCGTACGGTCCCCGCACCCCGCGCCGCAGCAACCAGGCCGGCTCGCGCCGGTGAGACGCGCGCGCAGCACCCGAACCGTTGGAGACCATCGAAGTGAAGAGCGCCGTCGAGACCCTGGAGCCCACCAAGGTCAAGCTGACCGTCGAGGTGGAGTACGACGAGCTCAAGCCGAGCATCGACCACGCGTACAAGCACATCGCCGAGCAGGTGAACATCCCCGGGTTCCGCAAGGGCAAGGTTCCCCCGCGCATCATCGACCAGCGCGTCGGCTGGGGTGCGGTCGTCGAGCACGCCGTGAACGACGCTCTGTCGAACTTCTACCGCGACGCCGTCACGGCCGAGTCGCTGCGCCCCCTGGGCCAGCCCGAGGTCGAGGTGACCGAGGTCCCCGCCAAGGCCGGCGAGGGCCAGCTCGCGTTCACCGCCGAGGTCGAGGTCCGGCCCGAGATCACCCTCCCGGAGCTGTCCGGCATCGACATCACGGTGGACTCCACCGAGGTGACCGACGAGGACGTCACCGAGCGCCTCGACGCGCTGCGCGAGCGCTTCGGCACCCTCGTGGGCGTCGACCGTCCCGCCGTCGAGGGCGACTACGTCGTCATCGACCTCAAGGCCGTCATGGGCGACGAGGAGATCGACTCGGTCTCCGGCGTCTCCTACCAGATCGGCGCCGGCAACATGCTGGACGGCCTGGACGAGGCCCTCACCGGCCTGTCGACGGACGAGACCACGACCTTCGCCACGAAGCTCGCCGGCGGCGAGCACGAGGGCGAGGAGGCGCAGGTCACCGTCACGGCCACGGCCGTCAAGGAGCGCGACCTGCCGACGCCGGACGACGACTTCGCCCAGCTCGCCTCGGAGTTCGACACGCTCGAGGAGCTGACGGCGGACCTGCGCGAGCAGGTCGCGTCGATCAAGACGTCGAACCAGGCCGTCGCCGCCCGCGACCTGCTGCTGGAGAAGCTGCTCGAGGCCGTCGAGGTCCCGGTGCCGTCCGGTGCCGTCGAGGCCGAGGTGCACCGCCACCTGGAGTCGGAGAACCGTCTCGAGGACGACGAGCACCGCGCCGAGGTCACCGAGGACGCCACCAAGGCCCTCAAGAACCAGATCCTGCTGGACACGCTGGCCGAGAAGCTCGAGGTCCAGGTCGGCCAGGGCGAGCTCGTCGAGTACCTGGTCCAGGCGTCGCAGCAGTACGGCATGGACCCGAACCAGTTCATCTCGACCCTGGACCAGGGCGGCCAGATCCCCGCCATGGTCGGTGAGGTCGCGCGCTCCAAGGCCCTCGCGGTCGCGCTGCGCGACATCGAGGTCAAGGACTCCGACGGCAACGTCGTCGACCTGGCCGAGTTCATCGGCACCGAGGAGGAGGACGCCGCGGCCGCCGAGGTCGAGGGGTCCGCCGACGACGCCACGTCCGAGGAGCCGACGGAGGAGACCTCCGAGGAGACGGCCAAGGCCTGACCCCGGACCGCCCGGACACCCACGCCGGCCCGCACCGTCCCCCCGGACGGTGCGGGTCGGCGTCTTCCGTGGGGGTGGGCCGGTCCGTCCCGTGGGTCGGGTGACCGAACAGACCCCACGGTAG
>NZ_JBHVSQ010000005.1:150648-266273 GCF_042885055.1 Isoptericola sp. NPDC058082 | reverse complement strand
GCCGATTTTCCCCCCCCCCCCCCCCCTCCCGGGAAACCGAAGGACCACCCCCCAGGTAACCCCACCCCCCCCCCCCCCCAACCCCCCCCACCCCCCCCACCGACCCACCCCTCCCCCCGGAGCGTCCCGGGCCGGCGTCGTCCGTGGGGGTGGACCGGTCCGTATCGTGGGTCGGGTGACCGAGCAGACCCCGCGGCAGGCGTCCCTCACCCCGGCGGCGCGCCGGATCCTCGAGGCCGCGTCGCGCCTGTTCTACGCCCGCGGGCTGCACGCCGTCGGCGTCGACACCGTCGCGGCGGAGGCGGGCGTCACGAAGAAGACGCTCTACGACCGCTTCGGCTCGAAGGAGGGGCTCGTGGTGGCGTACCTGCGCGACCGCGACTCCCGGTGGCAGGCACACCTGGTCCGGGCCCTCGCGGCGCACCCCGAGCCGGGCGTCGGCCGGGTGCTCGCGGTCTTCGGCGCCGCCGAGGGGTGGTCGGCGGCCGAGGGCGGCCGCGGCTGCGCCGCGATCAACGCGCGCGCCGAGGTGGACGACGCCGACCGGCCCGTCGCCGTCGAGGTCGCCCGGCAGAAGTCGTGGGTCCGGGAGCTCCTCGAGACCGAGTGCCGCGCGGCCGGGCTCGAACGTCCCGGCGAGCTGGCGGACGCGCTGCTGCTGCTCCACGACGGGGCGCTGGCGGGGGCGGGGACGGGCGTGCCGAAGGACCCGTTCCCGACCGCTAGGCGCGCCGCCCGGGCGCTGTGCGAGGCGCACGGGGCGTGAGCCGAGACCGCCGCCGGCGTCGTCGTGTGCGCCCGCAGCGAAAAGCCCCTCCACCGGGACGTTTCGCGTGGCTGCCGCACGTTAGGGTCGATCGACGGCGATGACGAAGGAGACGGACGTGAACGACTTGCTGCGGATGGACGGTGCGACGCCGGTGGCGCGCGCCGACGGCCAGGGCCTCGGGCTCAACGACTCCATCTACAACCGGCTCCTCAAGGAGCGCATCATCTGGCTGGGCTCGGAGGTGCGCGACGAGAACGCGAACGCCATCTGCGCGCAGATGCTGCTGCTCGCCGCTGAGGACCCGGACAAGGACATCTGGCTGTACATCAACAGCCCCGGCGGATCCATCACGGCCGGCATGGCGATCTACGACACGATGCAGTACATCAAGCCGGACGTCGCGACCATCGCGATGGGCATGGCCGCGTCGATGGGGCAGTTCCTGCTCTCGTCGGGCACCAAGGGCAAGCGCTACATCACCCCGCACGCCCGCGTGCTCATGCACCAGCCCTCCGGCGGCGTGGGCGGCACCGCGACGGACGTGCGGATCGGCGCCCAGCTGATCATGCACATGAAGAAGGTGCTCTCCGAGCTGACGGCCGAGCAGACCGGGCAGTCGCTGGAGACGATCCTCAAGGACAACGACCGCGACAAGTGGTTCACCGCGGACGAGGCCCTCGAGTACGGCTTCGTCGACCACGTGGTCACCAGCGCCGCCTCGGTCTCGGGCGGTGGCGGCGCGTCGGGCTCCTGACGCCGACCACCCGCCCCCGGAACCCACCGACTTCCCACCCGAGGAGAACACCGTGAGCTACTCAGACGAGTACCAGTTCGCTATGCGGGCCCAGAACCTGGCGGGCGCCGCGGCGCGCCCCGGCGGCGTCGCGCTCCCGCACGGCGCTCCGACGTCGCGCTACGTGCTGCCCCAGTTCGAGGAGCGCACCGCGTACGGCTTCAAGCGCCAGGACCCGTACACCAAGCTGTTCGAGGACCGCATCATCTTCATGGGCGTCCAGGTCGACGACGCGTCGGCGGACGACATCATGGCGCAGCTGCTGGTCCTGGAGAGCCAGGACCCCGACCGCGACATCATGATCTACATCAACTCGCCCGGGGGGTCGTTCACGGCCATGACGGCGCTGTACGACACGATGCAGTTCATCAAGCCGCAGATCCAGACGGTGTGCCTCGGCCAGGCGGCCTCCGCCGCGGCCGTGCTACTCGCCGCCGGCCAGCCGGGCAAGCGCCTCGCGCTGCCGAACGCCCGCGTGCTGATCCACCAGCCCGCGATGGAGGGCGGCGGCTACGCCCAGGCGTCCGACATCGAGATCCACGCCAACGAGCTCATCCGCATGCGCGAGTGGCTGGAGTCGACGCTGGCGGCGCACACGGGCAAGTCCGAGGAGCAGGTGCGCGAGGACATCGAGCGCGACAAGATCCTCACGGCCGCGCAGGCCAAGGACTACGGCCTGGTGGACCAGGTGCTCGAGAGCCGCAAGCCCGCCGCTCTCGCGCCGCGCTGACCTGCACGTTCACGGGGCCCGCGACCTCCCGAGGGAGACATCGCGGGCCCCGCGACACGACGCACCGGGCTGCTCGGCTGACAACGACGCCCCCGTGGTGTGGAATGGACGCAGGACCAAGCACTCAGGACGTGCACTCACGAGATGGAGGCTCCCGGTGGCTCGGATCGGTGACGGCGCAGACCTGCTGAAGTGCTCGTTCTGCGGGAAGTCGCAGAAGCAGGTCAAGAAGCTGATCGCCGGCCCCGGCGTGTACATCTGCGACGAGTGCATCGACCTGTGCAACGAGATCATCGAGGAGGAGCTCGGCGAGGCGGCGGAGCTGGGGCTCACCGAGTTGCCGAAGCCGCGCGAGATCTTCGACTTCCTCGAGCAGTACGTGATCGGGCAGGAGCCGGCCAAGCGGGCCCTCGCGGTGGCGGTCTACAACCACTACAAGCGGGTCCAGGCGGGCGAGGCCCAGCGCGACGGCGACGACGCGGTCGAGATCGCGAAGTCCAACATCCTGCTCATCGGGCCCACCGGCACCGGCAAGACCTATCTGGCGCAGACGCTCGCGAAGATGCTCAACGTGCCGTTCGCCATCGCGGACGCCACGGCCCTCACGGAGGCCGGGTACGTGGGCGAGGACGTCGAGAACATCCTCCTCAAGCTCATCCAGGCCGCGGACTACGACGTCAAGAAGGCCGAGACGGGCATCATCTACATCGACGAGGTCGACAAGGTGGCCCGCAAGGCGGAGAACCCGTCGATCACGCGCGACGTCTCCGGCGAGGGCGTGCAGCAGGCGCTCCTGAAGATCATCGAGGGCACGACGGCGTCGGTGCCCCCGCAGGGCGGGCGCAAGCACCCGCACCAGGAGTTCATCCAGATCGACACCACGAACGTGCTGTTCATCGTGGCGGGCGCGTTCGCCGGCCTCGACGACATCGTGGCGTCCCGCGCGCGCAAGCGCGGCATCGGCTTCAGCGCCCCCATGGAGACCGCGGCCGACGACGACCTGTTCGCCGAGGTGCGACCCGAGGACCTGCAGAAGTACGGGCTCATCCCCGAGTTCATCGGGCGGCTGCCCGTCATCGCGTCCGTGTCCCCGCTGGACCGCGACGCGCTGGTGCGGATCCTCACCGAGCCGCGCAACGCGCTCGTCAAGCAGTTCCAGCGCATGTTCGAGATCGACGGCGTGGAGCTCGAGTTCGAGCAGGACGCCGTCCACGCGATCGCCGAGCAGGCGCTGCTGCGGGGCACCGGGGCGCGCGGGCTGCGCGCCATCATGGAGGAGGTCCTCCAGCAGGTGATGTTCGACGTGCCCAGCCGGGACGACGTCGAGCGAGTGGTCGTGAGCCGCGAGGTCGTGCTGGAGAACGTCAACCCGACGCTCGTGCCGCGCACCTCGCCCGTCCGCCGTCGTGCGCCCCGCGAGAAGAGCGCCTGAGCACTGCCGGGTGCTGAGCACTACCGGGCACTGAGCACTACCGGGCGTAGAGCGCGTCGACCTCGTCCGCGAAGTCGCGCAGCACCAGGTCGCGCTTCACCTTCAGCGAGGGCGTCAGGTACTCGTTCGCCTCGGTGAAGTCGCCCTCGAGCACCCGGAACTTGCGGATCGACTCCGCCCGGGAGACGGCCGTGTTCGCCTCCTCGACCGCCGCGTCGAGCGCCGCCAGCACCCGGGGGTCGGTCCGCGCGGCGCCCACCGACATCGGCGCGATGCCCTGCGTGGCCAGCCAGCCCGGCAGCATCTCGGCGTCCAGCGTGACGAGCGCGCCGATGAACGGACGCTTGTCGCCCACGACCACGACCTGCGACACGAGGGGGTGGGCGCGCACCCGGTCCTCCAGCGGCGCCGGGGCCACGTTCTTGCCGCCCGCGGTGACGATGATCTCCTTGGTGCGCCCTGTGATGCGCAGGTGACCCTGGTCCAGGGCGCCCAGGTCCCCGGTGCGGAACCAGCCGTCCGTCATCGCGTCGGCGGTCAGGTCGGGGCGTCCGCGGTAGCCCCGGAACAGGTGCGGGCCCGCCACGAAGACCGCGCCGTCGTCGTCGATCCGCACCGAGGTGCCGGGGAACGGCGGGCCGACCGTGCCGATGCGCAGGTCGGAAGGCAGGTTCACCGCGGTCGGGGCCGTCGTCTCGGTGAGCCCGTAGCCCTCGAGCACGGTGAGTCCGGCCCCGCGGAAGAAGTGTCCGAGGCGGTCTCCGAGCGGCGCGCCGCCCGAGATCGCGTACCGCAGGTTCCCGCCCATCGCGGTGCGCAGCCGGGACAGCACCAGCCGGTCGGCCAGCGCGTGGCGGGCCCGCAGCGTCACCGGGACGCGTCCGGTGTCGAGCGCACGCGAGTACTGGCCCGACACGCGCGCCGCCCAGCCGAAGACCTGCCGCTGGGTGCGCGACGCGGCCCGCTGCTCGGCCGAGTTGTAGACCTTCTCGAACACGCGGGGGACGGCGAGCAGGAACGTGGGGCGGAACGTCCTGAGGTCGTCGGTGAGCGTCTTCACGTCGGGCAGGTGGCCGAGCACCGAGCCGCTGGCGATCACCGCGACCTGGATGAGGCGGGCGAAGACGTGCGCCAGGGGAAGGAAGAGCACCGTGCGCGCGCCGTCCGAGTCGAGAAGCTCGGGCAGGGCGAGGCGGGCGTTCATCGCGAGGTGCGCGAAGTTGCCGTGCGTGAGCTCGGCGCCCTTGGGGCGTCCCGTGGAGCCGGAGGTGTAGACGATCGTGGCGAGGTCGTCGCGGCGCACGGCGTCGCGGCGGGCCGCGACGTCCCGCGCGGGGACCGACGCACCGGCCTCGCGCAGCTCGTCGACGGCACCGGTCGCGATGACGAGCACCTCCTCGAGGTCGGGCAGCTCGTCGTCCACCTGGCGCACGGCGTCCGCGTGCGCGGGCGTCTCCACCACGACCAGGCGGGCTCCGGAGTCCTCGAGGATCCAGCGCACCTGGTCGGGGGAGGACGTCTCGTAGACGGGCACGACCACGGCGCCGGTGGCCCAGGCGGCGAAGTCGAGGAGCGTCCACTCGTAGCGGGTGCGCGACATGATCGCGACGCGGTCGCCGGGCTCGATGCCGTGCGCGACGAGCCCGCGTGCCACGGTCATGACGTCGGCCTGGAACTCGCCGGCGGACACCGGCACCCAGGGGCCGTCCGACGCGGTGCGACGCTCGATGAGGGTGCGGTCGCCCGTCCGGGCGACCCGGTCGGCCAGCAGCGTGCTGATGCTCGTGCCCTCGGGCACGTCCACGAGGCTCGGCGTCGTCGCGACCGTCATCTGCTCTCTCTCCGGGTGGGCGGCGTGGGCGGGCGGTGTGCGTCCCTGGCGTCGTGCCGCGTGGTGGTGGCCGGCGGTTCCCGACCAGTCTCCGGTCGGCGTTCGGGCCGACGTGGGACCTTACACGCTCGGCGCGCCTCGTAGGATCGAGTCATGCCCGACACCCCTCACGACGTCCCCCAGGACCCCGCCCCGCGCCCCGCGTCGGACGGGATGCCCCAGGAGATCCTGGACCTGCGCGCCAGCATCGACAACATCGACGCCGCACTCGTGCACCTGCTGGCCGAGCGCTTCAAGATGACGCGCCGCGTCGGCGAGCTCAAGGCGGTGGGCGGGCTGCCGCCCGCCGACCCGTCTCGCGACCGCCAGCAGGTCGACCGCCTCAAGGACCTCGCGGCGGGCGCCGGCCTGGACCCGGAGTTCACGGAGCAGTTCCGCAACTTCATCGTCTCCGAGGTGATCCGGCACCACGAGCGCATCGCCGAGGAGCACGCCGCCGGGCGCCTCAAGGGCGAGCTGCCGCCCCTGGACACCTACGCTTGAAGAGGTGAGATCTGACCTCGCGCGCGAGGTCGGGACCGCCGGGCCGAGGGGTGGCGTCCGCCGCGTTTCCGTCGCACGCTGGAGGACACAGCCGACGACGACATCAGGGGGATCCACGGATGAAGATCGACTGGCTCAAGCCCCTCGTCGGCCGCCCCGGACCGTTCGCGACCGTCTACCTGGACGCGACGCCCTCGGCCGAGGCGGGCGACAGGGACGTCGCGAACCGGTGGCGGGCGGTGCGACGTTCCCTCGAGCGACAGTCCGCACCCACCCGGGTGCTGGACGACCTCGAGGCCGCGGTGCTGCGGCCCACGCGCGTGGCCGGCGCGCACGGCCGGGTGCTCATCGCCGGGGACGGCGGCGTCGCGGTGGACCGCGTGCTGCGCAACCCGCCCGCCGTGGCCACGGGGGTCTGGCTGCCCGTCCCGGCGCTGCTGCAGGCCGCCCTGGCGGCCGACGAGACCGTCGACGCGCTGTGCGTCGCCGTCGACCGCAGCGGCGCGGACTTCTGGCCCTGCGACGCGGTCGGCCGGCCCGGCGGGGCGCGCGAGACGTTCGAGGGCCCGAACGACGAGGTCAGCAAGACCTCCAGCACCGGCACCAAGCGCGCCATCATCGAGTCGCGCGCCGAGGACTCCTGGAAGCGCAACGCCGCGGCGGTGGCGGCGGAGATCGACCGCCGCGTGGCCGAGGGCCGCCCGGAGGTCGTGCTGCTCACCGGCGACGTCCGGGCGGTGAACCTCGTGCGTGCCGAGCTCGGGCAGGACGCCGCGCGGCGGACCGTCGAGGTCTCGGGCGGCGGGCGGGGCCCGGGCGTCCGCGCGGACACGTTCGAGGCCAACGTCGAGGACGCCCTCGACTCCTACCGGGAGCGCCGGCGCGAGGTGGTCCTCGCCGAGTACCGCCAGGACCAGGGCCGGGAGGAGGGCGCGGTCTCGTCGGTCGACGACGTGGTCGCGGTGCTCTCCCGCGGGCAGGTGAAGGCGCTCGTGCTGTCGGAGCAGCTCGCCCTCGACGCCGCGGCGGTGCTCACGGCCCCGGGCAACGGCGTCGGGGGACCGGACCTCACGGGGCTGCTCGGCGGCCGCACGCTGTGGATCGGGCCGGACCCGATGCACGTGGCGACCTCGCGCGCCGACCTGGAGGACCTCGGCGTCACCGACGGACTGGAGGAGATGCCCGCGCCGTCCGCCCTGCTGCGCGCGGCGATCGCGCAGGACGCCGCCCTGACGTTCGCGCCCGAGGGGTCCGTGGACCTGATGGACGGCGTCGGCGCGACCCTGCGGTGGCACGACGACGGGACGCCGAAGGAGGTCGCCGCCACGATGAGCGGCGACGGCGACCGGTTCACCACGCCGAGGTAGTCCGGAAGTTGCCGAGGTAGTTCGACAAGTGCCGAGGTAGTCCGTGCGGGCCGCAGAACTGCGGCCGTCCACGAACTACCTCGGCACTTATCGAACTACCTCGGCAAGTCGGGGACTACCTCGGCGGGTTCGGAACTACCTCGCGCGGGTCAGGCCTTGGGCTTGCGGGCCGGGGGCTCGCCCAGCTCGGACGCGGTGACGACGATGCCGCCCTGCACGTCGGGGTTGCCCTGGCCCTCGGCCGCCTCGACGACGTCGAGGGTGCCCGTGGCGCGGCCGGCGCCGCGGACGTCGTCCAGCGCCGACCGGACGCCGTCGAGCATCGCGGCCGGCACGGCCATGGACGCCGTGAGGATCGGCGTGCGCATGGAGACCTTGGCCTCCGACTTGATCTTGCGGAGCGCCGCGAGGGCGTGCCCGGCGGCGGTGAGCTGCACCGGGTCGGCGTCGCCGGCCACCGCGCGCAGCGGCGCGGCCACCGGCCAGGCGGAGTGGTGCACCGAGCCGGTGCGCCACCACGACCAGACCTCCTCGGTCGCGAACGGCAGGAACGGCGCCAGGAGGCGCAGCAGCGCGTCCACCGCGAGGGCGAGGGCCGTGCGTGCCGACACGGTCTCGGCCGTCACCTCGGTGGCCGCGGCGCCGGCGCCGTACGCGCGGTCCTTGACCAGCTCGAGGTAGTCGTCGCAGAAGGTCCAGAAGAACGTCTCCGTGACCTCCAGCGCGCGGGTGTGGTCGTACGCCTCGAACGCGGCGGTGGCCTGCTCGACGACGTCCGCCAGGCCGGCGAGCATCGCGCGGTCCAGGGGGACCGTGACGCGGGCCGGGTCCAGCACGATCTCGCCGGCGCCGGTCTCCGGGTCCACGCCGAACGTCAGGGCGAACTTCGAGGCGTTGAGCACCTTGATCGCGAGGCGGCGGCCGATCTTCATTTGGCCGACCTCGAACGCGGCGTCCGTGCCCAGGCGGGCGGCGGCGGCCCAGTACCGCACCGCGTCCGCGCCGTGCTCCTCGAGCAGGCCCATCGGCGTGACGACGTTGCCCTTGGACTTGGACATCTTCTTGCGGTCCGGGTCGAGGATCCAGCCGCTGATGGCGGCGTGCTTCCAGGGCAGGACGCCGCACTCGAGGTGCGAGCGGACCACCGAGGAGAACAGCCAGGTGCGGATGATGTCCTGGCCCTGCGGGCGCAGGTCCATCGGGTAGACGCGCTCGAAGAGGTCCGCGTCACGCTCCCAGCCGGACACGATCAGCGGGGACAGGGACGACGTCGCCCAGGTGTCCATCACGTCGGCGTCGCCGACGAAGCCGCCCGGCGCGCCGCGCTGCGACTCCTCGTAGCCGGCCGGGGCCTGCGACGTCGGGTCGACGGGCAGCTCCGCCTCGGTCGGCACGATCGGGTGGTCGTGGTCGACGTCGCCCGCCTCGGTCACCGGGTACCACAGCGGCACGGCCACGCCGAAGAAGCGCTGGCGCGAGATGAGCCAGTCGCCGTTGAGGCCGTTCACCCAGTTCTCGTAGCGCACGCGCATGAAGTCCGGGTGGAAGTCGAGCTCCTTGCCGCGCGCGAGCAGCTCTGCCTTGAGGTCACGGGCCGCCCAGTCGCGCCCGCCGTTGCGGATGTACCACTGGCGGGAGGTGACGATCTCGAGGGGCTTGTCGCCCTTCTCGTAGAAGTTCGTCATGCGCTGGGTGGCCGACGGCTCGCCGTCGAGGTCGCCCGACTCGCGGAGGGCGTCGACGACGGCCTTGCGGGCGCTGAACGTCGTCTTGCCGGCGAGCTCCTCGGCGTACAGGGCCTCGCCCGGGCCGCCCGCGACCCACTCGGGCGTCTCGCGGGAGAGGCGGCCGTCGCGCTGGATGACCGAGCGCGTGGCGAGCTGCAGCTCGCGCCACCACTGCACGTCGGTGAGGTCGCCGAAGGTGCAGCACATGGCGATGCCGGCGCCCTTGTCCATCGCGGCGGCCGGGTGCGCGAGCACCGGCACCTCGACTCCGAACAGGGGGGAGGTGACGGTGGTGCCGAACAGGCCCTGGTACCGCTCGTCGTCCGGGTGGGCGATGAGCGCCACCACGGCGGGGATGAGCTCCGGGCGCGTGGTCTCGATGTACAGCGGGCTGCCGTCGGGCCGGTGGAACGCGACGCGGTGGTAGAAGCCGGGGTACTCGCGCGCCTCGAGCTCGGCCTGCGCGACGGCGGTCTGGAACGTCACGTCCCACAGACCCGGCGCCTCCGCCTGGTACGCCTCGCCGCGGGCGAGGTTGCGCAGGAAGGCGCGCTGCGACGCGGCGCGGGAGGTGGCGTCGATGGTCTGGTAGTTCTGCGCCCAGTCGACGGACAGGCCGAGGCGGCGCCACAGCTCCTCGAACTGGCGCTCGTCGTCGGCGGTGAGCCGCTCGCACAGCTCGATGAAGTTGCGGCGGCTGACCGGCACCTGGTCGCCCGGCTTGACGTTCTTGCCGTCGGTGCCCTGGTGCGGCGGCTCGAAGCCCTCGACGTAGGGCAGGGACGGGTCGCAGCGCACGCCGTAGTAGTTCTGCACGCGGCGCTCGGTGGGCAGGCCGTTGTCGTCCCAACCCATCGGGTAGAAGACCTTCTTGCCGCGCATCCGCTGGAAGCGGGCGACGGTGTCCGTGTGCGTGTAGCTGAACACGTGGCCCACGTGCAGCGAGCCCGAGACCGTGGGCGGCGGGGTGTCGATCGAGTACACCTGCTCGCGGGTGGCCGTGCGGTCGAACGCGTAGGTGCCCTCGGCCGACCAGCGCTCGTCGAAGCGCTGCTCCAGGCCCTCCAGGCTGACCTTGTCCGGTACCTCCCGGACCTCCGCGCGGACGACGTCGCCGGCTACCTGAGCAACAGGGTTGCCGGCGTTCGGGGTCGCTGCGGGGGTCTGCGCGGGCGCGGTCGGCGCCTCGGGGGTCGGGAAGTCGCTCATGGTCGGTCATTCTCCCAGATGCACGGGGCCCGCCGGGCAGGGGCGTCTCGATCGGCGGACGGCGCCGGAGCGTGGCCCATAACCTCTGACTAAAGTCAGAGGTATGCAGAGTTCGACGGGTGGGACGACGCCTGGGACGGGGGCGGAGACGGCCGCGCAGGTCGAGCGGCAGGTCGACGTCGTACGGCGGTTCAACCGCGGCTACACGCAGCGCGTGGGCGCGCTCGAGGACTCGTTCCTCGGGACCGGGATGCCGCTGGGCACCGCTCGCCTCCTGTTCGAGATCGGCACGGAGCCGGGCACCACGCGGGACCTGCGTGCCAGGCTCGGCCTGGACTCGGGGTACCTCAGCCGCCTGCTGCGCCGGCTGGAGTCCGACGGGCTCGTCGCCGTCGTGCCCGACGACGACGACCGGCGACGCCGCCGCGTCGACCTCACGCCCGCGGGCCGGCGCGCGTGGGACGACCTGGAGCGGCGGTCGGTGGACCGGGCGCGGGACCTGGTCGCGCCGCTCACCGCCCGCCAGCGGGCTCGGCTCGCCGCGGCCCTCGCGGAGGCCGACCTCCTCGTGCGGGCCGCGACCGTGACGCTCGAGCGCGCGGACCCGGCGTCGGACCTCGCCAGGCGCGCGGTCGCGGCGTACGTGGCGGAGCTCGACGAGCGTTTCCCCGGCGGGTTCGACCCCGGTGCCCTGCCCGCGGCGGGCGAACCCGACCCCGAGGACGCGCGTCTCGCGCCGCCGTCGGGTGCGTTCGTCGTCGCGACGAGCGACGGCGAGCCCGTCGCCTGCGGGGGCGTGCGCACCCTGTCGAGCGAGGTGTCCGGCGGCGTGGGGGAGATCAAGCGGATGTGGGTGCACCCGGGATGGCGGGGCGCGGGGCTCGGCTCCCGGCTGCTGCGCCACCTCGAGGGCGTGAGCCGCGACCTCGGCCACCGCGAGGTGCGCCTCGACACGAACGGGACGCTGACGGAGGCCGTCGCGATGTACGAGCGGGCCGGCTACCGGCGCATCGCCCGGTACAACGACAACCCGTACGCCGAGCACTTCTTCGCCAAGCGGCTGGGCTGACCGACCCTGCTCCCCGACCCTGCTGACCGACCCGGTACCACTTACCCGGGCCTCGGCCGGGGATAAGGTCGGAGCCATGGCTGCGAACCCCGACCTGACCATCGGCTATGCCGCGATGCTCGAGCAGTTCCACCCCACCGACGTGGTCGATTTCTCGGCCTACGCGGAGGAGCACGGCTTCTCCGGCGTCATGGCGGCCGACCACTTCCAGCCGTGGGTGCCGCAGCAGGGCGAGGCGGCCTTCGTGTGGAACGTGCTGACGGCGCTCGGCGAGCGCACCCGCGGCGACCTCGGACCCGGCGTCACGGCACCGACGTTCCGCTGGCACCCGGCGATGGTCGCGCAGGCGTCCGCCACGCTCGCCGCGATGTACCCCGGCCGGCACTGGCTCGGCCTGGGGTCCGGCGAGGCGCTCAACGAGCACGTCGTGGCCGGGTACTGGCCGGAGGCCCCCGAGCGGATCAACCGCATGTTCGAGGCCATCGACATCATCAAGAAGCTCTTCGCGTCCGGCATCGACGGCAAGGACGTCAAGCACTCCGGGCAGTACTACAAGATGGAGTCCACGCGGCTGTGGACCATGCCCGAGGTGCCGCCCGAGATCCTCGTCGCCACGGCCGGCCCGATCACCGCCAAGCGCGCCGGCAAGCACGCCGACGGCCTCATCACCGTCGGGGCGCCGCTGGAGAAGATCGAGATGCTGTTCGGCAAGTTCGACGACGGCGTCCGCGAGTCGGGTCGTGACCCGCAGGGGATGCCCAAGGTGCTCCAGGTGCACATGTCGTGGGCGGAGACCGATGAGGAGGCGCTCGCGAACGCGATGACCGAGTGGCCCAACGGCGGCATGAAGTTCCCCAAGGCCGACATCCGCTCCCCGCACGACTTCGCGCAGATGGCGAAGCTGGTCCGCCCCGAGGACTTCGAGGGGCGCATGGTCATCAGCGCCGACCCGGACGAGCACCGCGCCGCCATCCAGAAGTACGTCGACCTCGGCTTCGACCGGATCTACCTGCACAACGTGGGGCGCAACCAGAAGGAGTGGATCGAGGTCTTCGGCCGCGAGGTGCTCCCGAAGCTGGTGCGGTGAGCGCTCGGCTCACCGCCTGGGCGCCCGGCGGGTTCCCGGAGGTCCGGCCCGGGGACGACCTCGCGGGCCTGGTCGGCGACGCCCTGGCCGCCGACGGCGCGGCGTCCGGGGACCCGCTCGCCGAGGGCGACGTCGTCGTCGTCACGTCCAAGGTCGTCTCGAAGGCCGAGGGGCGCGTGGTGCGCGCCGCCGACCGCGAGCAGGCGATCACCGACGAGACCGTGCGCGTGGTCGCGACCCGCGCGCGGCCCGACGGCCAGCCGCCGCTGCGTATCGTCGAGAACCGGCTGGGGCTGGTGATGGCCGCCGCCGGGGTGGACGCGTCGAACACGCCCGAGGGCACCGTGCTGCTGCTGCCCGAGGACCCGGACGCCTCGGCGCGCGCGTTGCGAGCCGCCCTGCGCGCGCGGTTCGGCCTGGACCGCCTCGGCGTCGTCGTCACCGACACCGCCGGGCGGACCTGGCGGGACGGCCTCACCGACATCGCGATCGGCGCGGCCGGCGTGGACGTCGTCGACGACCTGCGCGGCGGGGTCGACGCGCACGGCCGCCCGCTGTCGGCCACGGTGACCGCCGTCGCGGACGAGGTCGCAGCCGCCTCGGAGCTGGTGCGCGGCAAGGCGGACGGCCGACCCGTCGCGGTGGTGCGCGGCCTCGCGCGGCACGTCCGCGCGGGGGAGGGGCCGGAGGCCGACGGCCCCGGTGCCCGCACGCTGGTGCGCCCCAGCGCCGACGACCTGTTCCGTGAGGGCAGCGCGGAGGCCTACGCCCGCGGGCTCGCCGACGGTCGCGCCGACCTCGCGAGGTAGCACCGGAACCCGCGAGGTAGCACCGGAACCCGTGAAGTAGCACCGGAACCCGCGAGGTAGCACCGGAACCCGCGAGGTAGCACCGGAACCCGCGAGGTAGCACCGGAACCCGCGAGGTAGTCCGGGATTCCGCTCGCGGAGGCCGCGCGCCGTCGCCTACGGTGCCGACATGCCTGCGCCGGAGAACCCCCTGCCCGCGGACTGGATCGAGCACCGCCGCCCCGACGACCGCGAGGCGCTGGGCTGGCTGCGCCCCGAGGGCGACGGCTGGGTCGCCGTGTCGATGCTCGGTCGGGACGTGAGCGGGCCGCTCGACTGGACGGATGCCGAGGAGGCGCTCGAGTCGACCGGGCTGTCGTGGATGGCCGACGTCTGGACGCTCGAGCGCGACGACGACGAGCCGCTGCGCGTGAAGCTCGTCGAGGTCACGCCCGACCGCGTCGTCGTGCAGACCGACGACCTCGGCGCGATCGACGTCGCCGTCGAGCGGTTCGCGCTGCCGTGGCCGGCCCCGTCGGCGCTGCGCCCGCGGCGGGAGGGCGACCCCGACGGCGGCGCCCTGTTCGCCCGCTGAGGCGCCGAGAAGCCGGCCCCGGTCGGCTCAGCCGGCGTCCGTCGTGCCCTCGTAGAGGCCGATCCGGTTGCCGTCCGGATCCTCGAGCACGGCCCACCAGCTGGTGGGGCTGATCTCGGACTTCTCCATGAGCACCGTGCCGCCCAGGTCGCGCACCCGGGCGAGGGTCTCGTCGATGGAGTCGACCTCGACGTAGCTGCGGGGCTGGTCGAACCCGTCGCCGCGCGGCGCCAGCCCGCCCCCGCTGATCTGGTTGGGTGCCCGCCACATCGGGTAGTCCTCGAACCCGGGCGGTGCCTCGATCTGCCAGCCGAACAGGCCGGAGTAGAAGCCCCTGGCGCGTTCCTTGTCCGTCACCGGGATGTCGATGTGCGTGATGTCGCCGTGAGCCATCGTCGTGCTCCTCGGTCGGGTGGTCGTGGGTGGTCGGGTGCGGTCCCGCTCGGGGAGCGGGGCGCTCTCACCACGCTAGCCGCGGCCCGGCGGCCGGCAGGGCGGGTGCCGGGGGCAAGGATCGTCGGCGCGTCGTCTGGTAGACGCCGTCGCACGTCGTGATACTCGGTCTCGGCGTTCACCGTCGAGCGCCTGCGGACACACAAGGGAGTTGTCATGCACCTCGCACGTCGCACTCGCCGTACCGCCCTCGCCGCGGCCTCCGCCGCCGCCCTCGCCGCCGCCGGCGTCGTCGCCGTCGCGGCACCCGCCGGAGCGGCGCCTGATCCGGTGCGGTACGTCGCCCTCGGCGACTCGTACTCGGCCGGGTCGGGCATCCTTCCGCCCGATCCCGACGCCCCGCTCGCCTGCCTGCGCACGACGCTGAACTACCCGCACTTCGTCGCCGACCGTCTCGGCGCGGACCTGGTGGACGTCACCTGCGGGGCGGCCCAGACCAAGGACCTCGGCAAGGCCCAGTATCCGGGCGTCGGGCCGCAGCTCGACGCCGTGACCGAGGACGCCGACCTGGTCACGCTCACCATCGGCGGCAACGACAACAGCACGTTCATCGGCGCGCTGCTGGCCTGCGGCTCGGCCGGCGCCGTCACGGCCGGGCGCGGCAACCCGTGCGAGCGCACCTACGGCGACCGCTTCACCGACCAGGTCGAGGAGTCCACGTACCCGGCCGTCCGGCAGGCGCTCGAGGACATCAAGGCCCGGGCGCCGCACGCCGACGTCGCGATCCTCGGCTACCCGTGGATCGTGCCCGCGGAGAAGGGGTGCTTCTCCAAGCTCCCCGTCGCGGCGGGCGACGTGCCCTACCTGCGCGACCTGCAGGCCACGCTCAACGGCGTCATCGAGCGGGCCGCCGACGAGGCGGGGGCGACGTTCGTCGACCTCGCGGAGCGCAGCGAGGGCCGCGACGCCTGCGCCCCGGCCGGCGAGCGCTGGGTGGAACCGTTGCTGTTCGGCACGAACGTGGTGCCCGTGCACCCGAACGCGCGCGGCGAGAGCGCGATGGCGGACGCCGCCCTGGACGCGCTGGGCTACTGAGCGGACCCGTGCCCGAGGACAGCCGGATTCACTCCGCGGGCGGCACGACCGGCGTCGGCGTGCCGCCCGTGATCCGCACCAGCTCGTCGTAGGACGTCGGGAACACGGTCCGCGCGTGCCCCGCCGCGGCCCACACGACGTCGTGGCCCCGGAGGTCGACGTCGACGAGCGTGCGCACGGGGGCGGGATGGCCCACGGGCGCGACGCCGCCGATCACCTGGCCGGTGGCGTCGCGCACGGTCTCCTTGCTCGCGCGCGCGAGCCGGCCGCCGAGGCGGGAGCCCAGGAACTCGGTGTCGACGCGGTGGGCGCCGCTCGTCAGGACGAGCACCGGCTCGTCGTCGAGCGTGAAGACCAGCGAGTTCGCGATGGCGCCGACAGGGACACCGAGGGCCTCGGCGGCCCGTGCGGCGGTGGTGGCGTGGTCGTCGAGCCAACGGATGTCGCCGTCCGCGCCGGCGCCGTCCAGCGCGTGCCGGACCCGGTCCACGGCGGGGTGCGAGGGGGCAGGTCCGGCGGGGACGTCGGCGACGGCGGCGGGCATCGGGGTGGCGGGGCGCTCGTCCTGGGGCGTGACGTCGTCGCCCGAGAGCCACCGGAGCCACACGGTGCGCGGGTCGCCCTCGAGGACGAGCGCCCGCACCAGCAGGGTGAGCGGGATCGCGAGGATGGCGCCGAGCGGGCCGATGACGAAGGTCCAGAAGACCACGGACATGAAGCTCAGCGTGAGGCTGAGGCTGACGGCGTCGGAGACGAACTTGGGCTGCACCAGCACCTGGAGCACCACGTTCACGACGCAGTAGACGGCCGCGACGGCCAGGGCCAGGGGCCAGCCGCCGACGACGAACGCCATGACGAGCGGCGGGACCAGGCCGAGCACGAACCCGATGTTCGGGATGAAGTTGGTGACGAACGCGAGGATCGCCCACACGACCGGGGCGGGGACGCCGAGCAGCGCGAGCGCGAAGCCGTCGACGATCGCGACGATCGCACCGAAGGTCGCGTTGACCACGAAGTAGCGGCGCACCCCGGTGCTGAACCGCGTCGCGCGACCGATCTGCTCCGCGTGCGTGGCGCCGAAGACGCGGGACGCGGTCGCGTACCGGGCGGCGTCGGCCGCCATGAAGATCGCGTAGGCGAGCACGAAGAAGAAGGCCGTCGCGATCGACAGGACCATGCCGCTCACGCTGCCTGCGAGGGACAGCAGCCGGGAGGGCTCCAGGAACGACGTCGCGGCGTCGGTGACCTGCGTGTCCAGGCCGAGCTCGGCGAGCTGCGCGGCGATCTGGGACACCGACTGCTCGAGGTCGCGGAAGTACTCGGTGACCAGGTCGGCGAACTGGAAGCCGGCGAAGACGAGCATCGCGAGCAGGGCCGCGAGGATGAGGTACGCGACGACGATCACGGCCGTGGTCGCCGCCCAGCGCGGCCACCCCCGGGCCTCGAGCGGGCGGCGAACGGGGTGGCAGATGATGACGATCACGGCGGCGAGGAACACCGGCGCCAGGACGTCCGATGCCCAGTGCACCCCCGCGAGGACGAGGACGGCCGCACCGAGCGACAGGAGCGTGCGGGTGGCGGGGTTGAGACCGCCGGGGTCGGTGGTCGGGCTGCCGGGCGCGGTCGTCGCGGTCGAGGTCACCCCGCGACCCTAGCGACCGCGCCCGGCGACGGCGCGCGCGACCACGCGGCGGCAGCCGCGCGGCGTGGCCCCGCTCAGATCCAGCGCTTCCAGCGGAAGACGGCGAAGAGCGCCACGCTCACGCTGAGCATGGCCACCAGCGCGGCCGGGTAGCCCCAGGCCCAGTGCAGCTCCGGCATGTCGTCGAAGTTCATCCCGTACACGGTGCCGACCAGGGTCGGCGCGAACAGGATGGCCGCCCACCCGGAGATCTTCTTGACCTCCTCGCCCTGGCGGATGCTCACCTCGGTGAGGTGCGTCATCTCCTCGTTCTGCCGCTGGGCCACGAGGGTGGCGTTCACGGTGAGGATGTCGCGCAAGGCGGCGCGGAACGACTCGACGCGGTCCGCGACCTCGGTGAGGTGGTCGGCGACGTCGCGCAGGTACGCCTGCATCTCCTCGGTGACGCCGTACTTCTCCGCGCCCTTGGCGAGCGAGCCGCACACGCGCTGCAGGGGGCGCACCGCCCGCTGGAACTCGACCACCTCGCGGGAGAGCTCGTAGATGCGGCGCGACACCGCCGCGTCGCCGCCGAACACCTCGGACTCGATCTCGTCGATGTCGCCGTCGAGCCCGGCCACGACGGGTGCGTAGTCGTCGACGACGCGGTCCACGATCGCGTACAGCACCGACTCGGGGCCGCGGGCCAGCATGGCCGGGTGCGCCTCGAGGTGGGTGCGCACGGCCGCCAGGTCGGGGCACGCGCCGTGCCGGACCGTGACGACGAAGTCGGGGCCCACGAAGACGTGCAGCTCGGAGAACTCCACCTCCTCCGCGTGGTCGAGGTAGCGGGCCGCGTGCAGGACGACGAACAGCGTGTCGCCGTAGCGCTCGATCTTGGGCCGCTGGTGCGCGACGATCGCGTCCTCGACGGCCAGGGGGTGGAGGTCGAACTCCCGCGCCAGCTGGGCGAGCTCGGTCTCGTCGGGTCGTTCGAGCCCGATCCACGCCATGCCGCCGGGGTGGGCGCGCAGCTCGCGGAACGTGTCCGCGAGGCGCGTGAAGCTCGCGACCCGGCGGCCGTCGGCGTCGTACAGGGCGGACTCGACGATCGACGAGCGGCCGGGCACGTCGCGCCGCGTCGCCGACGCGTCGGTGCGGGCGCTGCCGAGGTGGCCGCCCGCGCCGGAGGCCGGGGTGGCGCGGCGGGGGCGCAGCGCGCCGAGCAGGGGACGGGTGCGGACCGTGCGGGAGCCGGTGGCGCGGGGGGAGGTGACGGACATGGCGGACTCCGAGGGCGTGCAGGGACGAGGGACGGTCGTCGGTCCCGCGACTGCGGCTGGGGGCGCCCCGGATCGTCGGGGCGCTCGGAGAACGGTGGCGCCGGTCAGGAGCGCGTGCGCCACGGCCGCCCGGCGTCGTGGCCGGGCGGGGAGCCGTCAGTCGCGGCTCGGACTACTGGGAGGCTCGCTACGGGTCATGTGGCGCGCACCTCCCTCGTCGTCGTCGCGGCGGTCGCCGCTGCTGCTCAGGCCATCGGCCAGCATAGCCCCGACCGGGTGGCCGGGCCATGACCGGGAGGGTGCCGGCGGGGTGATCTCCGTGACGTCGACGTCGGTTCCCTGACGCCCCGCCTCGCCCGCCCCGCCCGCCCCCTGTCCGCCCCGGGTTCAGCGGCGCGGGTCGACGACGACCATCCCGGAGCGCGGGGTGCGGGGCAGGTCGGGGAGGAGCCGCGCCCCCTCGTCCAGGCCGACGACGCGGTCGACGAGGTCGGCGGGGCGCAGCGTGCCGTCGGCGACCCGCGCCAGCATCTCCGGGTAGTCGGCGGCGGCCATCCCGTGGCTGCCCAGCACGTCCAGCTCCCAGCCGATCACGCGGGACATGGGCACGCGGGGGTGGCCGTCGACCGGCGGCAGCAGGCCGACCTGCACGTGCCGCCCGCGGCGGCGCAGGCTGCCGATCGCGTCGGCGCAGGTGCGCTCGCTGCCGACCGCGTCGACGCTCACGTGGCAGCCGCCGGTGAGGTCCTGCACCACCGCGGCGACGTCGACGTCCTCGTCCGCGCGGACGGTGTGCGCGGCCCCGGCCCGGCGCGCGGCCTCGAGCGCGCCGTCGTGCCGGTCGACGGCCACCACCTGGGCGCCGAGCGCCGCGGCGACCATGACGGCGCTGAGGCCCACGCCGCCCGCGCCCAGCACCACGACGCGCTCGTCCGGGAGCACCCGGGCCCGGCCTGCGACGGCACGGTAGGCCGTGGCGAAGCGGCACCCGAGGCTCGCGGCGGTGGCGTCGTCCACGGCGTCGGGCAGGCCGACGAGGTTGGTGTCGGCGGCGTGCAGCACCACGAGCTCCGCGAACGACCCGGCGTGCGTGAACCCGGGCTGCGTCTGGTCGGGGCAGACCTGCGCCTGCCCGGAGCGGCACCAGTCGCAGTGCCCGCAACCGCAGACGAACGGCGACGTCACGCGGTCGCCCACGCTCCAGCGCCGCACGCCGTCGCCCACCGCGGCGACCACCCCGGCGAGCTCGTGGCCGGGCACGTGGGGGAGGGAGGTGATGTCCGTGTCGTGCCCCGCCCAGGCGTGCCAGTCGCTCAGGCACAGGCCGCTCGCGTGGACACGCACCACGACGCCGCCGGGCGGCGCCGCGGGGTCGGGCACCTCGCGGACCGTGACGGGCCCGCCGAACCGGTCGAACGTCATCGCGCGCACGGGGCGATCCAACCATCGATCCGCAGGTGGGTCCGCCTGTCGGTCCGGCGATGGTCCAGGCGGCGGTCCACCTGAGACGGCGCGTATCACGATTGGGCCACACCGCGCGGGCGCCGCTAGCGTGCCCGGGTGACCCAGACCCGGTCGCGGGCGACGTCGCTCGCGTGCTCCCTTTTCCTGCTCGTCCTGACGGCGCTCGCCGTCTGGGCGGTGCTGCCGCCGTCCGCCCGGTCGGCGGGCGCCGCCGCGGACGAGTTCAGCGCCGAGCGGGCGTTCGCGACGGTCGAGACGGTCGGCGGCGAGGTGCACCCGCACGGCACGGCCGCCGCGGCCGCCGTCCGCGACACGATCGTGGCCGACCTGGAGGAGCTCGGGCTCGACCCGGAGGTGACCGACGGTGTCGGCGTGTCCGGCCGGCTGGGCGACCAGAGCCGCGTCGCGGCCACGAAGAACGTCGTCGCCACGATCCCGGGGACCGACTCGACCGGTCCGGTCTTCCTCGTCGCGCACTACGACTCCGCCGAGGTGTCGCACGGCGCCAACGACGACGGTGCCGGCGTCGCGACCCTGCTGGAGACCGCCCGCGCGCTCGGCGCCGGCGAACCGCTGCGCAACGACCTCGTGCTCGTGTTCACCGACGCGGAGGAGGCGTGCCTGTGCGGCGCGGAGGCGTTCGCGGACTCCGACCCGCGCGCGGCCGACGGGGGCGTCGTGGTCAACGTCGAGGCCCGCGGCTCGTCCGGCCCGGCGATCATGTTCGAGACGTCGGACGGCAACGCGGCCCTCGTCGACGCCTACTCCCACGTGCCGTACCCCGTGGGCAGCTCGATGGCGGTCGAGGTGTACCGCATCCTGCCGAACGACACCGACTTCTCGCCGTTCCTCGACGACCCGGAGGGCCGGTTCACCGGCCTCAACTCCGCGTACATCGACGGCTCGGCGACCTACCACGCGCCGCAGGACACCCCCGAGCGGATGTCGACGGCGAGCCTGCAGCACCACGGCGCCAACATGCTGGCGCTAGCGCGCGAGCTCGGGGACGCCGACGCGGCGGCGCTCGCCACGCCGTCGGCCGACGACGCCACCTACTTCCCGCTGCCGGGAGGGGTGCTCGCGCGCTACCCGGGCTGGCTGGTGTGGCCGCTCGCCGTCGCCGCCGTGGTCGCGGTCGGCGCCCTCGGGGTGACCCTCCCCCCGTCGGCGCGAGGTGCGCGGCGAGCGGACCACGGCCGGCACCCTCGCCCTCGGCTTCGCGTCCGCGCTGCTCCCGCTCGCCGGTGCCGTCGCCGGGTCCGTCGCGCTGTGGTGGGTCATGGGCCTGGTGCGGCCCGGCTATGGCGAGATGCTCGACCCGTGGCGCCCCTGGGGCTTCCGCGTCGCCCTGCTCGGCATCGTGGCGACCGTGTGGACCGCCTGGTTCCTCGGGCTGCGCCGGTCGCTCGGCGGGGCCGCGCTCGCGTTCGGGGCGCTCGGCTGGCTCGCCGTCCTCGGCGTCGTCCTCGCCGCCGTCACCCCCGGCGGCTCGTACCTCGCCGCGCTGCCGGCGCTCGCGGGCGCCGTCGCCGGGCTGCTGACCCTGCGGGTGGCGCGCGGCGTCGTCGGCCGGCGGGTGGCCGTGACCCTGGGCGCGGCCGTGGGGGTCGTGGTCCTCGTACCGATCGTGCTGCTGTTCTTCCCGGCGCTGGGCCTCGCGACGGGTGCCGCGCCCGCGGTCGTCGCCGCGCTGCTCGGTCTGGCGCTCACGCCCGTCCTCGCCGCGCTGTGGCCCCGCGGCCGACGACGTGCGCTCGGCCTGGTGGGCGCGTGCGCCGCGGTGGGCGTCGTCGCGCTCGTCGTCGGATTCGTCGCCGACCCGTTCGACGCCGAGCACCCCGAGCCCACCCGCCTCGCGTACGCGCTGGACGCCGACACCGGCTCGGCGCACTGGGTCTCCGACGAGGGCACCCCGAGCAGGTGGACCGCGCAGTTCGTGGACACCGAGACCGACCTGTCCGAGCCGTTCCCGATGTTCGCGGGCGAGGTGCACGCCGGCGACGCCGAGGCGGCCGACCTGCCCGCCCCCGTCGTCGACGTGCTGGACGCCGAGCCGGCGGGCGACGCCCGCGTCCTCACCCTGCGCGTGACCCCCGGTGCGGGGGCGCCGATCGGCACCGCGGGAGCCCTGCGGTACGTGCAGCTGAACGCCTCGAGCGTGGAGAGTGCGAAGGTCGCCGGCCGGACGGTGCCGGTCGAGGGCGGCGCCCTCGACACCCGCTTCTACGCCCCGGGCGACGACGGCTTCGAGGTGCGGCTCGTCGTGCCCGCCGGGCAGCCGCTGGACCTGCGGGTCGTCGCCGCCGGCGGCGGGCTGGAGGACCTGCCCGGGTTCCGCCCGCGGCCCGCCGACGTCGGCGTGGCCGGGTCGCACACGTCCGAGCTGGTGCTGGTCGGGACGTCCGTCTCCCTCTGACGGGCGTCAGCCGGCGGTCGCCGCGCCGTCGTCCGGCGGCTCCGGCCGGTCGACGGCCTCGGCCAGCGTGCGTGGCGCCTGGAGGCAGTAGGAGTCGGTGAGCAGCTCGGCCATCTCGTCCCAGTCGGTGCGGTCGTCGAGGACCACGCCCACGACGTTGCCGCCCCAGCCGGCGCGGAAGTACGGGTGACCGAGGTGCTCGAACGCCCGGACCTCCTGCGGCTCGGCGCGGAAGGTCACGCGGAAGAGCTGGTCCTCGCCGCCGAAGACGTGCGCCACGGTGGCCTTGCGCACCCGCCACCGGACACCGGTCCAGGCGTCCTCCCGCGCGCACTCCGGGAAGTCGAGCAGGCTCCCCAGGTGCTCGACGAGCGAGGGAGGGACGTCGGGGCGATCGGGCATGACCCGAATCTCGCACGCGGCACCGACAGGCGGGCCACCCAGGACCGTGGACGGACGTCGGTGGCGGTGGCACGATCGCCGCATGGTCAACGATGAGCATGTGCCGGCGCTCGAGCCCGACGACCTCGGACGGCTGTTCGTCGAACGGTTGAACGCCGGCGACCTCGAGGGCCTGGTCGCCCTCTACGAGCCCGACGCCGTGTTCGCGTTCCCGCCCGGGGAGCAGCAGGTCGGTCGCGAGGCGATCCGGGCGGCCCTCGGGCTGATCCTCGCCGCGCGGCCGCAGCTCGCCCCGGGCGTGCCGGCGCGGGCGCTGGTCCAGGGCGACCTGGCGCTGACGTCCACCCGGCTGGAGTCGGGGGCGGTGACGGCCGAGGTGGCCCGTCGTCAGGCCGACGGGACCTGGCGGTGGGTGCTCGACCAGCCCGCCGTCGCCTGACGTCCCGCCGTGCGCGCGCTCAGCCCAGCCGGGCCGTGAGCACGAGCTCCTCGCCGACGTCGAGGCGCACGTCCGCGAGCCGGACCCCGGGCGGCAGCGCGGCCGCGAGGTCGATGCGGCGGTTCGCCGCGGCCTCGACGCGGCCCCGGACGGCGCCGAGCATCGCGGCGACGAGCGGGTTGCCACTGGAGATGCGCACGTCGCCGACGGTCAGCACCATCGCCGCGTCGACCGAGGCCGACGCCGTGGCGGAGACGCCCGCGGAGAGGAACCCCTTGCGGATCTTCGCCTCGATGCGCAGGCCTGCCGCGCGCGGGCCGTGGGAGTCGAGCTGCACGTCCAGGTCGCTCAGCGTGATGCCCTGGGACTGCAGCGAGACGGCGAGCAGGCCGTGCACGGTCGCGACCAGGCCGGCGCGGGAGACCGCGACGCGGGCGTGTCCGGTCACCGGGTGCGCATCGTCGGGCTCGACCGGCTCGAACCCGACCTGGCCGTCGGCGCCCTCGACCCAGGTGAACCGCAGCCCCTCGGCCTCGGCGGTGACGTCCACGGGCAGGTCGACGGCGGTGAGCGGGTGGGCGTCGACGCGCAGGCGGCGCACCGTGCCGTCCTCGCGCGCGGTGATCGTGCCGGGCTGCCACCCGACGCCCGGGGCCTTCTGCTGCGCGCCGAACGCCACGCCGGTGAGGTCCGCCTCGAGCGTCGCGACGTCCGCGCCCTCCAGGGTGGCGGTGACGCGCGCCCGGTCGAGGCCGGCGACGCCGGCGCCGGCCGCCCGCGTCGCGAGGGCGCGGAGCCGGTCGGCGAGGTCGTCTCCCGTGGTGGGTCGCGGGGCAGGGCCGAGCGGCAGGGGGTGCGCTGAGGTCATGCGGCGAGCCTAGTGGGCGGCCGCGAGGTGGGACGTCGCGCCGAGCTCCACGAGCGTCCGGTTGCCCCACCCGTCGTCGTGGGTGAGGTGGGTGATCGCTCCCGGTGACGTGGCGAAGGCGGCGAAGCCCGCCGCCTCGACGGGGACGTGCAGCCACGCCGTCACGACGAACGTGTGCGCGAAACCGTGCGTCACCACCACGTGGTCGTGGTCCGTGTCCGTCATCAGCCCGGCGACGCACGCGTGGACCCGGTCGGCCACCTCGCGTCGCGTCTCCGCGCCGGGCACGGGGCCGCGGTGGTCGAGCCTGTCGTCGTCGGGCGCGTGGACCCGCCGCGCGGCGAGCCACGCGTTCGGTCGGCCCTCGGCGGTGCCGAAGCTGATCTCCCGCAGTCGCCGGTCGCGCGCGACCGCGACCCCGAGCGCCGCGCCGACGACGTCCGCGGTCTCCGCCGCACGGGCGAGGTCGGAGGTCGTGACGCGCACCGGACGCCGGGGATCCGGACGGGCGTCGAGCCGCCGGCCGAGCTCCGCGGCAACCCGGTGCGCGTCGGCGAGTCCTCGGTCCGTGAGACGCGAGTCGTACCACCCGCCGACGAGGTCGGCGGCGGTGTGCTCGGCCTGCGGATGGGCGACGACGAACAGGTGGTGGCGGATCATGCCGCCATCCTGCCCGTCGTCCCGAGCGTGCGAGACGGTCAGCGCGGGGCGACCAGCAGGTCGGCGTCGATCGACGCCGCGGCGAGCTGTCCGGCCGCCATCGCCGCGGTCACGGAGCTCACGGGCATGGGGAAGTCGGCGGTGTGGGCGAGGTCGCCGGCCGCGAGGACCCCGGGCATGCTGGTGCGGGCCATGGCGTCGACGGCCACGCAGCCGGACTCGCGCAGCTCGAGCCCGAGGCGGGTGGCGAACGGCGCCGCCTGGTGCAGCGTCGGGGCGACCATGATCCCGCCGAGCTCCTCCGCCGCGGCGCCGTCCAGCACGGCCCGTGCGCCCGGGTGCCCGCCGGGCAGCGTCAGCGGCTCCAGGCGGAGCACCTTCTCCGGCCGGACGGCGACGCCGCGGGCGTCGAGCGCCGCGCGGACCTGCGGGTCGACGTCCCCGCCGTCGGCCAGGACGACGACGCGGGTCGCGATCCGCTCGACCAGGCCGGCGACGCGCGGGGCGTGCGGCCCGGCGCCGAGGATCGCGACCGGGGTGCCGGAGAACTCGTGACCGTGGCAGTACGGGCAGTGTGCGGCGACGGTGCCGAACAGCCGCTCCAGCCCGGGCGTCGGGGGCAGCTCGTCGCGCACGCCGGTGGCGAGCAGCAGGCGGCGGGCGGCGACGTCGCCGTCGTCGGTGCGCACGACGAACCCGTCGGCCGGCGACGCGGGGTCGAGCGGGGCGACGTCGTGGGCGGTGGCGCGGCGCAGCTCGACCGTGTCGTACGCGGCCAGCGTGCGGTGCGCGGCGCCGCGGAACTCCGCCGGCGCCACGCCGTCGAAGCCGAGCACGTTGTGCATCGCGTCGGTGGGGTCGTTGCGGTAGGTGCCGGAGTCGAGCACGACGACGTCGCGGTGGGTGCGGCCGAGCATCAGAGCGGCCGCGAGGCCGGCCGGTCCGCCGCCGATGATCACGGCGTCGTGCAGGTCGTGGCGGGTGGTGTCGCTCATGGCGTCTCCTTCGGGTCGGGTTGCGTGCTGACCCCAGGCTGTGACTTCATGTCGACATGAAGTCAAGTGGGATGGCGTCGAGCGGTGCGGCCCAGCAGACGTGGAGCGTGGGGGAGCTGGCCGAGCGCTTCGGCCTGGAGACGCACGTGCTGCGCTACTGGGAGGACGTCGGTCTGCTGGACCCGGTCCGCGACGGCGCGGGGCGGCGGCGCTACGGGCCCGACGACGTCGTGCGGGTGGCGACGATCCTCAGCTCCAAGGTCGCGGGCATGAGCCTCGAGCAGATCCAGGTGCTGCTCGACGCCGGGTCCACGGGGCGCGGCGCCCGTGACCGCCACGAGGTGCTCACCGCGCACCTGGCCGAGCTCGACCGGCGCCAGGAGGAGATCGACCGCTCCCGGCACATGACGGAGCACGCCCTGTCGTGCCGGGCGCACGACATCGCCACGTGCCCGCGGTTCCGCGAGCACGTGCAGGACCTGGTCGACGGCTCCCGCACCTGGCGCGACGTCCACCCGGCGCGGCTCGTCCCCACGGGGCGGGCATGAGCGGCGCGCGGCCGGGGCCCCGCGAGCTCGGCGTCGTCGTCGGCGGTCTGCCCACGGGCCCGGCGAACGCGATCACCGACGTCCCGGGGGTGCGCGTCGGGCACACCACCCTGCACGAGGGCGAGCATCTGCACACGGGCGTCACCGCCGTCGTCCCCGACGCGCTCGGCGCCGGGCCCGGGCAGCGGCGAGCGCTGCCGTGCGGGCTGTTCGTGGGCAACGGGTACGGCAAGCTCGTGGGCGCGACGCAGCTCGAGCAGCTCGGCGCGATCGAGACGCCGATCCTCCTCACCGCGACGCTCTCCGCGTTCCGCGCCGCCGACGCGCTCGTCACCCACGTGCTCGCCTGGCCCGGCTACGAGGACGTGCGCACCCTCAACCCGGTGGTGGGGGAGACGAACGACGGGTACCTCTCGGACATCCGCGCCCGGCCGATCACCGAGGCGCACGTGCTCGCCGCGCTCGACGGCGCGACGTCCGGCCCGGTGGAGCAGGGCTGCGTCGGTGCGGGGGCGGGGACCGCCACGCTCGGGTACAAGGGCGGGATCGGGGCGTCGTCGCGCCGGGTCGACGTCGCGGGCCGGCCGCGCACGGTGGGCGTGCTGGTGCAGTCCAACTTCTCCGGCACCCTCACCGTGCAGGGCGTGCCGCTGCCCGCGGCAGATCTGCTCGGCACGGAGTCGATCTCTTCGGCAGTTCCCCGTGCCGAAGAGATCGACGCGGTGCCGAAGGGATCCGGTCCGGCGGAGGGCAACTCGTGCATGATCGTCGTGGCCACCGACGCCCCGCTCGACGCCAGGCGGCTCGAACGGGTCGCCCGCCGCGCGGTGTTCGCCATGGGCCGGGTGGGCTCCGACTTCGCGCACGGCAGCGGCGACTACGGCCTCGCGTTCACGACGGCGGACCCCGCCGACCCGCTCGTGCCCGACGACTGGCTGGACCCGCTGTTCGCGGCCGCGACGGACGCCGTCGAGGAGGCGCTGCTCGCGTCGGTCTTCACCGCCACGACGACCGTCGGGCACCGCGGGACCCGGCACGCGCTGCCCCACGACCGCGCGCTCGGACGGCTGCGCGCCGCCGGGTGGTCGCCGGGGCGAACGGCCCGTGACGGCGAGGGGCATCGGGCGTAGCGTCGATCACGGCGAGGGGAGCGCCACGTCCCGACCCGGCCACCGCGCCGAGCCTCACCGTCCGTGCAACGACGCACCTCGGGAGGGGTCCCCATGCGCACCCCACGCATCATCGCCGTCCTGCTGTCCACCATGCTCGCCGCGACCACGGTCGCGACCGCTGCCGCGACTCCGTCGCACCACGGCCACGACCACGGCCACCATCACGCCGACCCGTCGCTCCTGACCACCGGGCTGTCCGGCGGCGCCGGCTCCACCGTCGGTCCCGACGGGGCCCTCTACGTCACCGAACCGGTGTCCGGGGAGGTCTCCCGGATCGACCGCCGCACCGGCGCCGCCTCGACCTTCGTCTCGGGGCTGCCCGTGCAGCAGGCGGGGACGCCCGGCGGCGCACTCGACGTCGCGTTCCGCGGCCGCACCGCGTACGTCCTCGTGTCGCTCGCGGACCCGCAGGTCTCCGGCCTGTACCGGGTCGGACGGGACGGCGTCGCGCGTCCCGTCGCCGACATCGGCGCCTGGTCGATCGCCCACCCGCCGAAGACCGACTTCTTCGTGCCCTCCGGCCTGCAGTACGCCATGGAGCCGTACCGCAGGGGGTTCCTCGTCACCGACGGCCACCACAACCGGGTGCTGTACGTGACGCCCGACGGCTCGATCACGCAGGTCCGCGCGTTCGGCAACGTCGTGCCGACGGGCCTGGAGACCATCGGCCGGACCGTCCTGGTCGCCCAGGCGGGTCCGGTGCCCCACCTGCCGCGCGACGGCCGGGTCGTCGCCTTCACCCCCTGGAGGCACGGCGTCCACGAGGTCGCCTCCGGCGGCCGCCTGCTCGTCGACGTCGAGCGCGGACGGGGCGGGCTCTACGCGCTCGCCCAGGGCCACTTCACCCCGGGCAACCCCGAGGGGTCGCCCGCCGACCCGGACACCGGCCAGGTGATGAAGGCCGGGCGGCACGGCGTCCTGCGAGCCGTGGCGACCGGCCTCGACCGCCCGACGTCGTTCGAGATCGTCGGGCGCACGGCCTACGTCGTCACCCTCGACGGCGAGGTGTGGAAGGTGCCGCTCCCGCACGGGCACCACGGCCGCTGAACCGGCGTCCCGCGGCGGCCGAGCGGGGCCTCAGCCCTGCTTGGCCGCCTTCGCCGCCGCCTTCTGCGCCTTCTTGAAGGTCCGCACCTCGGCGAGGGACTCCGCGCTGGTCACGTCGGCGATCGAGCGGCGCGAGCCGTCGTCGCCGTAGTGCCCGGCGGCCTCCTGCCAGCCCACGGGCCGGACGTCGCGTTGCTTGCCGAGCATGGCGAGGAAGATCTTGGCCTTCTGCTCGCCGAAGCCCGGTAGCGCGCGCAGGCGAGCCAGCACCTCCGCGCCGGTGGCCGGCCCCTCGGCCCCGGCCGTCGTCCAGAGCTTCGCGACGTCGCCGTCGTAGTCGTCCACGATCACCCGCGCCAGCGCCTGCACGCGGCCCGCCATGGACCGGCCGTACCGGTGGATGGCCGGGGGAGTGGTGGCGAGGGTGACGAACTCGTCCGGGTCGGCGTCCGCCACCGCGTGCGGGTCGATGCTGCCCAGCCGGTCGCGGATCTTGCGCGGCCCCGCGAACGCGTGCTCCATCGGGTACTGCTGGTCGAGGAGCATGCCCACGAGCAGCGCGAACATGTCGTCGCTCAGCAGTGCGTCCGTCTCGGGGTCGCCGGTGATCCAGAGCTGTGCCGTCATGGGGCCATTGTGCCGCGCCCCCGTCCGCCGTGGCCCCTCGACGGTCGCCCGTGGCCGGGATCGATTGCGCACCGACGCGCTGCGCCCGGCGCTGCGCGCAGGCCCACGTCGGCCCCAAGGAGGACGGCCAGGGGGTTGACCCGCCTGCAATCGTTTGCCACTGTTGCGGCACGGCGGGTGCGACGGCGCACCGGTCCGACCTGAAGGGGTGTCATGGCGAGCGCGCGTGACGTGGCCGAGTCGGCGGGGGTCTCCGTGTCGACCGTCTCCCGTGCCCTGGCGTCGACGGGCCGGGTCTCTCCTGCCACGCGCGACCGGGTCGTCGCCGCGGCAGCCCGACTGGGGTACCAGCCCGACCCGACGGCCCGCGGGCTGCGGATGGGACGGACCCACGCCATCGGGCTGCTGGTCCCCGACCTGGAGAACCCCTACTTCGCCTCGGTGACGAAGGGCGTCCAGGCGCGCGCGAGGGCGCTCGGCTACGCCGTCTTCATCGTCGACTCGGAGGAGGACGCGACCTCGGAGACCGCGCTCGTCCGCGAGCTCGCGCGCCGGGTCGACGGCGTGCTCCTCGCGTCGCCCCGCTCGAGCGACCACGACGTGCTCGGCCTCGCGGGCGACGTCCCGACGGTGCTCGTGAGCCGGGAGGTCGGTGCCCTGCCGTCGGTCGCCGTCGACGACCGTGACGGCGTCTCGCAGGCGCTGCGCCACCTCTACGTCCTCGGCCACCGCCGAGTCGCGGTGGCGGCGGGCCCGGTCAGCTCCTGGTCGAGCGAACGCCGCTCGGACGGTCTGCGGCGCGCCGCCGAGAGCCTGGACGGTCTGTCGCTCGTCGAGCTCGGTGCCTTCAGCCCCTACTTCTCGGGGGGCTTCGCCGCGGCGGACCACGTGCTCGCGCAGGACGTGACGGCCGTCGTCGCCTTCAACGACCTCATGGCGCTCGGGATGCTCGGCCGCTTCCGGGAACGCGGGGTGAAGGTGCCCGACGACGTGTCGGTGGTCGGGTTCGACGACGTCGCGGTCGCCACGCTCGTGTCCCCGGCGCTGACCACCATCCGCGTTCCCCGCACGAGACTGGGCCGCCGCGCGGTGGACCTGCTGGTCGGGGAGCTCGGCTCCGAGGACCCCCCGGCCCGGGTCGACGCCGGGGCGCGTCCCGGTCCGACCGTGGACCGCCTGCCCGTCGAGCTCGTGGTCCGTGGCTCCACGGGCGCCGTCCACGAGGTCGTGGACCGCCGGACGGGCGCCCCCACGAGGACGTCCGCCGGCCCCCCTGTACCCCTCGAGTAGCACCACCCCCTCGCCGACGTCGACGAGGGCTCCTGACGTCCCCGGGCCAACGTCGCCCCGAATCAGAAGGAAGCAGGTCTCATGCGTACCTCCGTCATGCGGTCATCCAGCGTGTCCCGTACTGCCGCACTCCTCTGCCTCGCCGGTCTCGGCGTCGTCACCGTGGCGGGCTGCGCCCCACCGGCGGCCGAGGGCGACGGCAGCGGTCCCGCCGTGACCGACGCGGCCGACGTCCCCGACGCCCCGTCGGAGCCCGTCGAGCTGCACATCCTCGACGTCGCGGGGAACCAGAAGCTCACCGAGCCGATGGTCGACGCGTTCGTCGAGGCGAACCCCGACGTCGTCTCGTCCGTCACCTGGGAGACCGGCGGCGCGCCGGACGTCACGGGCATCGTGAAGCCCCAGGTGGACTCCGGGAACCTCTCGGTGGACCTCGTGCTGACCGGCAACGACGGCCTGTCCGCCGGCATCGCGCAGGACCTGTGGGTGCCCGTCATCGACGACTTCGGCGACCGCCTGTCGAACCAGGAGAACTACCTCGAGCCGGCGGCGGCCATGCAGGACCTCGCCGAGGGGTACGGCGTCGTCGTCACGTACTACCCGTCCGGGCCGCTGCTCCAGTACGACCCGGAGGTCGTGACGGACGTGCCGTCGACACCCCAGGAGCTGCTCGACTGGGCGAAGGCCAACCCGGGCAAGTTCGGGTACGCGCGACCCGCGAACTCCGGCCCCGGCCGCACGTTCCTCATGGGCCTGCCGTACATCCTGGGCGACAAGGACCCGAAGGATCCGGAGAACGGCTGGGACAAGACGTGGGCCTACCTCAAGGAGCTGGGCCAGTACGTCGACAACTACCCGACCGGCACCGGGCAGGTCGTCACCAACGTCGGCGACGGCACCTGGAGCATGATCCCCACGACGACGGGCTGGGAGATCGAGCCGCGCACCGACGGCCGGTTGCCGAACACGCTCGAGGCGGCCCCGTTCGACGACTTCACCTGGGTGACCGACGCGCACTACGCCGCGATCCCGAAGGGGCAGTCGGCGGACAAGATCTCGGCGATCCTCCTGCTGCTGCAGGACGTCCTCACGCCGGAGCAGAACGCCAAGGCCTACGACCACGGCTACTTCTACCCCGGCCCCGCGGTCGAGGGCGCCACGCTCGACAAGGCCCCGCAGGAGTCGCAGGAGACCATCGAGAAGTATGGCCGCGACTGGTACGACGACCTCATCGAGTCGGCCCCGTCGACGACGCCGCTCGCCCCGGACGCGATGGTCAAGGCCTTCGACCTCTGGGACCGCGAGGTCGGTGCCGGCAAGTACACGGAGGAGTGAGGGCTCGATGGCGATCACGGCCGGCACGTTCGAGTCGTTGGAGCTGCGCGACGTCGGGCGCAGCTTCGGCGGCCACCAGGCCCTGGCGGGCCTCGACCTGACGGTCCGGGCGGGCGAGTTCATCGCCCTGCTCGGCCCGTCGGGCTGCGGCAAGTCGACGGCGCTCAACTGCCTCGCGGGCCTGCTCCCGCTGACCCACGGACAGATCCTGCTCGACGGGCGTCGGGTGGACACGGTGCCGAGCGAGAAGCGCGGCTTCGGGATGGTGTTCCAGAGCTACGCGCTCTTCCCGCACCTCACCGTGGAGAAGAACGTCGCGTTCGGGCTGCAGATGCGGGGCCTGCCGCGCGCGGACGTCACGCGGCGGGTCGCCGAGGCCATCGCGCTGGTGAAGCTGGAGCAGCACGCCAAGAAGCTGCCGGGCCAGCTCTCCGGCGGGCAGCAGCAGCGCGTCGCGATCGCGCGCGCGGTGGTGCTGGAGCCGTCGCTGGTGCTCATGGACGAGCCGCTGTCGAACCTCGACGCGAAGCTGCGGCTCGACATGCGCACGGAGATCCGGCGGCTGCACCAGGAGCTGGGGCTCACGACGATCTACGTGACGCACGACCAGGAGGAGGCGCTGTCCCTGGCCGACCGCCTCGTCGTGCTGCGCGAGGGCAGGGTGCAGCAGATCGGTGCACCGGACGACCTCTACGACCACCCGCGCAACTGGCACGTCGCGGACTTCATGGGCTACCGCAACATCCTCGCCGGGACCCTGGGCGGCGAGGGCGCCGTCCGCGTCGGCGGGCTGACGCTGCACGGTCGCACGGTGGGCGACGTCGCGGCGGGCGACGAGGTCCGGGTGGCGGTGCGGCCGGACGACCTCACGGTGCTGGCCGACGGCCACGCGCCGCGCGACGGCAACGTCGTCGAGGGCGTGGTCGCCGTCGTCGAGTACCACGGTCGGGAGTTCGCCGTGGTGGTGCAGACGGCGGACGGCGCCACGCTGCACGTGCGCACGCCGACGGCGCCCGCGGTGGGCGACGCCGTGCGCCTCACCGCGGCCTCCGACCGGGTGCTCGTGTTCCCGGCGGAGCTCTCGGCGGCGCCGGCGGCCGCCGACCGGGCGGAGGCGGTGACGGTGGCATGACCGCCGTCGCCGACCACCCCGCGCGCAGCACCGCGAGCCTGCGGCACCGGCTCGCGGAGCGCGGCATCGACTCGTCGCTGTGGCTCATGGTGCCCGCGCTGGTCTTCGCGCTCGCGCTGTTCGTGTACCCGTTCTCGTACGGGATCGGGCTCACCTTCCAGCCGAGCGCCGCCACCCAGGAGCAGTGGGGCGGCGGGATCCTGGCGAACTACGTGGCGTTCTTCCGCGACCCGTTCGTCTTCGACTCGATCTGGATCACGATGCGCCTCGCCCTGCCGGCGGCGCTGTTCAACGTGCTCGCGTCGATCCCCGTGGCGATGGTGCTGCGCCGCAAGTTCCGCTTCAAGCGGTTCATGACGTCGGTGCTGGTGCTGCCGATCACGCTCGGCACGGTGCTCACGGCGCAGGGGCTGCTCATCTTCGCCGGGCGCCAGGGGTGGCTCAACCGGTTCCTGCTGGCGACGGGGCTCGTCGACGAGCCGGTGCAGCTCGTGAACAACTACACCGGCGTGATGTTCTCGCTGATCATCACCGGGTTCCCGTTCGCTTTCCTGCTGGTGTCGAGCTACCTGTCGGGCATCGACCCGTCGCTCGACTCGGCGGCGCGCACGCTCGGCGCCGGCTGGTGGCAGCGGTTCCGGCGGATCACCCTGCCGCTGCTCGCGCCCGGGCTGGCCACCACGTTCATCCTCACGTTCGTGCTGGCGTTCTCGGTGTTCCCGTCCGCCCGCCTCGTCGGTGACGCGATGGGCTCCACGCGCGTGATGTCGCTCATGGCGTTCCGCGCCTTCGGCGAGCAGAACGACTACGCGATGGCCTCGACCATCGCCCTCATGATGGGCGTCGTCGAGCTGATCGTCATCGCGGTCGTGCTCGCCTGGCGGTCGCTGCTCTACAAGGGATCGACGGGAGGCAAGGGATGAGCACGCTCGAGAGCCCGACGACGACGTCGGGCGCGCCGCAGGACGCTCCGGCCCGCGCGCGGGGCGCGGCGGGCAGGCCCCCGGGCGAGCGGTCGTTGGCGGCGTCGCCGTCGACGTGGTTCGTCTGGGCGGGCATGGCAGCGTTCCTGGTGTTCCTGCTCGGCATCATCACGGCCGTGGTCGTGGACTCGTTCGGGCGGTCGTGGTTCGACACGTGGCTGCCGGCCGAGTGGACCACCGAGTGGTACGCGAGCTCGTGGGACCGGTTCGACCTCACGCACGTGGTGGGCGTGACGGTGGGGGTGGCGCTCGCCGTCGTCGTGCTGTCCGTGCTGATCGGCGTGCCGGCGGCGTACCTGCTGGCACGGCGGAGCTTCCCCGGCAAGCGTCTGGTGAACCTGCTCTTCCTGCTGCCGATCCTCATGCCGCCGATCACGTTCGGCATCCCGCTCGCCACCGTGATGTACGCGTTCGGACTGGGCCGGTCGGTGATCGCGGTGATCCTCGTCAACCTGGTGCCCTCGGTGCCGTTCGTGATCCTGACCATGACGCCGTTCATCGAGCAGATCAACCCCGCGATCGAGTCCGCGGCGCGCATGTGCGGCGCCGGGATGCGGCAGGTGTTCACGCGCATCCTGGCCCCGCTGCTCGTGCCCGGCATCCTCGCGGCGTCGATCCTCGTGCTGGTGCGCACCGTCGGCATGTTCGAGCTGACGTTCCTCGTGTCCGGGCCGCAGTCCGACACCCTCGTCGTGGCGATCTACCGCGCCATGACGTCGGCGGGCGGCGGCGAGGCCCGCCAGCTCGTCTCCGCCATGGCCGTCATGTACACGGCGACGATGCTCGTCATGCTCGTCGCCGCCCTGAGGTTCGTGAACCCGACCCAGCTGGTCGCCCAGGTGAAGGAGGCGCGCGACGACTGAGCCCGGCCGCGAGCGCGGTCACGCGTCGCGGCGCCGGACGGCGACGGCGGCCGCGGCGATCACCGCCGTCGCGTAGGCGGCCAGCACCGCGAACCCGGCGCCGGGGGAGAGGAGCCCGTCCGGGGCGGGCCCGGTGGCGACGAGGCGCTCGCCGGCCACGGTCGGGAGGTAGGCGTAGACGTCCTGCGCCCAGGCGGCCGAGCCGGCGAGCACCTGGAACAGCAGCGGCAGCACCATCAGCAGGCCCAGGGTGGTGGCGATCCCGGCCGCGGTGCTCCGCCAGAGGGCGCCGATGCCCAGCGACAGCGCGGCGACGGTCACCAGGTACGCGACCGTGCCGCCCAGGGCGCGGAGATGCTCGCCGTCGGAGAGGTCCAGCGCGAGTCCGTCGGCGGACAGCGAGGACGCCGTCGCGAGCCAGGCCGCGGCCAGGCCGACGACGGCCAGCAGCGCCGTCGTCGCCGCGACGACCAGGAGCTTGGCCCACAGGACGGGCAGCCGCCGGGGCACGGCGGCGAAGGTCGCGCGGATCATCCCGGTGGAGTGTTCGCCGGTGATGGTCAGGACGGCGAGCACTGCCACGGTGAGCTGCGCGAACCCGTACCCGAACGTCACCGCGACGGCGCCGCTCGGGGTCGCGAGCCGCGGGTCGGCGCTCATGGTCTCCTGCATGCCGGGCGAGCTCGCGGCCGACCCGAGCGTCGCGGCCATGAGCGCCGCGAGCCCCGCCATGAGCAGCACCGTCAGCGCCACGCCCCACCAGGTGGAGCGCAGCGACCACAGCTTGAGCCGCTCCGAGCGCAGCACGCGCGCGAAGGTCACGTGGGCGTCGGCTTCCGGCGCGCGGTCCGCGACCAGGGTGGTGGTGGCGCTCATGACGGGTCTCCCGTGCTCGTCGTGCCGGCGGCCGCCAGCTGGTCGGAGGTGTCGTCGGTGCGGTACTCGACGGCGTCCGCCGTGAGCTCCAGGTAGGCGTCCTCGAGGGTCGAGGCGACCGGGGTCAGCTCGTGCAGCGCGACGCCGGCGGTGAGGGCGATCTCGCCGATCGCGGCGGCGTCCAGGCCCGTGACCTCCAGCGAGCCCTCGTGGGCGACGTCGGGCACGACGACGGCGGCGCCCGCGCGCTCCAGCGCGGTGCGCAGGGCCGATGGGCCGGGGGTGCGGACGGTGACCGCGCGCCGCGACGCGGCCTCGACGACGTCGCTGACCGGAGCGTCGGCGAGGATGCGGCCGCGCCCGATGACGATGACGTGGTCGGCGGTGAGCGCCATCTCGCTCATGAGGTGGCTGGACAGGAAGACGGTGCGGCCCTCGCCCGCCAGGAAGCGCGCGAGGTTGCGCACCCACAGCACGCCCTCGGGGTCGAGGCCGTTGACGGGCTCGTCGAGGATGAGCGTGCGCGGGTCGCCCAGCAGTGCCGACGCGATGCCGAGCCGCTGGCCCATGCCGAGCGAGAACCCGCCGACCCGCTTGCGGGCCACGGAGGCCAGGCCGGTCATGTCGATGACCTCGTCGACCCGCCGGTCGGGGATGCCGTGCGTGGCGGCCAGCGCGCGCAGGTGCGACCGCGCCGTCCGGCCGGGGTGCACGGCACGGGCCTCGAGGAGCGCGCCCACCTCGGTGAGCGGGGACCGGTGCCGCGCGTACGCGCGGCCGTTGACGGTGACCGAGCCCGCGGAGGGCCGGTCGAGCCCCATGATCATGCGCATGGTGGTGGACTTGCCCGCCCCGTTGGGGCCGAGGAAGCCGGTGACGACGCCGGGCCGCACCGTGAAGGTGACGCGCTCGACGGCGGTCGTGCTCCCGTAGTGCTTGGACAGACCCTGTGCCTCGATCATGCCGTCGAACGTACGGAAGGTGACCGGCGTCACAGAACCGGGAGGTCCCTGAAACCGGCCCTGGTGCCGCGCCCGGCGCCCAGGGGGGTTCACCTAGGCCGCTGCCCTCGCCCGGTCCGCCAGCCGCCGCAGGTCCGCGACGAGCGCCGGCCAGACCCTCTCCGGGAGCGTGTGCCCCATCCCCGGGTGGGTCCGGAAGACGGCGCCCGGGACCTGACGGGCGACGTCGCGCCCGCCCGACACCTTCATGAGCGGGTCGTCCTCGCCGGAGACCACGAGGGTCGGGACGCGGAGGGTCGAGAGCGCGGGCAGGCGCTCCCGGGACCACGCGGCGAGCTGCCGCTGGGTGGTGCGCGGGTCCCGGGGCGCGCGGTCGTGGCTCACGGTCGCGGCCTGGCGGGCCCACTCCTCGTCGATCGGCGCCGGGTCGGAGAGGGCCCGCCAGATCGCCACCAGGACGTCGACGGCCTCTGCGGACGTGGTCGGCTCGCCGAGCCTCGCCAGCTCGCGGAAGATGCCGAACCGCACGTACGCCAACCTGCGCCACGCGGGGGCGGTGCACGGCAGGCCGCAGCAGCTGGTCAGGCTGCGGACCCGGGTCGGACGTCGGAGCGCGGCCGCCTGCGCGACGCCGGCGCCGAGCGAGATGCCCAGCAGGTGCGCCGACGTCCATCCGACGGCGTCCAGCACGGTCTCGACGTCGTCGAGCATGTCCGTGCCGGTGTACGCCGGGGCCGTCCCGCCGAGCATCGCCCGCCAGGGGTTCTGTCGTGCCGGCGACGTGAAGTGCGTGGAGAGCCCGGTGTCGCGGTTGTCGAATCGCACGACGGCGAACCCTGCGTCGACCAGCAGCTCGCAGAGGGCGTCGGGCCACCACACCATCTGGAAGTCCAGCCCCATGATCAGCAGGAGCGGCTCGCCGGAGGCCGGGTCGCCGAACGTCTCGTACGCGATGGTGACGTCGTCATGGGTGGCAAAGCGGGTCGGCGGGGTCATCGGGCGCCTCGGCTCTCTGTGAACAGTGTTCGCTGAACTCCAGGCTACTAGACTGCGAGCGATGTACGCAGAGAGCGAGCGGCCCCGCAGCATCTGGCTGCGGACCGAACGGGCGGGCCGCGGACCGGCACCCGGGCACGACCGCGCCGGCATCGCGGCCGCTGCGGTCCGACTGGCCGACGCCGGGGGCCTCGGAGCCGTGTCGATGCGCAAGGTGGCGGCCGCGATCGGAGCCGGCGCCACCGCGCTGTACCGGTACGTCGACAGCCGCGACGAGCTGATCCAGCTCATGCTCGACGCGGTGCTCGCCGACGTCCGGTACCCCTCCCTCACCGGGGGTTGGCAGGCCGACGTCCTCGCGCTCGCCCGCGCGCTGGACTCCCTCTGCCGGAGTCACCCGTGGACCGTCGACGTCCTGCAGGCGCAGCCGCCGATGACGCCCCACGGCGTCGTCCTCCTCGAGCGGGCGCTCGCCGCGCTGGACCCGGTCGACGCGCCCGGCCAGGTCAAGCTCGAGGCCGTGGGCCTGACGATCGGGCTCGTGGCGACGCTCGCCGCGACCGAGCTCGCCGCGGACCGCTCGACCGAGGAGTGGCGGTCGGCGCAGGAGGAGTACCTCCGCGCGGTCGTCGTCGCCGGGGAGCATCCGCACCTCGCGCGGGCGATCGCGACGTCGGCCCCCGCGACGGGCGACCAGGACCTGCTGGGTCGTCTGCTGCCCCGGATCCTGACGGGGCTGCTCGACGGCGCGGACGCCTGACGCGCCACCGGCCGAGTGCCGCGCGGTGTTCTGCTCGGGGCGCGCGCGGACGGACCGTCGGGCGCCGGCCTCGTGTCCGGGGAGCTGCCCCGCGCCGCCGACGCCGTCGGGTCCTCAGCCCTGCCCTGGCTCGTCGACCGGCCAGCGGTGCAGCCGCCCGACGAGGAACGACTCGATGCCGATCAGCCCCGACGCCGCGCCGACGAACCCGCCGAGCATCCCGCGGGCGTCGTCGGCGTCCACGACGCGGAGCTGGTCCGCGCGGTAGTCGACCCCCTTGCGGGTGAGCCGGTACGAGCCCGCGGCGCGCACGTTGCGGCACCAGTCCACGTCCGGGCCCCAGGGCAGCGGTGTCAGCACGAGGATGTCGCGGTACTCCCCGATCTCGACCGGGTCGCCGGGCCGAGCGACCCGCGTGTCGATCGGCGCCCGGGCGGCGAACGCCACCACGGGGGTGCGGTACTCGCGGCCGCTCTTGCGGCCCGTGTGGTGCAGCGTGACCCACGGCGGCACGCGCGAGCTCACCTTGAGGGCGTACGGGTTGAAGCGCTTGGTGGCCTTGGAGACGGCCGGAGGCACGGGCATGCGGTCCATCCTGCTGCGGCCGGGGCCGTCCCGCTGGTTGGATGGGCCCATGGACCCCTGGGGCGTGCTCCTCGTGCTGACCGTGCTGACCACCGGTCTGGCGGGCGGGGTGTTCGCGGCGTTCTCGACCTTCGTCATGCCGGGGCTGCGCAGGCTCGACCCCGCGGCGGCGGCCGCCGCGATCGCGGCGATCAACGAGGACGCCGTCCGGCCACCGTTCATGACCCTGTTCGGCGCGGCCGTGGTCGTGCCCGCGGGCTCGGCGGTGGTCGGTCTCGTCGGCGGGTATGACGGCGCGTGGCTGGTCGTGGCGAGCGCCGTGCTGGTGGTCGTGGGCATGCTCGGGGTGACGGCGGTGGGCAACGTGCCGCTGAACAACCACGTCATGGCGCACCGGGACGCCGCCGGGTGGGCCGCGTTCGACCGGCCCTGGAGCCGGCTCAACCACGTGCGGACCGTCGCCTGCGCCGCGTCGTGCGCGCTCGCGGGCGTGGCGCTGGCGGTCGCATGACGGCTCGGACGAGGGCTCGGACGGAACGGACGACGAGGGGGCACGCATGAGGATCAGGGACCCGCGCGACTGGAACAGGCCGATCGAGGTGCCGGTTGCACGAGGCATGAGCAGCTCAGAGGTCAGCGAGACCACCACCGACGTCGACGCGACCATCGACCGCGTCCTCGACGAGACCACCACCTGGGCCGTCGTCGGGCTGTCCACGAACACGGAGCGGGCCGCGTACGGCGTCGCGGGGGTGCTGCAGCGCGCGGGCAAGCGGATCGTGCCCGTGCACCCGCGCGCCGAGACCGTGCACGGCGAGCAGGGTTACGCGAGCCTGGCGGACATCCCGTTCCCGGTCGACGTCGTGGACGTCTTCGTCCGCTCCGAGCTGGCCGGGGCCGTCGCCGACGAGGCGATCGCGATCGGCGCCAAGGCGGTGTGGTTCCAGCTCGACGTCGTCGACGAGGCCGCCGCGGCCCGCGTCCGCGCCGCCGGACTCGACATGGTGATGGACCGTTGCCCGGCCATCGAGCTGGGGCGGCGTCCGCGGGCCTGATGCAGCGGATCAGTCGGCCGGCTCGAACGTCAGCACCGGGCGACCGGTGCGCGGGTGGGTGAGCACCTCGGTGCGCACGCCGTAGACGGGGTCGAGGACGTCGGGCACGAGGACGTCGCGCACGTCGCCGGCGACGACGACGCGGCCTCCGGACAGCAGCACCACGTGGTCGCAGTGCTGGGCGGCGAGCTGGAGGTCGTGCAGGGCGGCGAGCACGGTGACGCCCCGGTCGGCGAGGTCGCGCAGGATGCGTAGCGCGTCGAGCTGGGCGGCGATGTCGAGGTGGTTGGTCGGCTCGTCCAGCAGGACGAGCGCGGGCTCCTGCGCCAGGGCGCGCGCCATGTGCACGCGCTGGCGCTCGCCGCCGGAGAGGGTCGTGACCTCGCGGTCGGCAAGGTGCGCCGCCCCGACGTCGTCGAGGGCGCGCCGGGCGGCGGCGCGGTCGTCCGCGGAGTCACCGGCCAGCAGGGAGCGGTGGGGGATGCGGCCGAGCAGGACGGCGTCGAGCACCGTCACCGGCAGGTCGGTGGACGCCTCCTGCTCGACGAACGCGAGCGTCCGTGCGCGACGACGCCGCGGCAGGGCGAGGAGGTCGGCGCCACCGAAGACGACGCGTGCGCCGCCCGAGGGCCCGTCGTCCGTCGGCGCCTGCACCCCGGCGAGCACGCGCAGCAGCGTGGACTTGCCCGAGCCGTTCGGACCGAGCAGCCCGGTCACCGCGCCCGCGGGTGCGGTGACGTCCACGCCGTCGAGGATCAGGCGGCCGCTCGTCGACCACGAGACCCGGGCGGCGTCCAGGCCGTCGGCGGCCGGAGCCGCGGCGTCCCGGGCGGGGGTGCCGGTGCGGGTCTCGGTGCGAGCCTGGGAGCGGGTCTCGGTGGTCATGCGATCCTCCGGCCGCGCCACAGCAGCAGGGCGAACACGGGCGCGCCGATCGCGGCGGTGACGATGCCCACGGGCACCTCGCGGGGGGCGAAGACCGTGCGGGCGAGCGTGTCGGCCCAGACGAGGAACGACGCCCCGCACAGCGCGGACAGCGGCAGGAGCAGCCGGTGCCGCGCACCGGTGAGCAGCCGTACGGCGTGCGGCAGGATCAGGCCGACGAACCCGATCGACCCGCTCTGGGACACCAGGGCGCCCGTGAGCAGCGCGACGCCCACCAGCAGCAGCCACCGCACCCGCGCGACGGGCACGCCGAGCGTGGCGGCCGCGGTGTCGCCGAAGGTGAACGCGTCGAGGATCGAGCCGGTCGAGGCGAGCAGGGTGCCCAGCACCAGCACGGCCACGCCGGTGATCGCGACCGAGGTCCAGGTCGCGCCCGCGACCGACCCCATGAGCCACGACAGGATCTCGCGGTACGAGTCGCCGGTGGCGGACCAGAAGATGACGAAGCTCGTCGCGGCCGCGGCGAGCTGACTCACCGCCAGCCCGGCCAGCACGGTGCGGGTCGGCGTGATCGTGCCGATCGCGCCGGCCAGCCCGAGGGCGGCAGCGAGCGCCGCGACCGCGCCGCCGAACGCGGCGACCGGCAGCAGCACCGTCAGCCCGGCGACCAGCACGAGCACCGCTCCCAGCGACGCCCCGGACGACAGTCCCAGCAGGTAGGGGTCCGCGAGCGGGTTGCGCGTGAGGGACTGCATGACGACGCCGCACACCGCGAGACCCGCCCCCACCGCCGCGGCGGTGAGCACGCGGGGCAGCCGCAGCTCCCAGACCATGCCGTCCGGCAGCGCGTCGAGCGGCTCGAGGCCCAGCGCGCCGCCGAGGCCGACGTGCGTCGCGATCGAACGCCACACGTCCGCGACGGACAGGTCCGCCGGGCCGACCGTCACGGTCACGAGGACGGTCGCGACGAGCACGACCACCGACGCGGGCAGCCACCAGGCCGCGCCCCGCCGCGCCGTCGACGACGTCGACGGCGGGGTGCGGACCGGCTCGGCGACGGTGGTCACAGGTCGAGGCCCGCCAGCTGGTCGGCGAGGTCGACGACGGCGTCGACGTTGCGCACGCCGGCCTCGGACGCGGGGAACGGCACGATGAGGTAGCGCCCCTCGCGCACGGCCGTCATCCGGGCGGTGGCGGGGTTCGACTCGAGCCGCTCGATCTTCTGCTCCGCGCTGTTCCACGTCGCGTCGACGAGCACGACGACGTCCGGGTCCGCCTCGATCGCCTGCTCCCAGGAGAACGACGTCCAGGTGTCGTCCACGTCGCCCGCGACGTTCTCCAGGCCGACGGCGTCCATGATCATCTGCGGCGCGCCGATGCCCGCCCCGACGTAGGGGATGTCGTCGCCCGAGGAGTACCAGAGCGCGGTGAGGCCGCGGTCGTCGGGGGCGACGGACGCGAGCGCGTCCTTCTGCGTCGCGACGAGGTCGTCGGCGGCGTCGGAGGCGTCGAAGACCTCGCCCACCTCGTCGATCTCGGCGAAGACGTCGTCGAAGGTCAGCGGGTCAGGCATGTACTCCGGCGCCTTGCAGGCGGCGGGGGAGACGTAGGTCGCCACGCCGAGCTTCGCCAGCGTGGCACGGTCGCCCGCGCCGTCGGCGGTGAGGTTGGACTCCCAGCCGGCGTAGACGAGGTCGGGCTCCAGGCCGAGCACGGCCTCCGCGCCGGGCACCTGCTCCGCCATCGGCTCGGCGACGGCGGGCACGTCGGCGGCGGCGTCGGCCAGCGAGTCCGGCACGGGGCCGTCGAGGAACGCCGACCCGACGATGCGGTCGCCGAGCCCGAGGGCGAGCAGCATCTCCGTGGTGCTCGACTTGATCGTCACCACGCGCTGCGGTGCGCCGTCGACCGTCGTCTCGACACCGCAGTTGTCGAGCGTCAGCGGGTAGGTGGTCCCCCCGGCGGACCCGTCCGCCGGGGCGGCCGAGGGCGCGGCGTCGGCAGGGTCCTGGCCGCAGCCGGTGAGGGCGGCGAGGGACAGGGCGAGCAGGGCAACGCCGGGCACGGCGGTACGGGGGAGTCGGGGCACGCGGAAGCTCCAGGGGTCGTCGTCGGTGGTGTCGTCCGACGGCGCGCCATCTCGCGCCGGTGGAACCGCGGCCCACAGCCCGGGTCGCGCCGACGGGCCAGAGTCGTGCCCGTGATCCGGCGTCGAGCCTAGTACGCCCAGCCGACGACGTGTGGTTGCCTGACGCCCGTGAGCATCCCGACCGACACCTCGCCCGCGGGGGCGGCCCCCGCCTCGACCGGCCCCGACGCCCGCGCGGTGCACTGGGGCGCGCTGCCGAACGCCCGCGACCTGGGCGGGCTGCCCACCGCCGACGGCGGGCGCACCCGGACCGGGAGCCTCTACCGGACGTCGCGGCTCGACGACGCCGGCCCCGAGGGTCTCGCGGCGATGGCCGCCGCGGGCGTGCGCACCGTCGTCGACCTGCGCAACGCGGCCGAGATCGAGCCGCTGGAGCTGCCGCCGACCGTGACACGGCACCACCGCCCCGTCGAGGACCCGGACGACGAGGAGTTCATGCGCGCCTGGGCGCCGCACCTCGACACCCCGCGCTACTACGCGACCGTGCTCGAGCGCTGGCCCGGGCTCGTCACCGACGTGTTCCGCACGATCGCCGACGCGCCCGACGGCGCCGTCGTCTACCACTGTGCAGGCGGGCGCGACCGGACCGGCATGGTCACCGCCCTGCTGCTGACCCTCGTCGGCGTCCCCCGCCCGGTCGTCGTCGACGACTACCTGCGGGCCGTGCGCGCGAACAACGACCGGGCCGTCACCGAGCCGGGATGGAGCGAGCCGCACCGCGCGCCCGACGCGCTGGCGGCCTGGTGCGACGCCGTCGCCGCGGCGCTCGGGGACTTCCTCGACGGCGTGGACCCGGCGGACTACCTGCGCGCGCACGGCGTGACGGACCCGGAGCTCGACCGGGTCCGTCACCGCCTCATCGCCGCGGGGTGAGGGCGCGGGCTCACGCCCGGGTCGCGCGCACCAGCAGGTAGTCCCAGACCATCGTGCCGTCGTCCCGCAGGTGCCGGTCGCCGAGCGCGGCCAGCGCGTCGTCGAGCTCGGCCGCCCGGGCGTCGTCGTCCCCGAGGTGCCGGTACGTCACGATGGTCGGCCCGTAGGTGGCCTTGAAGAAGTCGCGGAACGCGGCGCCGTCGGAGAAGCGGTCGACGACGAGCCCGTGCACCTCGGCCCGGACGTCGGTGACGCGGTCGCCGAAGAGCGCGAGCACGTGCTCCTCGGTGCCCCACAGCGGCGGCGGGAGGGCCCCGGGCGGCGGCGGGGGCGCGTAGGGCTTGAGGGTCGCGAACATCTGGCCGATGAACCCGTCCGGCGTCCACGCGACGTTCCCGATCGTGCCGCCGGGGCGGGTCACCCGTGCGAGCTCGGTGGCCGCGAGCTGGTGGAACGGCGCGAACATCACGCCCACGCACGACAGGGTGACGTCGAACGCGCCGTCGTCGAACGGGAGCGCGTGCGCGTCGGCCGGCTCCCAGCGCAGGGTGGCGCCCGTGGCCTCGGCGCGTCGTCGGCCCGCCTCGAGGAGCTCGGGGGACAGGTCGGAGGCGATGACGTCGGCCCCCGCCAGCGCGGCCGGGATCGACGCGTTGCCCGAGCCGGCGCCGACGTCGAGCACCCGGTCGCCCGGGCCGACGTCGCACGCCTCCACGAGGACGGCCCCCAACGAGGGGATGACCTGGTCCGCGACGGCTGGATAGTCGCCCGACTCCCAGACGGCGCGGTGCTTGGTGCGGACCGTCTCGAGCAGCTCGGCGGGGACGGTCCGGGGATCGGTGACGCTCATGAGGGGCTCCTTCGCTCCACGGTGACCGGCACGGGACCGTGCCGACCCCTTCACGGTGCGCCCGGCGCCGGCCGCGATCCAGTGCCGGATCTGGACCGGGCGAAGTCCTGGATCTGTACTGGCCCGCCGCGCGTCGCGGGCGTTCACTGGGGGGATGGCGGGCTACGGGCAGTTCTGCCCCGTCGCCAAGGCGATGGAGGTGCTCGACGAGCGGTGGACGCTGCTCGTCGTGCGCGAGCTGCTGCTCGGCAGCTCGCGGTTCAACGAGCTGCGGCGCGGCAACCCGAAGATGTCGCCCACGCTGCTGTCGAAGCGGCTGCGGACCCTGGAACGTGCGGGCGTCGTGCGACGCGCCGGTGACGAGGGCCACGTCCGCTACGTGCTCACGCCCGCCGGCGAGGAGCTGCGGCCGGTGGTCGAGGCGCTCGGCGCCTGGGGCACGCGGTGGGTCGGCGGGCTCGGTGAGGAGGACCTCGACCCGCACCTGCTGCTGTGGGACATGCGCCGCACGATCGACGTCGCCGCCTGGCCCCGGGAGCGGACCGTCCTCGGGATCGTGCTCACCGACGTGGCCCCCCGGGTGTCCCGGTGGTGGATCGTCGTGCGCGACGGGCAGGTCGAGGTGTGCGACTACGACCCCGGCTACGACGCTGCGGTGGTCGTGACGACGCCGCTGCGGGCCCTCACCCGCCTGTGGCGGGGGGACGTGACCTGGGCGAACGCGCTGCGCTCGCGCGAGGTGGACCTCGTGGGCCCCGAGGTGGCACGGCGCCAGGTGCCCCGCTGGCTGGGGCAGTCGGTCTTCGCGCACGTGCCCCGGCCGGACCCGGCGGTCGCCGGGGCGTGACGTCGCCGGGCGTGGCGTGACCGTGGTGGCGCTACGGTCGACGCCATGACGAGTCCCCGGGTCCAGGACGTGATCTCGTGGCGACGCCCGCGCCGGCAGCGGCGCGGGGTGCGCGAGAGCGCGGGCGCGGCGTCGGGCCTCGTGCGCGCCGCCGTGGACCTCGCGCTGTCGATCGCGAACGGGAACGCGCCGACGGGCGACGTGGCGAGCCTCGGGGACGAGCCGCCGCGGGTGCCGCGCGACCCCGCCGAGCCCGTCGCCGAGCTGCCCTGCGCCGTCGTCGGCGGCACCGCGGACGGGCTCGCCGAGGTCGACGGCGAGCGCCCGACCCTGTGGACCTCGCGCCGGCGGACCTGGGCCGCGCTGCCGGCGACGTCCGGTGCGGCGCCCGCCGACGTCGAGCTGGACCGCACGACGCTGACGCTCCGGTCGCTGACGCTCGCGCCGGCGGAGCAGGGACCGTGGACGCTGGACGCACTCTGCTCCGCGCGCGTCACGGGTCCGGGGACGGAGCTGGACCTCGAGGGGTCGTGGCTCGCCCTCGCGTGGCTCGGGCACCTCGCCGGCTGGCCGGACCCCGGTGCCCCCGCCAGCCCCGTGGTGGGACGCTGAGGTCATGAGCAGCTCACCGGGAGACGCCGGGGGCTGGGACGCCGAGTCGTGGGTCCCGCCCGAGCCGAAGCGGCGCGACGGCTGGTGGGCGGCGCTCGCGGGCGTGGTCGCGACGGCGGCGGGCCTGGCGGTCGCGGAGCTGGTCGCGGCGTTCGTCGACCCGTCGTCGAGCCCGGTCGTGGCGGTCGGCGGGGCGGTGGTGGACGGCGTCCCCGGCTGGCTGAAGGACCTGGCGGTGTCGTGGTTCGGCACGGCCGACAAGGCCGTGCTGCTCGCGACGATGGGCGCCGTCTCCCTCGCCGGGGCGGCGCTCGTGGGGTTCCTGGAGCGGCGTCGCCCGCCGTGGGGCGCCGTCCTGCTGGGCGCCGTGGGCGCGGTGGCGGCCGTCGTGGCCGCCGGACGTCCGGGGGCGAACATCGCCTGGGCGCTGCCGAGCCTGCTCGGGGTGGTGGCCGCGATCGCCCTGCTCAGCGCCCTGCTGCGGCGGGTCGAGACGTGGTTCGCCGAGGACGAGCGGCCCGGGGCCGACTGGCGGTCCGCGATCGACCGGCGCCGCTTCCTGCAGTGGACCGGCGTCACGGCGGCGGGCGCCGTGGTCGTGCTCGGCGTCTCGCGCGTGGTCTCCGCCGGCGGTCGCGCGGTGACGGCCGCGCGGGAGGCGATCCGGCTGCCCCGGCCCGCGACGTCGGCGCCGCCGGTGCCCGCGGGCGCCGACCTCGGCGTCGAGGGTGCCGCTCCGTACGTCACGCCGAACCCGGAGTTCTACCGCATCGACACGGCCCTGGTCGTGCCGCAGGTGGACCCCGACGACTGGTCGCTCACCGTGACCGGCCTCGTGGACGAGCCGTTCACGATCACGTGGGACGACCTGCTCGCGCTGCCGCTCGAGGAGCACCACGTCACGCTGGCGTGCGTCTCCAACGAGGTGGGCGGGAGCCTCATCGGCAACGCGCTGTGGCTCGGCTACCCCGTGCGGGAGCTGCTGGCCCGGGCGAAGCCGCAGGCCGGCGCGGACATGGTGCTCTCGCGCAGCACCGACGGCTTCACGGCGGGCACGCCGCTGGAGGTGCTGCAGGAGCCCGACCGCGCCTGCCTCGTGGCGGTCGGCATGAACGGCGAGCCCCTGCCCACCGAGCACGGCTTCCCCGCGCGCCTCGTGGTGCCCGGCCTGTACGGGTACGTGTCGGCCACCAAGTGGGTCACCGAGCTCAAGGTCACCCGGTTCGCCGACGAGCAGGGCTACTGGACGCCGCGCGGCTGGTCCGCGCTGGGTCCGATCAAGCTGTCGTCGCGCATCGACGTCCCGCGCCCGGGCGACGACCTGCCCGCGGGCACCGTGACGCTCGCGGGCGTCGCCTGGGCCCAGCACACCGGGATCTCCGGCGTCGAGGTGCGGGTGGACGACGGCGACTGGGTCGCGGCCGAGCTCGCCGAGACCGTCGGCCCGGACACGTGGCGCCAGTGGCGCCTGGACTGGGACGCGCCCCCCGGCGACCACCTCGTGGCGGTACGCGCGACGGACGCGGACGGCACCGTCCAGGTCGAGGCGGAGGCACCGCCCGCGCCGGACGGCGCCACCGGCTGGCACACGATCGAGCTGACGATCACCTGATCGGGCGCAGACTGGCCCGGGGCGGCGTCAGACGCGCGCGGTGGCCGCCAGCCGGGCGCCGAACAGGACCAGCACCCCGCCGGTGACGCGGTCCACCCAGCGCACGGCGCCGGACCGGCGCAGCCGGGGCCCGAACCAGCCCGCCCCGAGGGCGACGAGCGACAGCCAGACGGTCCCGAGCACGCAGTGCACCAGGGCGAGCAGCAGGCCCATGAGCAGCGGGTTGACGCCGTCGGGCACGAACTGGGGGATCGCGGCGACGTAGAAGACGCCGACCTTCGGGTTCATGAGGTTGGTGCTGAGCCCCAGCCCGAAGTCGCGCCAGCGGCCGCCTGTCGGCAGCGGCACGTCGACCTCGCCGGCGGCGTCGCGGGGGGACCGGAAGGACCGCCAGAGCATCGACGCCCCCATCCAGACCATGTATGCCGCGCCCGCCAGGGTGAGCACGCGGTACGCCGTCTGGCTGGCGGCGAGCAGCGCCGCCGCGCCGCCCGCGGCGGCGGCGCCCCACACGAGGGTGCCGACCTGGATGCCGCCGAGCGCCGCGAACCCGTGCGAGCGCGAGCGGGTCACGGTGCTGCGCAGCACGAGCGCGGTGTCGAGTCCGGGGACGAGGGTGAGGAGGCCCGCGACGAGCGCGAAGGCGAGCAACGCCTGGGTGACGGTCACGACGTCACGATACGAGCCGGGCGGCGGGGTGTCACCGCCCGCGCAGGTCGCGCCGGACGCCCCGCAGCGTCCACAGGCCGTAGGCGGCGAGGGCCGGCTTGAGCGGCAGCCACTCGCCCCAGCGGTGGTCGGCCGCGCGGGTCAGCCGGCCCACGAGGTCCGGCCGCTGACGGGCCACGTAGACCCGGGCCTTGAGCGCGTGCGCCGGCTGCGAGACGAACGTGATCCGGTCGGCGTCCTCGACCAGCGGGAGGACGCGCGCGACGTTCTCCCAGGTGGTCCGGCTCTCCTCCTCCAGCACCAGGGGCCCGTCGTAGCCCAGGACGCCGACGGCGTGGTCGGCCAGCACCCTCGCCTCGGAGCGGCGGGACGTCGTCGTGCCCCCGCTGAGCACGAGCCGCGCGCGTGCCGCCGGGTCGATCGACCGCAGCCCCGCGCGCACCCGCCAGCGGTTGACGACGTTCGCCGCCGGGCCGGGATTGCGGAACCCCAGGACGACGACGGCCTGCGTCGGCCCCGCGGCGTCGGCCACGAGGGTGCGCGACCAGCGCCGGTTCAGCCACTCGCTCCAGGCCAGCACGGCGGCGAGCCCGGAGACCCCGGCGAGCCCGGAGACCCCGGCGAGGGCGACGATCGGTCCGCGGCGCATGCGAGGGACTGTAGACCGCGGCGTCCGCCGCGGTGGGACCCGGGAATACCGGAGACGACGACGGCGGGCCGATGCCACCATCGGCCCATGCCTCTCCGCGCGTCGAGGCACCGACGTAGCCACCGACGCTCACCACCCGGACCTCGTCCGCCAGGTCGATCCGGCGGAGTTGCAGCTCGCCCAGAGCCTCGCGCCTGGTAGGCGTCAGCTCCTCGTCGATGGCCTCGGGGCCGAGCACGATCACCCCCTGGGCCGTCAGCCGACGCCGCTCCGACTCGAACAGGTCGCGGAAGCGCAGCGAGCCGCACAGGCACACCACCTGGGGGCGTTCGACGTCCATGGTTCTAAGACTCCCGCATCCGGGCTCTGAGCACGTCGAGCTCGGCTCCCGGCGCGTCCGGGTCGAAGCTGTGCTCGATCAGCCAGCGCGACGCCGTCAGGCTCCGCAGCGACCACCAGGCGCGGATCACGGCCCGGTCCGCGCCGGGGCCGTAGCCGGCCAGCACGTCGTCCAGGCGCTCCTCGTGCCCGAGCGTCAGGATGGCGATGTCGAACATCGCGTCGCCGGGCGCGGCCTCGGACCAGTCGATGATGCCGGTGAGCTCGTCGCCGTCGACGAACACGTGGGTGAGCTGGAGGTCGCCGTGGACGAACACCGGGGACCAGGGCCGCAGGGCGGCCTCGGCGATCTCGCGGTTGTGGCGGATCACCTCGGGGGGCAGGACATTGTGATCGAGCAGCCAGGCGCATTCGGCGTCGAGCTCGGCCCTGATGTCGTCGAGCGGGCGTCCCGGCCACGGCGGCAGCGGTGCGTCGTGCAGCGTGCGGGCGGCGGCACCGGCCGCGGCCCAGGCCGCCGACGACGCCGGTGATGGTTCGCCGAGGACGCCGAGCGCCTGTCCGGGCACGGCGGCGATGGCGAGCACGGGCGGCTCGCACCAGAGGATCGCCGGGGTCGGGACCGGAGCCAGGGCCATCGCCCGCGCCTCTCGCTCGGCGTGCCCCGGGTCGCCGTCGACCTTCAGGAACATGTCGCCCACGCGCAGCGTCGCGCGCTGGCTGTGGGCCACGACGACCTCGACCTCGTCCATACCCGCCATCCTGGCGAGAACGTCCGCGATGCCGCCCGGGTTTTTCCTCCTGCTGCCGAAGCCGCCCCTCGACGACCGCACTTGCGCGGCTGGCTACCATGGACGCACAGGCGTCGACCCGGCCATCACCGGTGAGCCTCCGGAAGAACCGAGCGCACCCGCGCTCTCAGTAGAACCGGACGGGTAGGCCCGTCACAGCCGTGAACGAGCGGCGGAGGTCAGCGCGAGCGGCGTCCGCAAGCGAGGTGGTACCGCGGGACCCGCGCCCTTCGGGGCGGGGGCGTCGTCCTTGCACAGCACCAGCCCAGCAGCACCGACGTCGTACCACCGACCGCCAGCTCGTCCGCACAGGAGCCCACCCATGGCCTATCCGCAGCACCGTTCGTCCGACCAGCCCCAGCAGGGCGCCGCCTTCGGCATCGCCGGGGTCCCCGCGTCCCCGGACCTGCCGGCGATCGAGCGCGAGGTCCTGGACTTCTGGGCCGCCGACGACACGTTCCGCGCGTCCGTCGCGAAGAACCCGGCGGGGGAGAACGGCAGCAACGAGTTCGTGTTCTACGACGGCCCGCCGTTCGCCAACGGCCTGCCGCACTACGGCCACCTGCTCACCGGCTACGCGAAGGACGTCGTCCCGCGCTACCAGACGATGCGCGGCAAGCACGTGGAGCGCCGGTTCGGCTGGGACACGCACGGCCTGCCCGCCGAGCTCGAGGCGATGAGCCAGCTCGGCATCAAGACCAAGGACGAGATCCTCGAGCTCGGCATCGAGAAGTTCAACGCCGCCTGCCGCTCGTCGGTGCTGAGGTACACGTCCGAGTGGCGCGACTACGTCACCCGCCAGGCGCGCTGGGTCGACTTCGACCACGACTACAAGACGCTCAACGTCACCTACATGGAGTCGGTGCTCTGGGGCTTCAAGAAGCTCTACGACGCGGGCCTCGTGTACGAGGGCTACCGCGTGCTGCCGTACTGCTGGAACGACCAGACGCCGCTGAGCAACCACGAGCTGCGCATGGACGACGACGTCTACCAGACCCGGCAGGACCCGGCCGTGACCGTCGGCTTCGACGTCACCACCGTGCCCGCGGGCCAGGACGTCGTGCGCCCCGGCGACAAGCTCCTCATCTGGACCACGACGCCGTGGACGCTCCCGTCCAACCTGCTCGTCATGGTCGGCGAGGACATCGAGTACGTCGTCGTGGAGTCGTCGTTCACGGGCGCGCCGCAGCGCTACGTGCTCGCCGCGGCGCGCGTGGACGCGTACGCCCGCGAGCTCACCGACCCGGACGAGGACGCGCCGCGCGTCGTCGGTCGCCTCTCCGGCCGCGACCTGCTCCAGACCTCCTACACCCCGCCGTTCTCGTACTACGAGGGGCGCGAGCGCGCGCACCGGGTGGTGGAGGCCGACTTCGTCACGACGACGGACGGCACCGGTCTGGTGCACAGCGCCGGCGCGTTCGGCGAGGACGACAAGGTCGTGTGCGACCGCGAGGGCGTCGCGTCCGTCATGCCGGTGGGCGCGGACGGCAAGTTCATCCACCCCGTGGACGAGTACGCCGGGCTGCAGGTCTTCGACGCGAACCTGCCGATCATCGACCACCTCAAGGCGCGCACCCGCGGGGAGGCCGACGCCGGGTCGGTCACCGCCGGCACGGTGCTGCTGCGCCGCGAGTCGTACGCGCACTCCTACCCGCACTGCTGGCGCTGCCGGCAGCCGCTGATCTACATGGGCGTGTCCTCGTGGTTCGTCGAGGTGACGAAGTTCAAGGACCGCATGGTCGAGCTCAACCAGGAGATCGCCTGGACCCCCGAGCACATCAAGGACGGCCAGTTCGGCAAGTGGCTCGCGAACGCCCGCGACTGGTCGCTGAGCCGCAACCGGTTCTGGGGATCCCCGGTGCCGGTGTGGAAGAGCGACGACCCGGCGCACCCGCGCATCGACGTCTACGGTTCGCTGGCGGAGATCGAGCGCGACTTCGGCCGCCTGCCGCTGGGCCCTGACGGAGAGCCGGACCTGCACCGCCCGTTCGTCGACGAGCTCACCCGCCCGAACCCCGACGACCCGACCGGGAAGTCCACGATGCGCCGCGTCGAGGACGTCATGGACGTGTGGATGGACTCCGGCTCCATGCCGTACGCCCAGGTGCACTACCCGTTCGAGAACGCCGACTGGTTCGAGCACCACTACCCGGGCGACTTCATCGTCGAGTACATCGGCCAGACGCGCGGCTGGTTCTACCTGCTGCACGTGCTCGCCACCGCGCTGTTCGACCGGCCCGCGTTCCGCACCGCCGTCTCGCACGGCATCGTGCTCGGGTCCGACGGCCGCAAGATGAGCAAGTCCCTGCGCAACTACCCGGACGTCTCCGAGGTGTTCGACCGCGACGGCTCCGACGCGATGCGCTGGTTCCTCATGGCCAGCCCGATCCTGCGCGGCGGCAACCTCGTCGTCACGGAGGAGGGCATCCGCGACTCCGTGCGCCAGGTGCTGCTGCCGCTGTGGAGCACCTACTACTTCTTCACCCTGTACGCGAACAGCGCGACCGGCTCCGAGGCGGACGGCGCGGGCTACACGGCGCAGCCCGTCACGGCCGAGCGCGTCCCCGGCCTGCCCGCCCTCGATCGCTACCTGCTGGCCCGCACCCACGACCTGGTCGCGAAGGTCACCGCACAGCTCGACGCCTACGACATCGGAGGCGCCTGCGAGTCGGTGCGCGAGCACCTCGACGTCCTGACCAACTGGTACGTGCGCACCCAGCGCGACCGGTTCTGGGCCGAGGACGCCGACGCGTTCGACACGCTGTACACGGCGCTCGAGACGCTGACGCGCGTCATGGCGCCGCTGGCGCCGCTGCTCACCGAGGAGGTCTGGCGCGGCCTCACCGGCGGCCGGTCCGTGCACCTCACGGACTGGCCGGCGACCGCGCAGGACGTCGGCGAGCGGTTCGAGGGCGCCGACGGCGCCCACGCCGTCGCGGTCCACCAGGTCCCCGAGGCCGCGCTCGTGCGCGACGACGAGCTCGTCGCGGCGATGGACGAGGTGCGCGCGGTCGTGTCCAGCGCGCTCGCGCTGCGCAAGGCGCACCAGCTGCGCGTGCGCCAGCCGCTGGCCCGCCTCACGGTGGCCGTGCCGGACCCGGCGGCGCTCGCGGACTACGTCGGCCTGCTGACGTCGGAGCTCAACGTCAAGGCGGTCGACCTCGTCGAGGCGGACGCCGACGCGTCCGAGCGGTTCGGCATCACCGAGCGACTGGCCGTCAACGCCCGGGCCGCCGGCCCGCGTTTGGGCCGCGGCGTCCAGTCCGTCATCAAGGCGGCGAAGGCGGGCGCGTGGCGCCGGGACGACGACGGCACCGTCGTCGTCACGACCGACGCCGGCGACGAGCCCCTCCTCGAGGCGGAGTACGAGCTCACCACCGTCGTGGGCGACGCGGCCGGCGAGCACGTCGCGGCGTCCGTGCTGCCGGGCGGCGGGTTCGTCGTCCTGGACCTCGCGCTCGACGACGCGCTGCGCGCCGAGGGCTACGCCCGCGACGTCATCCGCGACGTGCAGGACGCCCGCAAGGCCGCGGGCCTGGAGGTGAGCGACCGCATCGCCCTGGAGCTCGACGTGCCCGCCGAGCACGTCGCCGCGGTGGAGACCTACCGGGAGCTCATCGCCCGCGAGACCCTCGCCCTCGACCTCGCCGTGGCGGCGGGCGACGGCGAGCGCGCCGTGCGCGTGAGCAAGCGGGAGACGCCGGCCGGCTGACCCGCGGACCAGCCGTCACGAGCCGCCCTGCGCGAGGTCGAGGAACCCCTCGACCTCGCGCAGGAACGCGTCGGGGGAGTGCGGGTGCACCAGGTGGCCGCCGGACAGCGTGACGAACCGGGCGTCGGGCAGCCGGGCCGCCGTGCGGGCCATCGCGTCCTGCGGCAGGTGGCTGTCGGGGCCGCCTCCGATCACCAGCGTCGGCGCGGCGACGGCGGCCAGACCGTCCACCCAGGCGGGGTCCGGGGCGGCGAGCGCCGCCAGCACCGCGGGGCGGATCTCCCGCTCGTAGAACGACGCGTCGTCCGGGCGCCTGGCCGGCGCGGGGAGGCGGAAGGGCTCCAGGGGCGGGGGCTCCTCGAGCACCAGCGCCGCGACGCGGTCGGGCCGCTCGAGGGCGACCAGCAGCCCGACGAGTGCGCCCAGCGAGTGCCCGACCAGCACCGCGCGGTCCAGGGCGAGGTCGTCGAGCAGCAGCAGCACGTCGTCCCGCAGCTCGGTCACCGACCCGACGCCGCGCCGCGGGCTGCGCCCCGCGCCCCGCAGGTCCGGCACCACGACCGGGCCGCGGCGGGAGAGCGGGCCGAGGAACGGGTCCCACGTCGAGCCGTCACCGCCCCCGCCGTGCAGCAGCACCAGCGGCGAGGCGTCCGACCCCGGAGGGCCGGGGACGACGCGACGAGCGAGGCGGACGGGACGCTCGGGAGCGTCGGAAGCGGTGGCCACGACCCGACCGTAGCCCCGGCCGACGACAGCGGCGCGGCGCCCACCCCGGGGCTAGCCTGGTGCCCCGGCGTGCCGCGCCGGCCCGCTGCGAGGAGTTCGCCGAGGAGTCCGCCATGGGCAGCACGCACGCGACACCGGCCCCCGAGTCCCGCCCGCCCTTCGTCCCGCCGCGCTGGTTCGTCCGCTCGGCGTGGGCGGTCCAGCGCGCCGGCTACCGGATCAGCGGCGGCCGGTGGCCGCTGCGGCGGCCCACCCCCGGCGGCAAGTTCGGCATGCTGCGCCTGCGCGTCGTCGGGCGCCGCAGCGGCCAGGAGCGTGCCGTGATCCTCGGCTACGTCGAGGACGACGGCCGGTACGTGACCCTGGCGATGAACGGCTGGGGCGACCCGCCGCCCGCGTGGTGGCTCAACCTGCGCGCGCACCCGGACGCCGAGGTGGACACCGTCGACGGCCCGCGACCCGTCCGGGCGACGGCGGCGCAGGGCGAGGAGCGCGACCGGCTCTGGACGCTCGTCGGCCGCCACCAGGGCTGGGGCGAGATCGACCGGTTCGCCGCGCACCGCGCCGGGGAGACCCCGGTCGTGGTGCTCGCGCCGCGCTGACCGGCCGTCGTCGGCGGGCGCGCAGCGCCTATCCTTCGGGGGTGACCCCCGACGCTGAGAACAAGCCCTCGTCCGCCGTGCGCAAGGCCCGTGCCGCCGAGCGCCAGGCCGCCCGCGCGGCGGCGGAGGACGCCGTGGCGCAGGAGTCGCTGCGCGAGGTGTACGCGGAGATCATGTCGCGGGCGCCGGAGCACGACATCGACCCGACGCTCGACCGCGTGCGGCGCGTGCTCGAGCTGCTGGGCGACCCGCAGCACGCGTTCCGCGCGATCCACCTCACCGGCACCAACGGCAAGTCGTCGACGGCGCGCATGACCGAGCGGCTCGTGCGCGAGCACGGCCTGCGCACCGGCCTGTTCACGTCGCCCCACCTCACGAGCGTCACCGAGCGCATCCAGGTGGACGGCGAGCCGCTGAGCGCCGCCCGCTTCGTCGAGGTCTGGGAGGACGTCGCGCCGTACATCGGCGTGGTCGACCGCGAGTCGCAGGAGGCGGACGGGCCGCGGCTGAGCTTCTTCGAGGTGCTCACCGTCATGGCGGTCGCGGCCTTCGCGGACGCCCCGGTCGACGTCGCGGTCGTCGAGGTCGGCATGGGCGGCCGGTGGGACTCCACCAACGTCGTCGACGGCGAGGTCGCGGTGCTCACCCCGGTGGGCATCGACCACGAGCGCTGGCTCGGCTCGACGCTGGCGGAGATCGCCACGGAGAAGTCCGGCATCGTCAAGGAGGGCGCCACGGTCGTGAGCGCCGAGCAGGAGGTCGTCGTCGACGAGATCCTGCGCGAACGTGCGGCGGAGGTGTCGGCGCACCTGCTGCGCGAGGGCGTGGAGCTCGAGGTCGCCGGCCGTCGGCCGGCCGTCGGTGGGCAGCTCGTCGACCTGCGTACCCCCGCCGGCCTGTACACCGAGGTGCTGGTGCCGCTGCACGGCGCGTACCAGGCCCACAACGCGCTCCTCGCGCTCGCCGCGGTCGAGGCGCTGCTCGGCGGCCGGGCCCTGGACGGCGGCGTGGTCGAGACGGCGTTCGCCGACGTCGTCGTGCCCGGGCGCCTCGAGGTGGTGCGCTCGAGCCCGACCGTCCTGGTGGACGCGGCCCACAACCCGCACGGGGCGCAGGCCCTCGTCGACGCGCTCGACGAGGAGTTCGACCTGCCGCGCCTGGTCGGCGTCGTCGCCGTGATGGCGGACAAGGACGTCGAAGGGCTGCTCGCGACGCTCGAGCCGGCGCTCACGGAGCTCGTGCTCACGAAGAACTCGTCGGCCCGCTCGGCCGACCCCGAGGACCTGCTCGAGGTGGCCCACGAGATCTTCGGCGAGGACCGCGTACGCACCGCCGCCCGCCTCGACGAGGCGCTGCAGATGGCGGCCGACCTCGCCGAGAGCGGCGACCAGGTGGGCGTCGGCACCGGCCGCGGCGTGCTCGTCACCGGCTCGGTCATCACCGTCGCGGACGCCCGGATCCTGCTCGGCCGCGGCTGACGCGCCCGTCCGGGACGCGCGCACGATCACCCGCCCGCCACCCCCCGGGGGTGCTGCGTGGCGTGCCGCCCGGGTGTTGGATGGGGACAGGCCGCCGCGGTGCACGGCGGTGCCAGGCGAGGAGGCACGACATGAAGAAGCTGCTCGACGACCCCGCGGACGCGGTGACCGACTCGCTCGCGGGATTCGGGCTCGCCCACGCCGACCTGGTCGAGGTGCACGACGAGCCCGTGTACGTGACGCGGGCCGGCGGGCCCGTCCCGGGCAAGGTGGGGCTGGTCAGCGGCGGAGGCTCGGGGCACGAGCCGCTGCACGCCGGGTTCGTCGGGGACGGGATGCTCGACGCGGCGGTCCCGGGCGCGGTGTTCACCTCGCCCACGCCGGACCAGATCGTCCCGGCGATCCTGGGCGCGGACTCGGGCGCCGGCGTCGTCGCGATCGTGAAGAACTACACGGGCGACGTGCTCAACTTCGAGACGGCCGTGGAGCTCGTCGAGGCGGAGGGGTCGCAGGTGGCGACGATCCTCGTCAACGACGACGTCGCCGTCGAGGACTCGCTGTACACGGCGGGCCGCCGCGGCGTCGCCGGCACCGTCTGCGTGGAGAAGATCGCGGGCGCCGCCGCGGCCCGCGGCGACGACCTCGGCGCCGTCACCGAGATCGCCGGCCGCGTCGTGGCGAACGTGCGCAGCATGGGCGTCGCGCTCACGGCCTGCACGGTGCCGCACGTCGGGAAGCCGTCCTTCGACCTGCCCGACGACGAGGTCGAGATCGGCATCGGCATCCACGGCGAGCCCGGCCGCCACCGGATCCCGTTCGCCGGCGCCGCCGAGATCACGCGCAGCCTGCTCGACCCGGTCGCCGACGACCTGCGGCTGGGCGGCGGCGACGACGTGCTGCTGTTCGTCAACGGGATGGGGGGCACGCCGCTGTCGGAGCTGTACGTCGTCTATGGTCGAGCGCGCGGGCTGCTCGAGGAGCGCGGTGTCACCGTCTCCCGGTCGCTCGTGGGCAACTACGTGACGTCGCTGGAGATGCAGGGCGCGTCGATCACGCTGCTGCGGCTGGACGACGAGCTGCGGGGGCTGTGGGACGCGCCGGTGCGTACGGCGGCGTTGCACTGGTGACGGGCGCCGCGGGGCGCCCCGAGGCGAGGAGGCGTGCGGTCATGGGGCTCGACGTGGCTTGGGCGGAGCGTTGGGTGCGGCGCACCGCCGACGTCGTGGCGGGGTCGAAGGACGAGCTCACGGAGCTCGACCGGCAGATCGGGGACGGCGACCACGGGGAGAACCTGCACCGCGGGTTCCAGGCCGTGGTCGCGAAGCTGGACGAGCCGGGCGCCCCGGAGCGCGCGGAGGTGGGCGACGTGCTGATGCTCGTCGCGACGACCCTGATGTCGAAGGTCGGCGGCGCCTCGGGGCCGCTGTACGGGACGGCGTTCCTGCGGGCGGCGAAGCGGTCCGCCCGCCCCAGCGTGGACGGGTCCGGCGTCGTGGTGCTGCTCGACGCCGCGCTCGAGGGCGTGACGTCGCGCGGCAAGGCGCAGGTCGGGGAGAAGACGATGGTCGACGCCCTCGCCCCCGCGGTCGAGGCGGCGACCACCGCCGCGGACGCCGGTCGGGACCCTGTCGACGTGCTCCGAGCCGCCGCGGAGGCGGCCGACGCGGGGGCCACCGGCACGATCCCGCTCGTCGCGACCAAGGGGCGCGCCTCCTACCTGGGGGAGCGGAGCGCCGGCCACGAGGACCCGGGCGCGCGCTCGACGGCGCTGGTGCTGCGCGCGGCGCTCGACGCGGCGCTCGACGCCACGCCCGATTCCACGCCCGACTCCACGGCGGGCGAGAGCGAGGCGGAGGCGGTCGCGGAGTGAGCGTCGGGCTGCTGCTGGTCTCCCACTCGACGCGGCTCGCCGAGGGTGCGGTCGAGCTGGCCCGCGAGATGGCGCCGGACGTCGTCCTGGAGAGCGGGGCGGGGGACGGCGACGGCGGCCTGGGCACGTCGCTGGAGGTCGTGCAGGACGCTCTGGGGCACGCGCTGCCGCGGGTCGACGGCGTCGTCGTCCTGGCGGACCTGGGCTCCGCCGTGCTGACCGTCGAGACGGCGCTGGAGCTCGACGCCGACCTGGCGGACCGGGTGCGCCTCGCCGACGCGCCGTTCGTCGAGGGCACCGTCGCCGCGGCGGTCGCGGCGCAGCAGGGCGGCGACCTGGACGCGGTGCTGGCCGCCGCCGAGGGGGCGGGCGCGCCCGTCGCCCCGCCCGTCGCCCCGCCCGTCGCCCCGCCGACGGCCCCGACCCCCGAGGCCCCGGACGCGGGCGGCGAGACGGTCTCGGCGCGGGTCGTGATCCGCAACCCGCTGGGCCTGCACGCCCGCCCGGCGGCGGTGGTGGCACGCGCCGCGGCGGCGTTCGGCGGGCCGGTCACCCTGCAGGGCGTGGACGCGACGAGCGTGCTGCAGCTCATGGCGCTGGGCACGGCCGCCGGCACCGAGGTCGAGGTGGCCGCGCACGGGGCGGACGCGCGCGACGCGGTGGCCACCGTCGTCGGGCTGATCGAGGGCGGCTTCGGCGAGGTGTGACCACGCTCACAGGAAATTGCACTTGGTGCAATATTGCAGTGGGTGCATGATTGTCCGGTGACTCCTCCCGCCGGCGACCTCGGACTGCGTGAGCGCAAGAAGCGCGCGCGCACGGACGCGATCGTCGACGCCGCCCAGCGCCTCGTGCTCGAGCGCGGCCTGGACGCCGTGACCGTGGAGGAGATCGCCGAGGCGGCCCAGATCTCTCCCCGCACGTTCTTCAACTACTTCGAGTCGAAGGACGACGCGGTGCTCGGCCAGGGCTCGTTCGAGCTGAGCGCCGAGATCCGCGAGGCGTTCGCGGCCGGCGGGCCCCACGGACGCCTCGTGGCCGACCTCGAGGTGCTCGTCCGGTCCCTGCTCGAGGCCTTCGCGGGCCCGGGGCAGCACCACGGCGAGCAGGTGATGGAGATCCTGCAGCTGGAGCCACGGCTGCTCGGCCGGCACTTCGCCTGGTTCGAGCGGCACAAGACCCAGGTCGTCGCCCTGTTCGAGCGGCGGCACGAGGCGGCCCCGTTGCCCGCCGACCCCGAGATGTGCGCCATGGTCGTCTTCGTCGTCACGCGAGCCGCGATGGACGACTGGGCCCGCGCCGGTCACGAGGGCGACGTCGGCGACCACGTGCCGCACGTCGTCGGCCAGCTCGCCGCCATCCTCACGTCGTGACCCCCGGGTGCCCGCCGGCACCCGCGCACGTCGTCACCCGAAGCATCCCCGCCCCCGTCACTACCCCGGCGCCCCGTGCGCCGCCGATCCGAGGTGTTCCATGAGCCATGCCGCTCCCGCCGCGCCGGACAAGCCGCTCGTCGTCCTGACGCAGCGCACCGTCTGGCTGATCTTCGGCGCCCTGATGGCGTCGATGTTCCTGTCCTCCCTCGACCAGACGATCGTCGGCACCGCGATGCCCACGATCGTCGGCGAGCTGAACGGCGTCGAGCACCAGGGGTGGGTCATCACGGCCTACATCCTGGCCGTCGCCATCGGCATGCCCCTGTACGGCAAGTTCGGCGACCTCATGGGCCGGCGCTGGCCGTTCCTCGTCGCGATCGGGCTGTTCACCCTCGCCTCCGTGGGCGCCGCGCTCTCGCAGAACATGATCGAGCTCGTCCTGTGGCGCGGGGTCCAGGGCCTCGGCGGCGGCGGCCTGATGATCCTGTCGCAGTCGATCATCGCCGACATCGTGCCGGCGTCCGAGCGCGGCAAGTACATGGGCCCGCTCGGTGCGCTGTTCGGCATCTCCGCCGTCCTCGGGCCGCTCCTCGGCGGGTGGCTCACCGAGGGCCCGGGCTGGCGCTGGACGTTCTGGATCAACCTCCCCGTCGGCGTCGCCGCGTTCGTCATCGCGTGGTTCGCGCTCAAGCTGCCCTCCCACCGCTCCTCCCGTCCGATCGACTGGGCCGGGATCGTCACGATGGCGGTGGCCACCACCGGCATCGTGCTCGTCACGAGCTGGGAGTCGCTCTCCTCGAGCGGCTACGACTGGACCGACTGGCGCCTGTCCGGGCTGGTCGTGCTGACGCTGGCCGCCGTGGCCGGGTTCATCGTGGCCGAGACGCGCGTCGCCGAGCCGCTGATCCCGCTGCGCCTGTTCAAGAACCGGACCTTCACGATCACCACGCTCATCGGCCTGGTGCTCGGCATGGGCATGTTCTCGGCGATGGCGATGATCCCGACGTTCCTGCAGATGTCGACCGGCGCCGGCGTGACCGAGTCCGGCTGGCTGATGCTCCCGATGATGGCCGGCATGATGCTGACCTCGATCGTGTCGGGCATCGCGATCTCCAAGACGGGGAAGTACAAGGCGTACCCCGTGGTCGGGCTGATCGTCGTCGCGCTGGCGATGGTGTGGCTGACGACCCTGTCGGGCGACATGTCCATGTGGACGTTCGGCGCGATGATCTTCACGCTCGGCGCCGGCATGGGCCTCGTGATGCAGACCGTCGTGCTCGCGGTGCAGAACGCCGTCGACCCGCACGAGCTGGGCACCGCCACGAGCTCCAACAACTTCTTCCGCGAGATCGGCGCCGCCACGGGCACGGCCCTGTTCACGACGATCTTCACCACGCGGCTCACCGACAACCTGCAGGGCGTGTTCGCCGGCGTGCCGGGCGGCGCGGCCGGTGCGGGGGAGTCCAGCCTCACCCCCGCCCTCGTGCAGCAGCTGCCCGAGCCGCTGAAGACCGGCGTCATCGACGCCTACGCCGACGCCCTGGCGCCGTCGTTCTGGTACCTGCTGCCTCTGATCGTGCTGGGCCTGGTGCTCGCCCTCTTCCTGCCCGTGATCAAGCTCTCCGACGTCGCCGGCATGGTGGCGCGCGGCGAGGCGGTCGCCGACCCGGCCAGGGCGGGGGCGCTCGACGAGCTGCCGGTCGCCGACGGCGCGTCCGAGGCCACCTCCGACGAGGACGGTCCCGGCACCCGCGAGCGCGCGGATATCGTGGGGTCGTGAGCAAGAAGGACGACCGTCCCCGCCCGGGGGACCGCATCAAGCCCCGCAAGCCCGCCAAGGTGCAGTTCACGTCGATGATGCTGCAGCTGGAGGCGTTCGTGGTGCTGTTCGCCGGCGTCGCCCTCTACGGGCTGCGGAACACCGGCTACGAGCGCGGCCCCCTGGTGATCGAGTCGCCGCTCGCCCTGTGGCTCGTGATCGGCGTGCTGTTCGTGGTGCTGCTGGTGATGTCCCGCATGGTCGGGACGCCGCTGGGGTACTACGCGGGGACGGTCGTGCAGGTGCCCGTGCTGGCGATGGGCCTGTTGCTGCCGATGATGTTCGTGGTCGGTGTGGTGTTCGTCGCGATGTGGGTCGTCTCGATGCGCCTGGGCGGACGCATCGACCGCGAGCGCGCGGAGTACGACGCGCAGCACCCGGAGACGGCGCCGAACCTCTGACCGGCCGCGCCGGGGTCGTCGGGCGGTCGGGCGTACGGGGCACGGCACGGGCGCCGATAGGCTCTCCGCCATGACCGACGTCGCAGACACCACCCTGCCCGCCGAGCCCGCCATCGAGCGCACCCTGGTGCTCGTCAAGCCCGACGGCGTGCGCCGCGGCCTGTCCGGCGAGGTGCTGCGGCGCATCGAGGCGAAGGGCTACTCGCTCGTCGCCGTCGAGCTGAAGCAGGCCACGACCGAGCTCCTCGCCGCGCACTACGCCGAGCACGAGGGCAAGCCGTTCTACCAGCCGCTCGTGGACTTCATGCTCTCGGGCCCGACGCTCGCCGTCGTCGCCGAGGGCCAGGGCGTCATCCCGGGCTTCCGTTCGCTGGCGGGGGCGACCAACCCCACCGAGGCGGCCCCCGGCACCATCCGCGGCGACCTCGGTCGTGACTGGGGCCTCAAGGTGCAGCAGAACCTGGTGCACGGCTCCGACTCGCCCCAGTCCGCGGCCCGCGAGATCGGACTCTGGTTCCCGAACCTCTGAGCGCTCGCACGTCTCGCACGACTCACGCACGACGTCGCACGGCCGGGCCCGCACGGGCCCGGCCGTCGGCGTGTCCGGACGTCTCCGGGCGGGACCGGCGTAGTTCCGCGGATCGGCGGGATCCGGCGGTTAGGCTCGCCGGGTGCACCTCAAGACGCTCACGCTCCGCGGCTTCAAGTCGTTCGCCTCGGCGACGACGCTGAGCCTCGAGCCGGGCATCACGTGCGTCGTCGGGCCGAACGGCTCGGGCAAGTCGAACGTGGTCGACGCGCTCTCCTGGGTGATGGGGGAGCAGGGCGCCAAGTCGCTGCGCGGCGGCAAGATGGAGGACGTCATCTTCGCCGGCACCGCCGGCCGTCCGCCGCTCGGCCGGGCCGAGGTGTCCCTCACGATCGACAACACCGACGGCGCCCTGCCGATCGACTACACCGAGGTGACGATCACCCGCACGCTGTTCCGCAGCGGCGGGTCGGAGTACGCGATCAACGGCAGCTCCTGCCGGCTGCTCGACATCCAGGAGCTGCTGAGCGACTCCGGCATCGGCCGCGAGATGCACGTCGTGGTGGGTCAGGGGCAGCTCGACGCCGTGCTGCGCGCCACCCCCGACGACCGGCGCGGCTTCGTCGAGGAGGCGGCCGGCGTCCTCAAGCACCGCAAGCGCAAGGAGAAGGCGCTGCGCAAGCTCGAGGCGATGCAGGGCAACCTCGCCCGCCTCACGGACCTCACCGCGGAGCTGCGCCGTCAGCTCGGGCCGCTCGGACGGCAGGCGGAGGCGGCGCGCAGGGCCCGCACCGTCCAGGCCGACCTGCGCGACGCGAAGGCTCGCCTGCTCGCGGACGACCTGGCCCAGCTCACCGCCCAGATGGCCCAGGAGCGGGCCGACGAGGCGGCGCTGCGCGAGCGGCAGCAGGAGACGGAGCAGGGCCTGGAGCGGGCGCGGGAGCACCTGGCGCGGCTCGAGGTCGCGGCGTCCGCCGCGGTCGCGGACGCCGGTCGCGCGGCCGACGCGTTCCACGCGCTGAGCGCGCTGCGCGAGCGGCTGCGGGGCCTCGCCACGCTCGCCGACGAGCGGGTGCGGCTGCTGGGTGCCGCCGAGCCGGAGCACCGGGGGCAGGACCCGGCCGACCTGGAGGCCCAGGCCGAGCGCGCGCGGGCCACGGAGGCGGAGCTGACCCGCGAGGTCGAGCTCGCGCGCGCCGCGCTCGAGTCCGCCGTCGCCGCCCGCACCGACGCCGAGAAGGCCGCGGACGCCGCGGAGCGCGAGCTCGCGACCCTGCACCGCGGCGCGGCCGACCGCCGCGAGGGCCTCGCCCGGCTCTCGGGGCAGGTGGCCGCGCGCCGCAGCCGCGTCGAGGCCGGCGACGCCGAGCTGGAGCGCGTGCGCGAGGTCGTGGCCGAGGCGGAGCGCCGGGCCGAGGCGGCGGCGCGCGAGTTCGGCGCGCTCGAGGTGCAGGTCGTGGGTGCCGAGGAGGGCGAGGAGGACCTCGACGCCCGGCACGAGGAGGCGACGACGGCGCTGGCCGAGGCGCAGGAGGCGGTGGGAGACCTCGAGGCCCGCGCGGCCGAGGCCGAGCGCGACCGCGCCACCTGGAGCGCGCGCGTCGAGGCCCTCGAGCTCAGCCTGGACCGCAAGGACGGCGCGGGGGCCCTGCTCGCGGACGCCGCGCCCGGCGTGCTCGGCTCGGTCGCCGCGCTGCTCGGCGTCGAGCCCGGCTACGAGGACGCGGTGACGGCCGCGCTCGGCCCGGTCGCGGACGCCGTGGCCGTGCGCGACCTCGGCGCGGCGGTCGACGCGCTGCGCCGCCTGCGCGACGACGACGCCGGCCGCGCCGGGCTCGTCGTGGGCGGCGCGGACGACGGCCCGTCGGGGCCGACCGCCGTCCCCGCCGACCTGCCCGACGGCGCACGCCGCGCGGCCGACGTCGTCACCGTGGCGGGGCCCGCGGCCGCGCCGTTGCGCACGCTGTTGCGCGACGTGGTCGTCGTGGACGACCTGGCCCAGGCGCGCGCCCTGGTCCAGGCGGCGCCCGCCGTCGTCGCCGTGACGCGGGCGGGCGACCTGCTGGGCGCCACGCGGGCCTGGGGCGGCTCCGCGGCCGCGCCGAGCGTGCTGCACCTGACGTCCGCGCTGGACGAGGCCAAGGAGGGGCTCGACGACGCGGCGGCCCGTGCCGAGCGGTGCCGCTTCGAGCTGGTCGGGACGCGCGAACGGCTCGAGGCGGCGCAGGCCGCCCACGACGACACCTTGGCGCGGCTGCACGAGTCGGACGCGGCGCTCGCCGCCGTCGCGGAGCAGCTCGGCACGCTGGGCTCGGCGCACCGGTCCGCGCTCGCGGAGGCGGAGCGGCACCGCGCGACGCTGGCACAGGCGGTGGAGCGCCGGGAGGCCGACGAGGCGGAGCTGGCCGAGCTGGCCCGTCGCCTGGAGGTCGCGGAGGCCGAGCCGGCGCAGACCCAGGAGCAGGTCGCCGAGGCGCAGGCGGCCCGCGAGACGACGCAGGCGGCCGCCACCGAGGCGCGCGCCGCCGAGACGGAGGCGCGCCTCGAGCTGCGCACCGGCGAGGAGCGGGCGCGCGCCGTCGCCGGCCGTGCGCAGGGCCTCGCGCGTGCCGCGGCGCAGGAGCGGGCCGCCCGCGAGAAGGCGGAGCGACGCGCGGTGCAGCGCGCGGCCGAGGCGCGGACGGCGGCCGGCGTGCGCGACGACGCGGGCACGGCCCTCGCCGTGCTCGCCCGTTCGATCGAGCGCGCCCAGGCCGAGCGCGCCGCCGCCGACGAGGAGCGCGCCGCACGGCAGCAGGAGCTCGAGGCGGTCCGCGTCGACGCCGACCGGCTCGCGGGCGAGCTGCGCGACCTCACCGACGTCGCGCACCGCGACGAGGTGGCGCGCGCCCAGCAGGTGGCGCGGCTCGAGCAGCTGCGGGCCCGGGCGGTGGACGAGCTCGGCAGCGACCCCGACGTCCTGGTCGAGGAGCTCGGCCCCCACCACGACGTGCCCGTGGCGCGCCCCGCCGACGCCGCCGAGGAGGACCCGGACCCGGAGCCCGTGCCCTACGTGCGGGCGGAGCAGGAGAAGCGGCTCGCGACGGCGGAGCGTGCGCTCGCCCGCATCGGCGCGGTCAACCCGCTGGCCCTGGAGGAGTTCGCGGCGCTGGAGGAGCGGCACCAGTTCCTCACGGAGCAGCTCGCGGACCTCAAGAAGTCGCGCCAGGACCTGCTGCACATCGTCGAGGAGATCGACGAGCGGGTGCAGCAGGTCTTCGCGGAGGCGTTCCGCGACACCGCGGAGCAGTTCGAGCGGGTCTTCGGCCGGCTCTTCCCGGGCGGCGAGGGGCGCCTGGTGCTCACCGACCCGGGCGACCTGCTCACCACGGGCATCGAGGTCGAGGCGCGCCCGGCGGGCAAGAAGGTCAAGCGGCTGTCGCTGCTGTCCGGAGGGGAGCGGTCGCTGACAGCGGTCGCGTTCCTCGTGTCGATCTTCAAGGCGCGCCCCAGCCCGTTCTACGTGATGGACGAGGTCGAGGCGGCGCTCGACGACGTGAACCTGGGCCGCCTGCTGGAGATCTTCCGCGAGCTGCAGGAGGACTCCCAGCTCATCGTCATCACCCACCAGAAGCGCACGATGGAGGTCGCGGACGCGCTGTACGGCGTGACGATGCGCGGCGACGGTGTGACGACCGTCATCTCCCAGCGGATGCGCGAGACCGTCGATGCGCGGGGAGAATAGCGCCATGCTCACGTTCGTCCTCTGGGTCCTCGGGTCCCTCGTTCTCGCCGCGGTGGTGTTCCTCGTGGCCAACGTCATGGAGCGTCGTGGGGGTCAGGACGACGAGGCACCCGGCCTCGGTCGCTTCCTGCGCGACTTCCGGTCCGGGCTGCGGCGCAAGCGCGTCGCGCCCCCTGCCCCGGTCGAGACCGGGATGGACGAGTTCTTCGCCGCGACGATCGAGGACGCACCGGGCTACGTCGACCCGGAGGAGCTCACCGACGCGCTGCACCGGGCACGCCTGCAGGCCCGCAGCTCGTGGCACGTGGGGACGGTCCGCAAGCCGGAGTGACCCCCCGCCCGTGGGTCCGGCGGTGAACCCGGCGGCGACCCGGGTCGCGCGGCGCGGTCGTGCGCTTCTGGGAGACTGTGCGCGTGACTGATCTGCTCTGGCTCTGGATCCTTCTTGGCGTCGTCGTCGTGGTCGGCGGCGGCACCGCCCTGCTCGTCCCGCGGTCGCGCCGCCGTCGCCTCGACGAGCAGGTCGACCGGCGCGACGAGGGCATGACGACGGTCGCGCCCGCGCCGGGACGGCCCGCCGCCGAGCCCGCCCCCGAGGCGGCCGCCGCGGAGCCCGAGGTGGCGGAGCCGGCGGCCCCCGCGCTCGAGACGCCGGAGCCGGTGGCCGGCCGCCTGGTGCGCCTGCGCGACCGGCTCGCCCGGTCCGGGTCGCCGCTCGGTGCGCGGCTGCTCAGCGTCCTGTCGCGCGACCACCTCACCGAGGACGACTGGGACGAGCTCGAGGAGACGCTGCTGCTGGCCGACATCGGCGCCGGCCCGGCGGAGGAGCTCCTCGAGGCCCTGCGCACCCGCGTGCGCGTGCTCGGCGTGCGCGACCCGAAGACCGTGCGCGACCTGCTGCGCGAGGAGCTGCTCAAGGTCGTCGACCCGGCGCTGGACCGCGAGGTCGCCACCACCGGCCCGGTCGGCGAGGACGGCACGCGGCTGCCCGCCGTCGTGCTCGTCGTGGGCGTCAACGGCACCGGCAAGACGACGACCGTCGGCAAGCTCGCCCGCGTGCTCGTCGCGGAGGACCGGTCGGTGGTGCTCGGCGCGGCCGACACGTTCCGCGCGGCGGCCGCCGACCAGCTGCAGACGTGGGGCGCCCGCGTGGGCGTGGAGACCGTCCGTTCGGACCGGGACGGCGCCGACCCCGCCGCCGTCGCGTTCGACGCGGTGCGGCGCGGCAAGACCGAGGGCACGGACGTCGTCCTCGTCGACACCGCCGGCCGCCTGCAGAACAAGGCGGGCCTCATGGACGAGCTCGGCAAGATCACCCGCGTCATCACGCGGGAGGCGCCGCTCGCCGAGGTGCTGCTCGTGCTCGACGCCACCACCGGGCAGAACGGCCTCAACCAGGCGCGCGTGTTCGGCGAGGTCGCGGGCGTGACCGGCATCGTGCTCACCAAGCTCGACGGCACCGCCCGCGGCGGCATCGTCGTGGCCGTGCAGCGCGAGCTCGGCGTGCCGGTCAAGCTCGTGGGCCTGGGGGAGGGGCCGGACGACCTGGCGCCGTTCGACCCCGAGCAGTTCGTCGACGGCCTGCTCGGCTGACTGGGATCGGCTGACCGGGATCGGCTGACCGGGATCGGCCGACCGGGGCGACGGCTCCGCCCGCCGACGCGGCTCACGGGGCCCCGTTAACGCAAAGTTGACGCGTGGCGAGGCCTTGTCACACCCGCGAAACACCAGGAGAGTCCAGGCGAAACCCCGCCCGACCACGGTAGTGCCCGACCCGGCCGCCCGGCTGGTGAGGGAGGAACAACTCATGGAGCTGGACACCGGAGCAACCGCGTGGATGCTGATGTCGGCATCTCTCGTGCTCCTGATGACCCCTGGACTCGCGCTCTTCTACGGTGGGATGGTGCGCGGCAAGTCCGTGCTGAACATGATGATGATGTCGTTCGGCGCGATCGCCGTCGTCGGCGTCGTCTACGTGCTGTGGGGCTGGTCGATGTCCTACGGCGCCGACCTCGGCGGGATCGTCGGCAACCCGTTCGACCAGTTCGGGCTGTCGGGCGCGATCTACGACGCCGCCGGTGAGTTCGTGATCGACGACTTCGGCGTCCCGGGCATCGTGGGCGTCGGCTTCCAGGCCACGTTCGCCATCATCACCGTCGCGCTGATCTCCGGCGCGATCGCGGACCGCGCCAAGTTCGGCACCTGGATGGTCTTCGTGGCCGTGTGGGTGACCCTCTGCTACTTCCCGATGGCGCACATGGTCTGGGGCGGCGGCCTGCTGTCCGGCGACGGGCCGTTCGCGTCCATCGCGACGCCGATCGACTTCGCCGGCGGCACCGTGGTGCACATCAACGCCGGTGTGGCCGCGCTGGTCCTCGCCCTGGTGGTGGGCAAGCGCAAGGGCTTCGGCTCCGAGCCGATGCGCCCGCACAGCCTCCCGCTCGTCATGCTGGGCGCCGCCCTCCTGTGGTTCGGCTGGTTCGGCTTCAACGGCGGTTCCGCCTTCACGGCCGACGGCTTCGCGGGTCTCGCGTGGGTCAACACGACGGTCGCGACCGCGGCCGCGGTGCTCGGCTGGCTCCTGGTGGAGCGGCTGCGCGACGGCTCGGCGACGTCGCTCGGCGCGGCGTCGGGCGTCGTGGCGGGCCTCGTCGCGATCACCCCGGCCGCCGGATCCGTCAGCCCCGTGGGCTCGATCGCGGTCGGTGCGATCGCGGGCGTGCTCTCCGCCTTCGCGGTGGGCCTCAAGTACAAGCTGGGCTACGACGACTCGCTCGACGTCGTGGGCGTGCACCTCGTCTCCGGCCTCTGGGGCACGGTCTCGATCGGCTTCCTCGCCACCGAGACGGGGCTGTTCTACGGTGGCGGCCTGAACCAGCTCGCCGTCCAGGCGATCATCGCCGTCGTCGCGATCGTCTTCTCCGGCATCATCACGTACCTCATCGCGATCGCGCTCAAGGCGGTCATGGGCTGGCGGGTCTCCGAGGAGGCCGAGGTCGGGGGCATCGACCTCGCGGTGCACAGCGAGTCCGCCTACGAGACCGTCCCGCAGGGTTCCGCCAGCGGCCAGATCAAGAGGGAGATCCGCGCATGAAGCTCGTCACCGGAGTCGTCCAGCCCCACCGCCTGGACGACGTGAAGTCCGCCCTCGAGGCCGCGGGCATCCGCGGCATGACGGTCAGCGAGGCCAGCGGCTACGGCCGCCAGAAGGGGCACACCGAGGTGTACCGGGGCGCCGAGTACACGGTCGACCTGGTGCCGAAGGTCCGCGTGGAGGTCCTCGTCGCGGACGAGGACGCGCCCACCGTCGTGGACGTCGTCGTCAAGGCCGCCCAGACCGGCCGGATCGGGGACGGCAAGGTGTGGACCACGACGCTCGACGACGTGGTGCGCGTGCGCACCGGCGAGCACGGCGACGCGGCCCTCTGACCGTGCTCCCGGACGACCAGCCGGGCGCGACCGAGCCCCGCACCCCGGACGCCGGGGTGCGGGGCTCGCGCGTCGACGACGGCGCCGGCGCCGCGGTGGGCCCGCTGCGCGCGGACCTGCTCGCCACCGCCGACGGCCTGACCGGCCCCGGCCGGTCGGGCGTGGCGCGCCGCACGGCCCTGCAGCAGCTCGTCACCGACCGGCTCACCCCCCTGTTCGAGGCGGCCACGGCCGACGTCGACCCGTCGGGCCTCGCGCTCGCCGCCGTCGGCAGCCTGGGCCGCGGCGAGCTCGGTCCGTTGTCGGACCTCGACCTCGTGCTCGTGCACGACGGGCGCACGCACAAGCCCGACGAGCTCGCCCGCGTCGCCGACGCGCTGTGGTACCCGCTGTGGGACTCCGGCGTGGACGTCGACCACGCCGTGCGCTCGCTGAGCCAGACCCGCCGCCTCGCCTCCACCGACCTGCCGGCCGCCGTCGGCTGGCTCGACGTGCGGCCCGTGGCGGGGGACGCCGTCGTCGTGCACCGCGCGGCGTCCGCCATCCTCACGGACTGGCGCTCGGCGTCGCGCCGCCGCCTGCCCGAGCTGCTGCACAGCGCCCGCGACCGGGCCGAGCGCGCGGGGGAGCTGGCGTACCTCATCGAGCCGGACCTCAAGGAGTCGCGCGGGGGCATCCGTGACGCCGTCCTGCTGTCGGCGCTCGCGGCCACGTGGCTCACCGACCGCCCGCACGGCAGGGTCGACCGGGCGTACGCGCACCTGCTGGACGTGCGGGACGCGGTGCACGTCGTGACGCGCCGCCGGTCCACGAAGCTCCTGCTCGCCGACCTGGACGAGGTGGCCGCCCGCTGCGGGCACGACGACCCGGACGAGCTGCTGGCCAGCCTCGCCGAGGCGGGGCGCGAGATCTCCTACGCGCTGGACTCCACGGTGCGCCGCGCACGCCAGGCGCTGCAGCGGCCCGCGGTCCGCCGGCCGGTCATGGTCCGGGGTCGCCGGTCCGCGCCGCGGCTGCGATCGGTGGGCGACGGCCTCGTGGAGCACGACGGCGAGCTGGTGCTGGCCGTGGGCGCGCAGCCGGCCGACGACCCGCTGCTGCCCCTGCGCGCGGCAGCCACCGCGGCGCGCACCGGCCTCGTGCTCTCGCCCGTGACCGTCCAGTCCCTGGCGGAGTCGCCGCCCCCGCCCGAGCCGTGGCCGTCCGCCGCGCGGGCCTCGCTGCTCACCCTGCTGGGCGCGGGCCCGGCGCAGGTGCCGGTCTGGGAGGCGCTCGACCTGGCGGGCGTGGTCACGACCTGGGTCCCCGAGTGGGCCGGGGTGCGCAACCGCCCCCAACGGGCGGCGATCCACCGGCACACGGTGGACCGGCACCTGGTGGAGACCGCGGCACGCGCCGCCAAGCTGCGCCGCCAGGTCGCCGCCGACGGGGGCGTCCCGCCGGCGCCGACCGAGGTGCTCCTGCTGGGCGCCCTCCTGCACGACATCGGCAAGCGGCGGGGCGCCGTCGAGCCCGACCACTCCGTGGAGGGGGCGCGCATCGCCCCCGGCATCGTGCGCCGGACGGGGTTCGGCGACGCCGTGGCGCGCGACGTCGGGATCGTCGTGCGGCACCACCTCACCCTCGCGCGGCTGGCGACGACCGCAGACCTGGAGGACCCCGCCACGGTGGCGGAGCTCCTCGACGCGCTCGAGCACCGTGGGGACCTGCTGGAGGTCGTGCGCGTCGTCACGGAGGCGGACTCGTCGTCGCTGGGCCCGGCGGGGTGGACGGCCTGGCGCGCGAGCCTGGTGGACGACCTCACCGGGCGGGCGCGCCGGGAACTCGCCGGTGACCGGTAGCAGACCGGTAGGGTAGGTGGCTGCAACGACCGAATCTCTGTGAGGACCTGCCTGGTGTTCAACTCCCTGTCGGACCGGCTCACCGCGACGTTCAAGAACCTGCGCGGGCGGGGCCGGCTCTCCGAGGCGGACATCGACGCGACCGTGCGCGAGATCCGCCGGGCGCTCCTCGACGCCGACGTCGCCGTGCCCGTCGTGCGCGAGTTCACCGCCGCCGTGCGCGAGCGCTCCCTGTCGGCCGAGGTGTCGGGCGCGCTGAACCCGGCGCAGCAGGTCGTGAAGATCGTCAACGACGAGCTCGTGGCGATCCTCGGCGGCCAGACCCGGCCGCTCCAGTTCGCCAAGACGCCGCCGACGGTCATCATGCTCGCGGGTCTCCAGGGTGCCGGTAAGACCACCCTCGCCGGGAAGCTGGCGCTGGCGCTCAGGGAGCAGGGCCACACCCCGCTGCTGGTCGCCGCCGACCTGCAGCGTCCGAACGCGGTGACCCAGCTCTCCGTCGTCGCGGAGCGGGCCGGGGTGCCGGTCTACGCGCCGCACCCGGGCAACCAGGGCGCCGAGACGGACGTCGTCATCGGCGACCCGGTGGGCGTGGCCCGCGACGGCGTCGCCGAGGCGAAGGTCAAGCAGCACGACGTCGTCATCGTCGACACCGCCGGCCGCCTGGGCGTCGACCAGGTGCTCATGCAGCAGGCCTCGGACATCCGCGACGCCGTGCAGCCCGACGAGGTCCTGTTCGTCATCGACGCGATGATCGGCCAGGACGCCGTCGCCACGGCGAAGGCCTTCGAGGAGGGTGTCGACTTCACCGGCGTCGTCCTGTCCAAGCTCGACGGCGACGCGCGCGGCGGTGCCGCCCTCTCGGTGGCGACGGTGACGGGCCGCCCCATCATGTTCGCCTCGACCGGTGAGAAGCTCACCGACTTCGAGGTCTTCCACCCCGACCGCATGGCGTCGCGCATCCTCGACATGGGTGACGTGCTCACTCTCATCGAGCAGGCCGAGAAGGCCTTCGACGCCGAGGAGGCCGCCAAGATGGCGGCCAAGGTGGAGAAGGGCGAGGACTTCACCCTGTCCGACTTCCTGGTGCAGATGCAGCAGATGAAGAAGCTCGGCTCGATGAAGAAGATGCTCGGGATGATGCCGGGCATGGGGCAGATGCGCGAGCAGCTCGAGAACTTCGACGAGCGCGAGGTCGACCGCGTCCAGGCGCTCATCCAGTCGATGACGCCCGCCGAGCGCGACAACCCCAAGCTCATCAACGGCTCGCGGCGCGCGCGCATCGCCCGCGGCTCCGGCCAGACGACGACGGCCGTCAACCAGCTGCTCGAGCGGTTCGGTCAGGCGCAGAAGATGATGCGCCAGATGAGCAAGGGCGGCGGGATGCCGGGCATGGCCGGCGGCGTCCCCGGGATGCCGGGCATGCCCGGCGGCGGCAAGAAGGCGCGCGGCAAGCAGGCGCCGGCGAAGAAGGTCAAGGGCAAGTCGGGCAACCCCGCGAAGCGGGCGCAGCAGGAGCGCGAGGCCATGCAGCGCGCGCTCGGCGGTCCCGCCGCGAAGCCGTCCTCGCCGGGCTCCGCGTTCGGCATGGGCGGCGACGAGCCCGCCGAGCAGGACCTCTCGAAGCTCCAGCTGCCGGACGGCCTCGACAAGCTGCTCGGCGGACGCTGAGGCGTACGGACCGGCGTCCACGGCTCGGCCTCCCGACTCGGTAACCTTCGACCATGTCTGCCCCGCACGTCCCGCTGCACGTCACCGGCCACGTCCTGCTCGGCCACGATCGCGACGTCGGCGAGATGTGGGTGCGCGACGGGCGCGTGAGCCTCACCCGGCCGTCGCCGCAGGGCAGCGCCACCCGCGAGCTCGAGGGCTGGGTGCTGCCCGGCCTGGTGGACGTGCACTGCCACGTGGGCCTCGGCCCGGACGGCGCGGTCGACCACGAGACGGCGGAGGCCCAGGCGGTCGCCGACCGGGACTCCGGTGTCCTGCTCGTGCGGGACGCCGGCTCGCCCGTGGACACGTCCTGGGTCCAGGAGCGCCCCGACCTGCCGCGGCTCGTGCGCGCCGGCCGGCACCTGGCCCGCCCCAAGCGCTACCTGCGGCACTTCGGGCTCGAGCTCGACGACGTGGGAGCGCTCCCCGACGCGGTGCGCGCCCAGGCGCGCGGCGCGGACGGCTGGGTCAAGCTGGTCGGGGACTGGATCGACCGCGAGGCGGGCGACCTGGGCCCGCTGTGGCCCCGGGACGTGCTCATCGAGGCGGTCGCCGCCGCGCACGCGGAGGCCGCGCGCGTCACGGTGCACGCCTTCTCCGAGGAGGTCGTGCCCGACCTGCTCGCCGCGGGCGTGGACGGCATCGAGCACGGCACCGGCGTCGTGGGCCCGCTCGTGGACGAGGTCGCGGCGCGGCGCATCCCCGTGACCCCCACGCTGCTCCAGGTGGCCCGCTTCGAGGAGATCGCCCGGCAGGCGGAGGGGAAGTACCCCGAGTACGCGGCGCGGATGCGGCGCATGCACGCCCGCCGGTACGAGCACGTGCGTGCGCTGCACGAGGCGGGCGTGCCCCTGCTCGTCGGGACGGACGCCGGCGGCACGCTCGGGCACGGGCGCGTCGTGGACGAGTGCGCCGAGCTGGTCGCGGCCGGCATCCCGGCCGCGGACGTCGTCGCGATGGCGACCTGGCGGGCGCGCGAGCTGTTGGGCTTCGGCGCGCTCGTCGAGGGGTCCAGCGCCGACCTGGTGGTGTACCCCGCCGACCCGCGCGAGGACATCGAGGTGCTCCGCCACCCGACCGCCGTCGTGCTGCGCGGGCAGGTCGTGCGGGGCTGACCCGCCACGGCGGGCGGGCGAGAGGTGCGTCACCGAGGTTGGAGCGGGCGTGCCGGGTCTGGCACAATGTCCGGGTACTCGGCGTGCCCAGGCCCCTCTCTCCTGCGCAGGTCGCGTCCAGACCTCCGGACACCGCCAGGACCCCACCCGGCGGCGCGTGAGGTCGCCCCACCAGAACCAGGAGACACCACCACAGTGGCCGTCAAGATTCGTCTGAAGCGCCTCGGCAAGATCCGGGCCCCGTACTACCGCGTCGTCGTGGCCGACTCGCGCTCCAAGCGCGACGGTCGTGTCATCGAGGAGATCGGGAAGTACCACCCGACCGAGGAGCCGTCGTTCATCGAGATCAAGTCCGAGCGCGCGCAGTACTGGCTCGGCGTCGGCGCGCAGCCGACCGAGCAGGTCGCCGCGCTGCTCAAGATCACCGGTGACTGGCAGAAGTTCAAGGGTCTTCCGGGCGCCGAGGGCACCCTCAAGACCAAGACCGTGAAGGCCGACAGCGCCGCCGCGGTCGAGGCCGTCGCCGCCGAGGCCGAGAAGGCCAAGGCGAAGGCCGCCGAGAAGAAGGCCGACGAGCCGGCGGCCGAGGCCACCGAGGCTGAGGCCGAGGCCTGATGCTCGCCGAGGCCCTCGAGCACCTGGTGCGCGGCATCGTGGACAACCCGGACGACGTCCGGGTGGCTTCGCGGACGCAGCGCCGGGGCGACCTGCTCGAGGTGCGGGTGCACCCCGACGACCTCGGCCGCGTGATCGGCCGGGGCGGACGGACGGCGAAGGCGCTGCGCACGGTGGTCGGCGCGCTCGCGACGGACGGCCCCGTGCGGGTCGACGTCGTCGACGTCGACCGGCGCTGACGCGTGCCGCACCCGCTGCCGTAGCTCTGACGAGGCCCGGTCCCACTGCACGGTGGGGCCGGGCCTCGTCGTGTGCCGCGAGGCATGCTGGGACCGGTGGTCACCGGGCCGACGAGAACAGATCGAGACAGGAGTGGTCATGCAGCTGGTGGTGGCGCGCGTCGGGCGGGCGCACGGGCTCCGTGGCGAGGTCGGGCTCGACCTGCGCACGGACAACCCCGAGGAGCGGCTCGCGGTGGGGCTCACCCTCGCGACGGAGCCGGCCGATGCCGGACCCCTGACGGTGACGGCCGCGCGGGTGCACCAGGGCCGCTGGCTCGTGTCCTTCGCCGAGGTGGCGGACCGCACCGCGGCCGAGGCGCTGCGGGGCGTCGAGCTGGTCGTCGAGGCCGACGTCTCCGACGAGGACGACGCCTGGTACCCGCACGAGCTCCAGGGGCTGCGCGCCGAGCTCGAGGACGGGACCGTGGTCGGCGAGGTGACCGGTCTCGAGCACCTGCCCGCGCACGACGCGCTCGTCGTGCGGGAGGCCGGCGGCGAGCGCACGCTCGTGCCGTTCGTGCACGCCATCGTGCCGGTGGTCGACGTCGCGGGCGGCCGCGTGGTCCTGACGCCCCCCGGCGGGCTGCTCGCCCGGGACGCCGACGCGGTCGTCGTCGACCGGGCGGACGGCGAGACCGAGCAGGGCGAGGCCTGACGTGCGCGTCGACGTCGTCTCGATCTTCCCCGACTACCTGGCCGCGCTCGACCTCTCGCTGGTCGGCAAGGCGCGCAGGGCGGGGCTGCTCGACCTGCGGGTGCACGACCTGCGGGACTGGACCACCGACCGGCACCGCACGGTCGACGACACCCCGTTCGGCGGGGGAGCGGGCATGGTCATGCGTCCGGACGTCTGGGGCCGCGCGCTCGACGACGTCCTGCCGGCGGACGGCGGCGGGCACCTGGTGGTGCCCACGCCGTCGGGCGACGTCTTCACGCAGCGGCACGCGGAGGCGCTCGCGACCGAGGAGCACGTGGTCTTCGCGTGCGGGCGGTACGAGGGCATCGACGCGCGCGTCGCCGAACGCACCCGCGCCGCCGGCCACCGGGTCAGCGAGCTGTCCATCGGCGACTACGTGCTCAACGGCGGGGAGGTGGCCGCGCTCGTGATGATCGAGGCGTTCGGCCGGCTGCTGCCGGGTGTCGTGGGGAACCCGCACTCGCTGGTCGAGGAGTCGCACGGCGCGGCCGGGCTGCTGGAGTACCCGGTGTACACGAAGCCGCCGGAGTGGGAGGAGCTCGAGGTGCCCGAGGTGCTCCTGTCCGGCCACCACGCCCGGATCGAGCGCTGGCGCCGCGACCGGGCGCTGGAGCGGACGGCCGCGCGGCGGCCCGACATGGTGGCCGCGCTCGACCCCACGGCGCTCGACAAGGCCGACCTGGCCGTCCTGTCCGGCCTGGGCTGGGACGTGCGTGACGGACACCTCCGCCCCGCGGCGGGGCCCGGGCCGGGAGCCGTGCCGGGACGTATGGCAGAATAGGGCGCTGGTGTGTTCGCCGACCCGGCCTCTGCCACAGGGGAGGTCATGACGGGCTGCTGGTCAGCCCGCCGGTCGAGGAGCCGACGCACCCACCGATACGTCAGACATCGCGCGCCCGCGGGCGCGCCACGATCTTGCTCCTGACCTGTGGCAGAGCGGGGAGAACATCATGCACACGCTCGACTCCGTCGACGCAGCCTCGCTGCGCTCCGACGTCCCGGACTTCCGCGCCGGCGACACCGTCAAGGTCAACGTCAAGGTCGTCGAGGGCAACCGCTCGCGCGTCCAGGCGTTCCAGGGCATCGTCATCGCGCGCCAGGGCGGCGGCGTCCGCGAGACGTTCACCGTCCGCAAGATCAGCTTCGGCGTCGGCGTGGAGCGCACGTTCCCCCTGCACGCCCCGACCATCGACTCGATCGAGGTCGTCTCCCGCGGCGTCGTCCGCCGGGCGAAGCTGTACTACCTGCGCAACCTGCGCGGCAAGAAGGCGAAGATCCGCGAGAAGCGCGAGACCGCGCCGACCTCGAAGTGAGGCCGTGCGTCGTGACGCACCGCGTCGCGACGCCTTGACGCGAACCCCGGACGGGCGGTCCTGCCGATGGCAGGGCCGCCCGTCCGTCGTCTCCGAGCCGGGGACGTCGTGCGCGCACGGGCGTCCTCCGGGGCGTCTGGCGGCCCCGCCGCGGGTTTCGCCGTGGACGGTGACGAGTGAAAGAGTGAGTCCGTGGCAGACTCCGATCCCGTGACCGACCGGCCCAGCGCGCGCGAGCCCCGTCCCCACGACCCCGCGGGCAGCGGCTCCGGCGACGGGGTCGAGGGCTTCGACGCCGTGGTCGGGGCGGGACGCCCCGCGACCGCCGCGGGCGGCGCCCCGAGCCGTGGGCTCGGGGTCCTGCGCGAGACCGCGATCATCGTGGTCAGCGCGCTGGTGCTGTCGTGGCTGATCAAGACGTTCCTGGTGCAGGCGTTCTTCATCCCCAGCGGCTCGATGGAGGACACGTTGGAGATCGGGGACCGGGTGATGGTCTCGCGCATGGTGCCGGACGTGTTCGACGTGAACCGGGGCGACATCGTGGTGTTCAAGGACCCGGGTGGCTGGTTGCCGCCGTACGAGCCGCCCGAGAGGACCCCGGTGGGGCAGGCGGTGACGAACGTGCTGACGTTCGTGGGGCTGCTGCCGCAGGAGACGGGCGACCACCTGATCAAGCGGGTCGTCGGGACGCCCGGGGACCACGTGACGTGCTGCGACGACCAGGGTCGCGTGAGCGTCAACGGGGAGCCGATCGACGAGGAGTCATACATCAAGCCGGGCTCGGTGCCGAGCCAGGACCCGTTCGACACGGTGGTGCCCGACGACATGCTGTTCGTCATGGGGGACAACCGGCAGAACTCGCAGGACTCCCGCTACAACACGGGCAAGCCCGGCGGCGGGTTCGTGCCGATGGAGAACGTCGTCGGGTCGGCGTTCGCCACCGTGTGGCCGCTGGGTGACGCGACGCTCCTGCGCAACCCGGGCGACGTCTTCGCGAAGGTCCCGGAGCCGTGACGTCGCTCGTCGAGCCGGGCGTCGAGGAGGACGCCGTCCAGCCCGGGCGGGCGACGTCCGGTCCGGAGACGGTGCGACGGCCCACGCCGCCCCGCCGCCGCACGGCCAGCGGCGGCGCCAAGCAGCGCCGGAGCCCGACCCTGCGCCAGGAGCGCGCGCTGCTCACGGGCGGCGCGCGGCTGGTCGCGGGCATGGACGAGGTCGGGCGCGGCTCCCTCGCCGGGCCCGTGAGCGTCGGGGTCGTCGTCGTGGACGCGGCGACGCGGACGGCGCCCCAGGGGCTGACCGACTCGAAGCTGCTCACCCCGGCGGCACGGGTCGCGATGGTGCCGCAGCTGCAGCGCTGGGGTGTCGCGTGGGCCGTCGGGCACGCGGGGCCGGCGGAGATCGACGCCCACGGCATCGTGGCCGCGCTGCGGCTCGCCGGGCGGCGGGCGCTGGCCCAGGTCCGCCGGACGTGCGGCGACGTGGACGTGGTGCTCCTCGACGGTTCGCACGACTGGCTGAGCCGGGGCGACGTCGACCTGTTCGAGGCCGCGGCCCTCGACCCGCTCGGGCCCGAGGCGCCCGAGCCGGGGGTGCGCACCCTCGTCAAGGCGGACCTGCAGTGCTCCTCGGTCGCGGCCGCGAGCGTGCTCGCCAAGGTGGAGCGCGACGGGCTGCTCGTGCGCCTGGCGCGCCAGTACCCGGCGTACGCGTGGGACCAGAACAAGGGCTACTCGGCGCCCGCCCACCTGGACGCGCTGCGGCGGCTCGGCCCGACGCCGCAGCACCGCCGGTCGTGGAACCTGCGGGCGCTGGCCGACGACGGCGCGGACGACGTGCTGCCGGGCACGACCGTGGGCACGCTCGACGTCGGTCTCGCCGATGTGGCACCCGATGGGAGGATGGCCCCGTGAGCGCCGAAGACCTCGAGAACTACGAGACCGAGATGGAGCTCGCGCTGTACCGCGAGTACCGCGACGTGGTGGGCCTGTTCTCGTACGTCGTGGAGACGGAACGACGGTTCTACCTCGCCAACCAGGTGGACCTGCAGGTGCGGTCCGCCGCCGGCGAGGTCTACTTCGAGCTCCGACTGGCCGACGCCTGGGTCTGGGACGTCTACCGCTCCGCGCGGTTCGTGAAGTCGGTGCGCGTCGTGACGTTCAAGGACGTCAACGTGGAGGAGCTCGCGAAGGCCGAGCTCGCCCTCTAGCTTCCTCGCCGTCCCGGGACGCCACGAGGCGTCCCGAGGCACGGACCCTGCCCCCAGGTCGCACCGGCCGCTCCCCGTCCACAGCCGACGGTCCGCGCGCGCGTCGTTCTCCGCGGCGACGCGAGGCTTCCCCGCGGAGGTGGTTCGATGCGGGCGAAGGACGCCGTCGGGCGGTACGGGGAACGGGTGGCGGCGCGCCACGTCGAGGCGCAGGGCCTGGAGGTGCTCGAGCGCAACTGGCGCGGCACGGGAGGCGAGCTCGACCTCGTCGCGCGCGACGGCGACGTGCTGGTCGCGATCGAGGTGAAGACGCGGCGCGGCACCGCGTTCGGGCACCCGGCGGAGGCGGTGACGGCCGCCAAGCTGTCCCGGATCCGCAGGCTCACGGGGCAGTGGCTGGCCGAGCACCGGGAGGTGCGCTGCCGCGAGATCCGGGTCGACGTGGTGGCGGTGGTGCTCCCGAGAGCGGGCGCCGCGCAGCTCGAGCACCTCGTGGGGGTGCTCTGATGGGGCTCGGGACGACGGCGGCCGTCGCCCTCACCGGGCTGACCGGGCACGTCGTGGAGGTGCAGGCGCAGCTCGCGGCGTCCGTCCCCGGCTTCACGCTGGTGGGGCTGCCGGACACGGCGCTGAACGAGTCGCGCGAGCGCGTGCGGGCCGCGGTGCTCTCCACCGGCATCAAGTGGCCGCACCGCAAGATCACCGTCAACCTGTCGCCCGCCTCGCTCCGCAAGTCCGGTTCGTCGTTCGACGTCGCCATCGCCGTCGCGGTCCTCGCCGGGGACGGCGTGGTGCCCGGGTCCGGGCTGGACCGGGTGGTGCACCTGGCGGAGCTGGGGCTCGACGGTCGCCTCCAGCCCGTGCGCGGGGTGCTCCCCGCGGTCGCCGCGGCCGTCGAGGCGGGCTGCCCCGACGTCGTCGTCGCGACCGGGGACGCGGACGAGGCACGACTGGTCCCCGGGGCACGCGTCCACGCGGCGTCGAGCCTCGCCGAGGTGGTGCTGCTGCACGGCGGCGAGCTCGCGGAGCCGCCGGTCCTGGAGCCTGTCCGGGCGGCGCGGCAGACCGTGCAGCGCCGGACACCAGGGGACCTCGCGGAGGTGGTGGGGCAGGTGCAGGCGCGGATGGCGCTGGAGGTCGCCGCGGCAGGGGGGCACCACCTGCTCCTGGTCGGGCCGCCGGGCGCGGGCAAGACCATGCTCGCCGCCCGCCTGCCGGGCATCCTGCCGGACCTCACGCCGTCGGAGGCCGTCGAGGTGACGGCGGTGCACTCGGTGGCCGGGACGTTCGACCCCGGGAACGGGCTCCTGACCCGGCCGCCGTTCGAGGACCCGCACCACACGGCCACCCCGGCGGCGATCGTCGGCGGAGGCAGCGGCCTCGCCCGGCCCGGGGCGGTGTCCCGAGCGCACCGGGGGGTGCTGCTCCTCGACGAGGCGCCCGAGTTCCCGTCCCGCGTGCTGGAGACGCTGCGCCAGCCGCTCGAGCAGGGAGAGCTGGTGCTGCACCGCTCCGGCGGCGCCGCCCGCTACCCCGCCCGCTTCCAGCTGGTGCTGGCGGCGAACCCCTGCCCGTGCGGGATGGCGTCGGTGAACAAGGGGCTGGACTGCTCCTGCACCCCGACGGCGAAGCGGCGGTACTTCGGTCGCCTGTCGGGGCCGCTGCTCGACCGGGTCGACCTGCAGGTGGAGGTCCTGCCCGTGACGCGGGCGGAACGGACGGCCCGGTCGGAAGGGGAAGCGTCGGCCGTGGTCGCGGCGCGGGTCGCCGAGGCCCGGGCCGCGGCGCGCGAGCGACTGTCGGGGACGCCCTGGACGACGAACGCCGAGGTGGCCGGGCGGTGGCTCCGGGAACGGTCGGGGGCGCCGGGCGTGCTGCGTCCGATCGAGCAGATGGTGGACCGGGGCGTGCTGAGCCTGCGTGGGGCCGACCGTGTGCTGCGGATCGCGTGGACCCACGCCGACCTGGCGGGGCGCGTCGCGCCGACGGCCGACGACGTCTCCACGGCCGTGACGATGCGCACGAGGGGGAGCCATGCGTGAGCTCGAGGCGCCCCCGGGCGTGGCGCAGGACGCGGCGCCGGCCATGGGCGCGTCGCGGTCCCGCGGCGCCGGAGGGCTGCCCTTCGCGACGGACGACCCGACGCTCGCCCGCGCCGCGTGGAGCCGGTTGGCGGAGCCGGCCGACGCGGTGGCGGGCACGCTCGTCGCGCACCTCGGCGCCCCGGCGGCGCTGGAGTGGGTCGTCGACGCGGTCCGCGACCCGGCGCGCGCCCTGCGGGGGTCGGCGGTCGAGCCGCTGGGCAGCGCGGTCGCGGCCGACCGGCTGATGGAGGGAGTCGCCCGGTGGGCGCCGCGGCTCGAGCGGCTGGACCCGCGGCGGGAGCTGCGGGTCCTCGAGAGGCTCGGCGGCACGCTGCTGCTGCCGGGGGACGGCCGATGGCCGGCCGGCCTCGCCGCGCTGGGTCCGGAGGAGCCGTTCGCGCTCTGGGTGCGGGGGGATCCGGACCTGGCGGCCGCGACGGCCCGATCGGTCGCGCTCGTCGGTGCGCGGGCGTCCAGCGCCTACGGGGACCACGTGGCGGCCGACCTCGCGGCCGGGGTGGCGGACCGCGGCTTCGCCGTCGTGTCCGGAGGGGCGTACGGGATCGACGCCGCCGCCCACCGCGGCGCGGTCGCGGGAGGCGCCCTGACCGTCGCGGTGCTCGCCGGGGGCGTCGACCGCTTCTACCCGCCGGGCAACCAGGACCTGCTGCGCCGGCTCGCGGACGGCGCGGGGGCGGTCGTGAGCGAGGTGCCGCCCGGGTCGGCGCCGTTCAAGCAACGCTTCCTGGCCCGCAACCGGATCATCGCCGCGGTGTCGTGCGCGACCGTCGTGGTGGAGGCCGCCTGGCGTTCGGGGGCGCTGTCGACGGCACGCCACGCGACGCGGCTGCTGCGCCCGCTCGGCGTCGTGCCCGGCCCGGTGACGTCGGGCACCTCGACCGGGTGTCACGCCCTTCTGCGGGACGGGGCGGCGGTCTGCGTGACGGACGCCGCCGAGGTGGCCGAGCTCGCCGGTCCGTACGACGCCGACGCGACCCCTGCGCAGGCTCCGCCCGAGGGGACGTCCGCGTCCGGGCGCGCCGGCGGCGAACGTTCGCGCCGCCGGCGGATCCCCGCGGAGGTCGAGGCGCTCGGCGAGCACGCCCGTCTGGTGTGGGACGCGCTGCCCGCGCGGGGCGCCGCCGCGACGGACGCGTTGGCGCGCACGGCCGGGCTCGCCCCGGGCGAGCTGCTCGCCGGGCTCGGCGCCCTGGAGCTGCACGGCCTCGCCGGCCAGGAGGGCGGCCGGTGGCGCAGGGTCCGCCGCGACGGCGGCGAGGCGGACAGGGGGAGACCGGCGAGCTGAGGCGGCGGCGCCGGGAGCACGTCGCGGTCCGGCCGGGTGGCGGGTCACGTGAGGGCCGCCCGGTCCGTGGACGACCTCGACACGCGCGCCGCCTCACCCGTCCCGGGACGGCTCAGGGGCACACTGACCTGGATGGACACCGATCCGGACCTCCCGCCGCTGCCGGCGCCGCTGGCGGAGGCGCTGGCGCGTTTCGACGAGTACCTCGAGGTCCAGCGGGGGCACTCGGCGCACACGCGACGCGCGTACCGTGCCGATGTCGGGTCGCTCCTGCGGTACGCGGTGCGGCACGGGGTCGACGCTCTGCCGGGGGTGGACGTGGGCGTGCTCCGTGGCTGGCTCGCCACCCAGGCCGAGCGTGGCCTGGCCAGGGCGACCATCGCCCGTCGCGGCGCCGCGGCGCGGACCTTCCTGCGGTGGGCCTACCGCGTGGGCCTGGTGCAGGCGGACCCGACGGCACGGCTGGCGAGCCCGAAGGTGTCGCGGACCCTGCCGACGGTGCTGAGCGCGGACGCGGCCGCGACGCTGCTCGACAGCGCCCGCGAGGCGGCGCACACCGCGGAGCCGGAGGACCGGCCGGCGGCCCTGCGCGCCTGGGCGGCGGCGGAGCTCCTCTACGGCAGCGGCATCCGCGTCGGCGAGCTGGTGCAGGTGGACGTTCCCGCCGTCGACCTCACGGAGCGGCTCGTGCGGGTGCTCGGCAAGGGCGGCAAGGAGCGGGTGGTGCCGTTCGGCGTCCCGGCGGCGCGCGCGGTGTCCGAGTGGTTGGCGCGCGGCAGGCCGGCACTGGTGCAGCCGACCTCGGGCGCCGCGCTCCTCCTGGGCGCGCGCGGGGGCCGCTGGGGTCAGCGACAGGTCCGCGACGCGGTGCACCAGCTCGCGGCCCGGGCGGGCGTGGAGGACGTCGCCCCGCACGCGCTGCGGCACTCCGCGGCGACGCACCTGCTGCAGGGCGGCTCGGACCTCCGGTCCGTCCAGGAGGTGCTGGGGCACTCCGACCTGGGCACCACCCAGCGGTACACCCACGTGGACGACGAGCGGCTGCGCAAGGTGTTCGTCCAGGCGTTCCCGCGCGCCTGACCGCCCCGGGCACTCGCTCGAGGTCGCCCGTCCCGTTCGCCCGTCCCGTTCGCCCGTCCCGTTCGCCCGTACCGTTCGTCGGCACGGGCTCGTGAGAGTCGGCCCGACCGGCGCGCCCGCCTCCGCTCAGGGACCGCCGGGCAGCAGCACGATCGGTGGCGCCTGGCCGAGCAGGGCGAGCGGGTCGAGGTAGACCTCCCCGCGCAGCACGCCCCAGTGCACGCACCCGGCGGGCGCGCAGTGTCCCGGCCCGGCGGCGAGCGTGCCCACGACGTCGCCCTCGGCCACCGGGTCGCCGAGGCCCACCGAGGCTGTGACGGGTTCGAACGTGGACCGCAGGCCGCCGGGGTGCGCCACCACCACGACGGGCTTGCCCGCGACCTCCCCGGCGAACGACACCGTTCCCGCGGCCGGTGACCGCACCCGCTCACCCGTCGCGGCGGCGAGGTCCACCCCGCGGTGGCCCGCGGCCCACTCCTCGGCCGGCGGATCGAACGTCCGCACGACGTCGCCGGGCACGGGGCGTGCCCACCCGTCGCTCCCCGACGACGGGACCCGTGCCGACGGTGCCGCCCCGGCGAGCGGTGCCGCGACCAGGAGGACCGCGGCGCCGAGCACGACGAGAGCCGTGAGGAGTCCCCTGAGCGGTCTCGTGACCGTCGGGGCGGTAGAGGTGCGAAGCGTCATGGGGCGAGGATGGCGAAGCCGGCAGACCGCCGGACGCGTCGGCCGAGGCGCTGTGGATCGCCCGTGGCACCCGACTCCTGGGGGCAGGCTGGGGACGTTCGTGCCGCGCGCCACGTCGTCCGCCGAGGGCGGTTCCGGCCGCGCTGGGCGGGGCGCCAGGTGGGCGATCGCCGGTGGGCCAAGAGGCCCGGAACCGTCGGGTAGACTGGCTGCCGCGATCGGCTTGTGCCTCGCCTCCCCGAACCATCCCGGTGGATCCCGTGGACCGTCCTCGACGTCCTGCGGGCCCGCCGGCCGGGGGAGCGGACGCGAACCGGTCGACATCGCGCGTCACGTACGCGCCCCGCGACCCGGCCCGCCGGGTGCAGGGCGCGGCCGCGTCGGCAGCGGTCCGCCCCCGGTCCCCGGGAGCGGTGCCGGCCCGGCGTGACGCCAGGGGTGCCGGGCCCGATGCCCGTCACCGACGAACCGAGTACCGCGACCGGAGACCTGCAGCAGCAGCCCGGTCGCCCGACGCGCGTGCAGCCCGGAGGATCCGGCGCACGCGGCGAAAGGACGTGTCATGGCCGTCGTGACCATGCGCCAGCTCCTCGAGAGCGGTGTCCACTTCGGGCACCAGACCCGCCGTTGGAACCCGAAGATGAAGCGGTTCATCTTCACGGAGCGCAACGGCATCTACATCGTCGACCTCCAGCAGTCGCTGTCGTATATCGACCGCGCCTACGAGTTCGTCAAGGAGACCGTCGCCCACGGCGGCAGCATCCTGTTCGTCGGCACCAAGAAGCAGGCGCAGGAGCCCGTGGCCGAGCAGGCCGCCCGCGTCGGCATGCCGTACGTGAACCACCGCTGGCTCGGTGGCATGCTCACCAACTTCACCACGGTGCACAAGCGCCTCCAGCGCCTCAAGGAGCTCGAGGAGATCGACTTCGACGACGTCGCCGGCTCCGCGCTGACGAAGAAGGAGCTCCTCGTCCTGCGTCGCGAGAAGGACAAGCTCGCGCGCACGCTCGGCGGCATCCGTGACATGGCCAAGACGCCGTCCGCGGTCTGGATCGTCGACACCAACAAGGAGCACCTGGCCGTCAACGAGGCGAAGAAGCTGGGCATCCCGGTCGTCGCCATCCTCGACACCAACTGCGACCCCGACGACGTCGACTACGCCATCCCGGGCAACGACGACGCGATCCGCTCCGTCACGCTGCTCACCCGCGTGATCGCGGACGCGGCCGCCGAGGGCCTGCTGCAGCGTCACTCCGGCAAGAAGGGCGAGGCCGCGGAGACCGCCGAGGCCGAGCCGCTGGCCGAGTGGGAGCGCGAGCTCCTGGCCGGCGCCGAGGCCGCCCAGGCCGAGGCCCCCGCCGCCGAGGCCACCGAGGCGCCCGCCGCCGAGGAGGCCCCGGCCGCCGAGGTCGCGACCGAGGAGGCCCCCGCCGCCGAGGAGACGCCGGCCGCCGAGGCCGAGAAGTCCGAGTGAGTCCTCGCGGGCCGGTCACCCCCCCGTGGCCCGCCCCCCGAACCCCCCCCAACCCCCCCCCCCCCCCTCCCCCCCAGGGGCGGGGGGGACCCCAACCCGCACGGAGGACATCCATGGCGAACTACACCGCCGCTGACATCAAGGCGCTGCGCGAGCGCACCGGTGCCGGCATGCTCGACGTCAAGAAGGCGCTCGACGAGGCCGACGGCAACACCGACCAGGCGATCGAGATCATCCGCAAGAAGGGTCTGGCCCGCGCCGCCAAGCGCGAGGGCAACGCGACCACCGAGGGCCTCGTGGCCGTCAAGGTCGCCGACTCCGCGGCCGGCCAGGTCGCCACGATGATCGAGCTCGACGCCGAGACGGACTTCGTCGTCAAGAACGAGAAGTTCATCGCCCTCGCCGACGCGGTCCTCGAGGCCGTCGCCGCCGCGGGTGCCACGGACGCCGAGTCCGGCCTCGCCGCCCCGGCCGCCGAGGGCACCGTGGCCGACACCATCGCCGCCCAGGGCGCCACGATGGGGGAGAAGGTCGTGCTGCGCCGCGTGGCCCGCCTCGAGGCCCCCAAGGTGACGACCTACCTGCACAAGACGGCCAAGGACCTGCCGCCGTCGATCGGTGTGCTCGTCGCCACCGACGACGCGGCCGAGCCCGTCGCCAAGGACGTCGCGCAGCACATCGCCGCGCTCGCCCCGAAGTACCTGTCCCGCGAGGACGTCCCGGCGGACGTCGTCGAGAAGGAGCGCGAGATCGCGCGCGAGGTCTCGATCGCCGAGGGCAAGCCCGAGGCCGCGCTGCCGAAGATCGTCGAGGGTCGCCTCAACGGCTTCTTCAAGGACGCCGTGCTCGTGGACCAGCCGCTGGCCAAGGACACGAAGACGACCGTCGCCAAGCACGTCGCCACCACCGGCGGCAACCTGCTCGGCTTCGTCCGCTTCCGCGTCGGCAGCTGACGCCTCCCCGCGCTCAGGCCCGACCGCACCGTGCGCGGTGCGGTCGGGCCTTCGCGTACCCGCCCGCGCCCGCCCCCTGACGGGGCGGGAGCCGCCGTCCGGTGCCAGGATGCGCGGAGGGCGACCACGTACCACCGAACACGAACCACCGGGCGAGCGCGCCCGACCTGCCGGGCCCGTCGACGGCGGTGCACGGCGGACGCGGACATGCCGCAGGACATGCGGAACAGACCGGCATGCGGAACAGACCAGAGAGCGACGGTGACCCACGTGACCGAGACCAACCAGACCGAGCGGACCAGCACGACGGGCGAGGCGACCGGTGAGGCCGCGCCCGCGCGCCGGGTGCTCCTCAAGCTCTCCGGCGAGACCTTCGGGGGCGGCAGCGTGGGCCTCGCGACCGACGTCGTGCGGCGGATCGCGCAGGAGATCGGCGACGCCGTCCGGCAGGGCGTGCAGGTCGCGATCGTCTCCGGCGGCGGCAACTTCTTCCGGGGCGCCGAGCTCTCCCGCGCCGGCCTGGACCGCGCGCGCGCCGACTACATGGGCATGCTCGGCACGGTGATGAACTGCCTCGCGCTGCAGGACTTCCTCGAGCAGGACGGCGTCAAGACGCGCGTGCAGACCGCGATCACCATGGGCCAGGTCGCCGAGCCGTACATCCCGCTGCGCGCGATCCGGCACCTGGAGAAGGGGCGGGTCGTGATCTTCGGCGCGGGCGCCGGCATGCCGTACTTCTCCACCGACACCGTGTCGGTCCAGCGTGCCCTGGAGACGCACTGCGACGAGGTCCTCATGGGCAAGAACGGCGTGGACGCCGTCTACTCGGCCGACCCGCGCACGGACCCGGACGCCGAGCGCCTCGAGCACCTGACCTACACCGACGCCCTGGTTCGCGGTCTGAACGTGATGGACGCCACCGCGCTGTCCCTGTGCCGGGACAACGACGTGCGCATGCGTGTCTTCGGCCTCGAGGAGCCGGGTAACGTGACCCGCGCGCTGCTGGGCGAGAAGATGGGCACGCTGGTCACCACCCACTGACGCCGCACCAGCCGTACGACCCACGCAGCACGACGACGAGCACGACGACGAGAATGGAGCACCGGTGATCGACGACACCCTCCTCGAGGCCGAGGAGAAGATGGACAGGGCGATCGAGGTCGCCAAGGAGGAGTTCGCGGGGATCCGCACGGGCCGCGCCAGCTCGGGCATGTTCTCGAAGATCACCGTGGACTACTACGGCGCCCCGACGCCCCTGCAGCAGCTCGCGTCGTTCAACATCCCGGACGCCCGCACGGTGCTCATCTCCCCGTTCGACAAGGGCTCGATGACGACCATCGAGAAGGCGCTGCGCGAGTCCGACCTGGGCGTCAACCCGTCCAACGACGGCAACGCGATCCGCATCATCATGCCCGCCCTCACGGAGGAGCGCCGTCGCGACTACGTGAAGCTCGCGAAGACGAAGGCGGAGGACGCCCGCATCTCGGTGCGCAACGTCCGCCGCAAGGCCAAGGAGGAGCTGGACCGCATCGTCAAGGACGGCGAGGCCGGCGAGGACGAGGTCACGCGGGCCGAGAAGGAGCTGGAGTCGCTGACGAAGAAGCACGTCGACGCGATCGACCAGCTGCTCGCCGGCAAGGAGAGCGAGCTGCTCGAGGTCTGATGGTGGCCCATCCCCTCGAACCGGGCGAGGACGCGTCCCCGCTCGACCCGGCCACCGCCGGGGCGGCGGACCCGACGTCGTCGCGCGCCGGCCGCAACCTCCCCGTGGCGATCGCGGTCGGCGTCCTGCTGCTCGTCGGCGTCGCGGCGTCCCTGTGGTTCCGGCCCGAGCCGTTCGTCGCGGTCGCGGCGGTCGCGGTCGGTGCCGCGCTGTGGGAGCTGCGGCAGGCCTTCGCCCGCCGGGACATCCACCTGCCGATGCTGCCGCTGCTCGTGGGCGGCGCGGGCATGGTGGTCTCGGCGTACACCGCGGGACCCGAGGCGCTGCTCGTCGCGTACGTGCTGACCGTCGGCGCCGTCGTCGTCTGGCGGGTGCTGGACGGCCCCGGGCCGCAGGCGCTGCGCGACTGCGCGGCCGCGGTCTTCGCGGCCACCTACGTGCCGTTCCTGGCGGGCTTCGTCCTGCTGCTGCTCGCGCAGCCCGACGGCGAGCTGCGGGTGGCCCTGTTCATCCTCCTGGCCGTGGCGAACGACACCGGCGGGTACATCGCCGGGGTGACGATGGGCCGCCACCCGCTGGCACCCACCGTGAGCCCGAAGAAGACCTGGGAGGGCCTGGGTGGCTCGCTCGTGCTGGCCACGGCCGTGGGTGTCGCGGGCGCGGTGCTCGCCCTCGACGCGAGCCCGGTGCTCGGCATCGTGCTCGGCGTGCTCACCGCGATCACGGCCACCGTGGGCGACCTCGCCGAGTCCCTCATCAAGCGGGACCTAGAATTGAAGGACATGGGTTCGCTGCTCCCGGGTCACGGGGGTGTGCTGGACCGCCTCGACTCGCTGGTCGTCACCGCCCCGTTCGTGTACCTCGTGCTCACGATGGCGCCCACGACCGCCCTGTAAGGACACGTCATGCCCCCCACCACCGCCCGTCCCGCGACGTCCGGCGCCGACCTCGGGTTCCCCGCGGTCCGGCCGGGCGACGAGACCGCGCCGATGCCCCTGCAGATGGCGCCGCGCCGCCGGGGCAAGCCGCCGAGGCACTTCGCCGACCTCACGCCCGCCGAGCGCGTCGCGTCGATCCAGGAGATGGGGGAGAAGCCGTTCCGGGCCAAGCAGCTCGCGACGCACTACTTCCAGCACTACACGTCCGACCCGGAGCAGATGACCGACCTGCCGGCGAAGACGCGCGAGGCCATCGCGACGACGATGTTCCCGCAGCTCATCCGCCCGACCCGGCGTCTCGAGGCCGATGGCGGCACCACCGTCAAGACGCTGTGGCACCTGTTCGACGACGCCAAGGTCGAGTCGGTGCTCATGCGCTACCCGCACCGCACCACGCTGTGCGTGTCGTCGCAGGCGGGGTGCGGCATGGCGTGCCCGTTCTGCGCGACGGGCCAGCTGGGCCTCACGCGCAACCTGTCGACGGCGGAGATCCTCGAGCAGGTGCGCGCGGCGAACCGGTCGCTCGCGGCGGGAGAGATCCCCGGGGGGCCCACGCGGCTCAACAACCTCGTGTTCATGGGTATGGGCGAGCCGCTGGCGAACCCGAAGGCCGTCTTCGAGACGGTCCGCGCCCTGGTCGCGCCGCAGCCCGAGGGCTTCGGCATGTCGGCGCGCAACATCACCGTCTCGACCGTGGGGCTGGTGCCCGCGATCGAGAAGCTCACGAAGCTCGAGATCCCGGTGACGCTCGCCCTCAGCCTGCACGCGCCCGACGACGACCTGCGCAGCGAGCTCGTGCCGATCAACACCCGGTGGAGCGTGGACGAGGCCCTCGACGCCGCACGGCGCTACTTCGAGGTCACCGGGCGGCGCGTGTCGATCGAGTACGCGCTCATCAAGGACATGAACGACCACGGCTGGCGCGCCGACCTGCTGGGGGAGAAGCTCAACGCGCGCGGGCGCGGCTGGGTGCACGTCAACCCCATCCCGCTCAACCCCACGCCCGGGTCCATCTGGACCGCGAGCGAGCGTGATGTCGAGGACGAGTTTGTGGCACGCTTGCGCGGGCACGGCATCCCCACCACGATCCGTGACACCCGCGGGAGCGACATCGACGGCGCCTGCGGGCAGCTGGCTGCCGAGGAGGACGAGTGAGCGCACTGTTCAGCACGGTGTCCGCGATGCGCACCGGGTACGACCGCGACGAGGTCGAGGACTTCTTCGACCACGCCCGGCAGGCGTACGAGGGTCGCACTGCGGAGCCCCTGTCGCACGCCGACATCCAGGTGTCGACGTTCGACCTGGTGCGCGGCGGCTACGACACTCACGAGGTCGACGCGGCGCTGGACCGTCTCGAGTCGGCGTTCATCGCGCGGCAGCGCGCCGAGTACGTGGCGGCGCACGGGCAGGAGGCGTGGATGGCCGCGCTGGCCGACCGCGCCCGCACGATGTACGGGCGCCTGGGGCGGCCCGACGGCGACAAGTTCGCCCCGGCCGACCGCGGCGAGCAGGGCTACGACCCGGACGACGTCGACGCGCTGTGCGACCGGCTCGTCGCCTACTTCGACCGGCAGGAGCCGCTGAGCTCCGGCGAGATCCGCTCGGCCACCTTCGGCCGGGCCAAGGGGTCGGACGCCTACGCCGAGGGGCCGGTCGACCGGTTCTTCGCCCGCGCGATCGAGGTGCTGCTCGGGGTCGAGTGACCTCCCGGGGCACGACCGCGAGACCTGACGAGGGCCGCCGACGACACGTCGGCGGCCCTCGTCGTTCACCGGCCGGAGGTCGTGGCGACGCCCGCCGCGGCCTCCGACAGGACGGCGGCCTGCTCGGTGCGGGTGAGGACGTCACGGATCGTGTCCCGGCTGCGGGTGAGGCAGGCGATCTTGTCCTCGATGCCCACGAGCTCCGTGGCGAGCATCTCCGCGACCGTGCGTGGGCAGGTCGGCGCCTCGGACCGGCTCGTCGTCTCCATGTCGAGCAGCACCTTGATCAGGCGTGTGGGGATCCCGGCACGCACCATCCCGGCCACCCTGGACACGCGCTCGACGTCGTCCTCGGAGTAGGTGCGGTACCCGTTCGCCGCGCGGTCGGCCACGAGCAGGCCCTGCTGCTCGTAGTACCGCACGAGGCGCGGCGCGACGCCCGCGCGCCGGGCGAGCTCGCCGATCTTCATCTCGCACCTCCAGGAGTGACCGGGGTCACACTTGACATTGACATCAATGTCAAACTCTAGCGTCGGACACATGACGACACCAGGATCTCCCCCCGCCCCGTCCGACGGGCTCCCGTGGCCCTCCCTGCTGGTCCTCGGCACGGCGACCTTCACGATGGTCACCGCCGAGATGCTGCCGACCGCCGTGCTGCCGCAGATGAGCGCGGGGCTCGGCGTCTCCGAGGCGCGCACCGGGTTGCTCGTGTCCGTGTGGGCCGCCGCGGTGGTGGTGGCGAGCTTCCCGCTCGTGCGCCTCGTCGCCGGCAGGGACCGGCGCGCCGTGGTCGCGGTCGCGCTCGGCGTCCTGGCCGCCTCGTCCCTCGCCACCGCGCTGGCGCCGACGTACGGCGTCGCCGTGGGGGCGCGACTGGTGGGTGCGGCTGCCGTCGGGCTCCTGTGGGCGTCCGCGAACGCGCATGTCGCCGACCTGGTGCCCGACCGGCTGCTCGCCCGCTCGATCGCCGTGGTGCTGGGTGGCGCCACCCTCGGCATGGTGCTCGGCACGCCGCTCGCCAGTCTCGTCACCCGGGTGGTCGGCTGGCGGGCCGCGTTCGCCGGCCTCGCGCTGCTGACGCTGGTGGTCGCCGTCCTGGTGCGACTCGTCGTCGCGCGTGCGGCCGCGCCCGCCACGGAGCGGCCCGGTGAGGGGGCGACGCCGGGCGCCGCGGGACCCGCGCCGGCCGGGGGGCCCGGTCCGATGATCACGGTCACGGCGATCGTCGGCGTGCTGCTGGTGGGGCACTATGGCGCGTACACGTACGTGACGCGCATCGTCGAGGTGCCGGCCGACGCGCTGCCGGGCGGCGTGAGCGGGCTGCTCCTGGTGTTCGGCCTCGCGTCCGCGCTGGGCGTGGTCCTGGCCGGCCGGTTCGGGGCGCGGACCGCCCCCGTGCTCGCGCTCGCTGCCGGCGGGACCGCGCTCGCCCTGCTCGGGCTGGCGGTGGTGGACGTGCATCCGACCCTCGGTGTGGCCGTCGTCGTGCTGTGGGGCGTGTCGTCGGGCGCGCTGCCTCCCCTGGCGCAGACGCTGATCCTGCGCCTCGGCGGGCCGCAGCGGCGGGCGACGTCGTCGGCGCTGATCCCGGTGGTGTTCAACGGCGGCATCGCCGTCGGGGCCGCGCTGGCGTCGTGGGTCGTGGCGGGCGGCGGTGTCGGGGCGCTGCCGGTCCCTGCGGCCGTCGTGGTCGCGGTGACCGCCGTCGCGCTCGGCGCCGGGGCGCGGGCCTGGTCGACGCCGACGGTCGTGGAGAGCGGTGGTGACCGCGCCGGTCGCGCGGTGGCCGAGAGTCCTGCCGGGGTCTGACCCCGCCCGTCAGCAGGCGGGGGCGAGGGCGGAGCCGCTGCCCGTGTTGAGGTAGGCGTCGGACACCCAGTTGCTCGGGCCGATGCGGTACCAGAGGTTCGTGGTGCCGCGGGTGCCCGTGACCGTCTGGCCGCGCGCGTGGCAGAGCAGCGGCACGCGCGCGGTGTCGGCGGCGACGCCGGTCCAGCGGTATCCGGTGCCCGGGCCGGTGCGGACGTTGAGGGTGCCGCCGTCGGCGGAGACGATCCCGGTCCGGGCGGAGCCCTGCCACAGGTAGGTCACGTCGATCCAGGCGTTGGAGCGCAGGCCCAGGCCGTCCCAGTAGGTGCCGTCCGCCAGGTCGATGCCCGCGGGGTTGGTGACCTTGCGGCCGAAGAGGTCCTTGCCGCCGTGGTGGCCGAGCCGGTAGGCGGCGGACGCCTGCGGGGTCCCCTTCGGGAGGTCGCGCGCGGCGTGCCGGGTGGAGCTCCAGTAGTCGTCGGTGGTGTTCCACGGCCCGACGTCCCACACCGGCGCGTACTCGCACCGCGCGCTGTCGGCGCGGCAGACCCGGACGGAGTACGCGCCGTCGCCGTCGGCGGACAGGGCGCGCCGGGAAGGCAGGGCGACGAAGTGGTCCCGCTTCTCGATCGTGTGGCCGTTCGCGGTGCGCTTGCCCACCAGGCCCTCGCGGGTCGCGAAGATGCGGTGGGTCTCGCCGTCGCCGTCCGCGGCGGCGGGTGCCGCCACGCCGACGACCGCCCCGGTGACGAGGGCGGCGATCCCGGCGAGGGTGGACATGGCGCGCTTGCCGACTATCACGCGATAAGGACGCATGTATGCGAACGTAACCGGCGTCACACCCTGCCGCGACCGGGCGAGGGAGGTCCTCGTCCGGAAGTCAAGCACCGGAGCGGGTGAATTCCGCGCCATTCCGCGGCGAGTCGCCGGGTGGGACGACGGGGTGGGACGACGCGGCCGAACGAGCGTGGGGGCCTGGGATGATGGGCGCCATGCCCGACCTCGCGACCCCCCGCACCGTCACGCTCCTCGGTTCCACCGGCTCGATCGGCACGCAGGCGATCGACGTCGTGCGGGCCCACCCCGGGCGGTTCCGAGTGGAGGCGCTGAGCGCGGGCGGGTCCGACGTCGCCCTGCTCGCGGAGCAGGTCGCGACCGTGGGGGCGCGCACGGTGGCCGTCGCGGACGGCGCCCGCGCGGACGACCTGCGTGCCGCGCTGACCGCGCGCCTGGGCGCCCGGGCCGACGGCGTCGAGATGCTGGCGGGACCGGAGGCGGCGACCGAGCTCGCGGGCCGCGGCAGCGACGTCGTCCTCAACGGCATCACCGGGTCGGTGGGCCTGCGGCCCACGCTCGCGGCGCTCGAGGGCGGCTCGACGCTGGCGCTGGCGAACAAGGAGTCGCTCGTGGTGGGCGGCTCGCTGGTCAAGGCCGCGGCCGCGCCCGGGCAGATCGTGCCGGTGGACTCCGAGCACTCGGCGATCGCCCAGGCGTTGCGCGCCGGCGCGCACGCACCCGATCACAGCGAGGTGCGGCGCCTCGTGCTCACGGCCTCCGGCGGGCCGTTCCGCGGTCGCAGCCGCGACGACATCAAGAAGGTCACGGTCGACGAGGCGCTCGCCCACCCCACCTGGGCGATGGGTCCGGTGGTGACGGTGAACTCGGCGTCGCTGATGAACAAGGGCCTCGAGCTCATCGAGGCGCACCTGCTCTTCGACGTGCCGGTCGACGACATCACGGTGGTGGTGCATCCCCAGTCGGTGGTGCACTCCATGGTCGAGTTCCACGACGGGTCGACGATCGCGCAGGCGTCCCCGCCGGACATGCGGCTGCCCATCGCGCTCGGGCTGTCCTGGCCGGAGCGGCTCGACGTCGTCTCCCTGCCCTGCGACTGGACGCGCGCCGCGTCGTGGACGTTCGAGCCGCTCGACGAGGACACGTTCCCGGCGGTCGGGCTGGCGCGCGCCGCCGCCGCGGCGTCGGCCACCCACCCCGCCGTCTACAACGCGGCGAACGAGCAGGGGGTGGCCGCGTTCCTCGCCGGGCGCATCGGCTTCCTCGACATCGTCGAGACGGTGGAGCGGGTGCTGGCCGAGCACGACGGCGTCGCGGCCGCCGGCGTCACGCTCGACGCCGTCGAGGGCGCCGAGCGCTGGGCGCGGGCCCGCGCGGACGAGATCCTCGCGCGGTCCTGACGAACCCTCCACGCCCGCGCGACCGGGGCGCGCGGCGGGTCGCCGCAGGTGTCCTAGGCTCGACGCCGTGGACGTTCTCTCCTGGGTGGTCGGCATCGCCGTGATGGTCGTGGGCCTCGCCCTCTCCATCGGCCTGCACGAGGTGGGCCACATGGTGCCCGCGAAGAAGTTCGGCGTGCGCGTGAGCCAGTACATGGTCGGCTTCGGCCCCACGCTGTGGTCGCGCACCAAGGGGGAGACCGAGTACGGGGTCAAGGCGATCCCGCTGGGCGGCTACGTGCGGATGGTCGGCATGATGCCGCCCGCACCCGAGGGCACCCGCCGTCGCGGCGGCTTCTTCGGGCAGGCGATCGCCGACGCGCGCGACGCGTCCGTGAGCGAGATCCGCCCCGGCGAGGAGCACCGCGCCTTCTACCACCTGTCCACGCCCAAGAAGCTCGTCGTGATGCTCGGCGGCCCGGTGATGAACCTCCTCATCGCGGTCGTGCTCACGTTCGTCGTCCTCGTGGGCATCGGGGCGCCGACGGTGACCACGACCGTCGGCGCGGTGAGCGAGTGCACGCCCACGTCGACGACGGCGGAGGGGGCGCCCGTGTGCGGCGACGACGCCGCGCCGTCCCCGGCGGCCGCGGCGGGTCTGCGTCCGGGCGACGAGATCGTCGAGTGGGACGGCACGGCCGTGACGTCGTGGGAGCAGCTCTCCGGCGCGATCGCGGACGCCCCCGACCAGCAGGTCCCGGTGGTCGTGCTGCGCGACGGCGCGGAGGTCCCGCTGACGGTCACGACGTCGGACCGGCAGGTCCCGGTGGTCGAGGCCGACGGCACCGCGAAGGTCGGCGCCGACGGGCAGCCGGTCACGGAGACCGCGGGGTTCCTGGGCGTCACGCCGACGCAGGAGTACGAGCCGCTGCCGGTCTCGACCGTCCCGGAGGCGGTCTGGCAGCAGGTCTCCGGCACGGCGGGCATGATCGTCACGCTCCCGGTGCGCATCGGCGACGCCGCGGTGCAGGCGTTCACCGACGAGCCGCGGTCGCAGGACTCCGTGGTGTCCGTGGTCGGTGTCGGCCGGATGGCCGTGGACGCCGTCGCCGCGGACGCCCCCGTGATCAGCACGCTGCAGTTCCTGCTGAGCCTGCTGGCCGCGCTCAACGTGGCACTCTTCGTCTTCAACCTCATCCCGCTGCTGCCGCTGGACGGCGGGCACGTCGTCAACGCCCTGTACGAGGGCGCCAAGCGCACGCTCGCGCGGCTGCGCGGGCTCCCGCGGCCCGGTCCGGCCGACGTCGCGCGGATGATGCCGGTGGCCTACGTGATGTTCGTCGTGCTCGTCGGCACCGGGGCGATCCTCATCGTCGCGGACCTGGTCGACCCGGTACGCCTGGGCTGAGGGCCCTCGCCGCCGGCCCGGTCCGGTGAAGGTCGTGCGTGACGACGCGCGGGGATTCCGTGCCGGTGCGGTGCCCGCGTGCGTAGCACCCGCCCGCAGGCGCGATACTGGCACCGTGACTGCGATCAATCTCGGCATGCCTACTCCGCCCGCGCCCACGCTGGCCCCGCGCCGCAAGTCCCGCAAGATCCAGGTGGGCAAGGTGGCCGTCGGCGGTGACGCGCCGATCAGCATCCAGTCCATGACGACGACCCCGACCACGGACATCAACGCGACGCTGCAGCAGATCGCGGAGCTGACGGCGTCGGGCTGCGACATCGTGCGCGTCGCGGTGCCGACCATCGACGACGCGGAGGCGCTGCCCGCCATCGCGAAGAAGTCGCAGATCCCGGTCATCGCGGACATCCACTTCCAGCCCAAGTACGTGTTCGCCGCGATCGACGCCGGCTGCGCCGCCGTGCGCGTGAACCCGGGCAACATCCGCAAGTTCGACGACCAGGTCAAGGAGATCGCGAAGGCGGCCTCCGACGCCGGGGTCTCGCTGCGGATCGGCGTCAACGCCGGCTCCCTCGACAAGCGCCTGCTGGAGAAGTACGGCAAGCCGACCGCGGAGGCGCTGGTCGAGTCCGCCGTGTGGGAGGCGAGCCTGTTCGAGGAGCACGGCTTCCACGACTTCAAGATCTCCGTGAAGCACAACGACCCGGTGGTCATGGTGCGCGCCTACGAGCTGCTCGCGCAGCGCGGCGACTGGCCGCTGCACCTCGGCGTCACCGAGGCGGGCCCGGCGTTCCAGGGCACGATCAAGTCGGCCACCGCGTTCGGGGCCCTGCTCAGCCAGGGCATCGGCGACACGATCCGGGTGTCGCTGTCCGCGCCGCCGGTCGAGGAGGTCAAGGTCGGCACGCAGATCCTGCAGGCGCTCAACCTGCGCCCGCGCAAGCTCGAGATCGTCTCCTGCCCGTCGTGCGGCCGCGCCCAGGTGGACGTCTACACGCTCGCCGAGAAGGTCACCGCGGGCCTCGAGGGGATGACGGTCCCGCTGCGCGTCGCGGTCATGGGTTGCGTCGTCAACGGCCCGGGCGAGGCGCGCGAGGCAGACCTCGGCGTCGCGTCGGGCAACGGCAAGGGCCAGATCTTCGTCAAGGGCGAGGTCATCAAGACCGTCCCGGAGGCGATGATCGTCGAGACCCTCATCGAGGAGGCGATGCGCATCGCCGAGACGATGCCCGCCCCCGAGAACGAGGCGCAGGCCGGGGCCCCGGAGGTCACGGTCGGCTGACGGTCCGGCCGACAGGTCGACCTGTGGCGGCCGCATCGGGGACGATGGCGGGAGGGCCCACGGCGGCGAAGGGGGCGTGATGGGCGGCTGGCGACCGGCGGTGCGGGCGCGCGGGGACGCGCGCGGCCTCGACGTGCGCCGCCCGCGGGCCCGCGTCCTCGGCCAGGAGGACCTCGCCGAGGCCCGCGCCCTGTGCGCCCTCGACCCGGTGACGTCGGTGCTCGCGGCGGCGCGGCTCGAGGTGGCGGCGGTGGCGGGCTTCGCCGCCGCCGGCGGGCAGGCCTGGGGCTTCCCGGCGACGGGCCCGCTGGTCGCGGTCTGCTGGTCCGGCGCGAACCTCGTCCCTGTGCTGGCCCCGGACCTCGCGGGCCGCGACGCGGACGACGCCGTCGCCGCGTTCGCCGCGACGGCCCGCGCCCAGGGGCGGCGCTCCTCGTCGATCGTGGGGGAGCGGACGGCGGCGCTCGCGCTCTGGGACCTGCTCGCGCCCCGCTGGCCGCCGGCGCGCGAGGTGCGCGCCGACCAGCCGTCCCTCGCGATCGCGCGCGACCCCGACGTGGAGCCCGACCCGGAGGTGCGGCGCTCGACCCTCGGTGAGGTGGACGCCGTGCTGCCCGCCTGCGTGCGGATGTTCGCGGAGGAGGTCGGCTACGCCCCGGCCGCGTCGCCGGGCAGCGCGTACGCCCTGCGCGTGCGCTCCCTCGTGGCCGAGGGGCGGTCGTTCGTGCGCATGGAGGCAGCCGGTTCGACCTCGGGCGCGGGCACCGGACCCGGGCCCTTCGTCGCCTTCAAGGCCGAGCTGGGCGCGGTCGCGGGCGGGGTGGCGCAGGTGCAGGGCGTGTGGGTCGACCCGCTGCGGCGCGGGCGCGGCCTGGCCGCGCCCGGCATGGCCGCCGTCGTCGTCGCGACGCGGCGCGAGGTGGCGCCCGTGGTCTCGCTGTACGTCAACGCCTTCAACGCGCCCGCGCTCGCCACCTACCGGCGCGTGGGCTTCGAGCAGGTCGGCACGTTCACGACGGTGCTGTTCTGACCGGTGCCCTGCGGTTCCCGGATCTGTCCGGATCGTGAGATGGTACGGCGCGTGACGACGCGAGCGACGGCGGCAGCCGGGGTGAGGTCCGTGAGGGGTCGACGGGCGGGACGACGATGAGGGCGCTGTACAAGCCGGGGCCGGGCCCGGGGCTGGAGCTGGTGGAGCGGCCCGAGCCGGAGGCCGGCATCGGCGACGTGAAGATCCGGGTGCTGCGCACCGGCATCTGCGGCACCGACCTGCACATCGACCGCTGGGACGACTGGGCCGCGTCCACGATCGCGGCGCCGCTGGTGCCCGGCCACGAGTTCGTCGGCGAGGTCGTCGAGGTCGGGGAGACGGTGCACGACGTCGCCGTGGGCGACCTCGTCTCGGGCGAGGGGCACATCGTCTGCGGCACCTGCCGCAACTGCCGCGCCGGGCGCCGCCAGATGTGCATCCGCACCCAGGGCCTCGGCCTGCACCGCGACGGCGCGTTCGCCGAGTACGTCGTGCTGCCCGCCACCAACGTGTGGGTGCACCACGCCGAGGTCGACCTGGACGTCGCGGCGATCTTCGACCCGCTCGGCAACGCGGTCCACACGGCGCTCGCGTTCCCGGTGATCGGCGAGGACGTGCTCGTGTCCGGCTGCGGGCCCATCGGGCTCATGGCGATCGCCGTCGCCCGGCACGCGGGCGCCCACCTCGTGGTGGGCACGGACGTCAGCCCGGCCCGGCTCGAGATGGCCAAGGCCATGGGCGCGGACGCCGCCCTCGACGTGCGCACGGCCCGGGTCGCCGACGCGCAGCGCGAGCTCGGCCTGCGCGAGGGGTTCGACGTCGGCTTCGAGATGAGCGGGGCACCGAGCGCGCTGCCCGAGATGATCGAGAACATGAACCACGGCGGGCGGATCGCGATGCTCGGCCTGCCGTCCGGGCCGATCGCCGTCGACTGGGGCACGGTCGTGACGCACATGCTCACGCTCAAGGGCATCTACGGCCGGGAGATGTTCGAGACGTGGCAGGCGATGGACGCGATGCTGCGCACCAGCGCGACCCTGCGGACGGCGATCGCGTCGGTCGTGACCGACCGGCTCCCCGCGAGCCGCTGGCGCGAGGGGTTCGAGGCCGCGGCCTCCGCGCACGGCGGCAAGGTCGTGCTCGACTGGACGGACTGGGGCGACGGGCAGGACGACGCGCAGGACGACGCGCAGGACGACGCGCAGGACGACGAGGGGAAGGCGTAGCGATGTACGGGACGTTCCGGGAGCACCTGGCGGGCCAGCTCGCCGAGATCGAGAGCGCGGGTCTCACCAAGCACGAGCGCGGCATCGCCGGCCCGCAGGGCGCGCGCATCCGCGCCGACGGCGCCGAGCTGCTCAACTTCTGCGCCAACAACTACCTCGGGCTGGCCGACGACCCGCGCATCGTCGCGGCGGCGCGGCACGCCCTCGACACGTGGGGCTACGGGCTGGCGAGCGTGCGGTTCATCTGCGGCACGCAGGACCAGCACCGCGACCTGGAGCAGCGCCTGGCGGGCTTCCTGGGGACGGACGACTCGATCCTGTTCTCGTCGTGCTTCGACGCCAACGGCGGGGTCTTCGAGACGCTGTTCGGCGCCGACGACGCGATCGTGTCGGACGCGCTCAACCACGCCTCGCTCATCGACGGCATCCGCCTGTCGAAGGCCGCCCGGTTCCGCTACCGGAACCGGGACATGGCCGACCTCGAGGACCAGCTCCGCGCGGCGCGCGACGGCGGCGCCCGCCACGTCGTGGTCGTCACGGACGGCGTGTTCTCGATGGACGGCTACCTCGCGCCGCTGCGCGAGATCTGCGACCTCGCCGACCGGTACTCCGCGCTCGTCCTCGTGGACGACTCGCACGCGGTGGGGTTCATGGGCGACCACGGCCGTGGGACGCCGGAGCTGCTCGGCGTCGCGGACCGCGTGGACATCCTCACGGGCACGTTCGGCAAGGCCCTGGGCGGCGCGTCCGGCGGCTACGTCGCGGCGCACCAGGAGATCGTCGACCTGCTGCGGCAGCGCGCCCGCCCCTACCTGTTCTCGAACACGCTGGCGCCGACGATCGTGGCGGGCACCCTCACGGCGCTCGACCTCGTGGAGGGCTCCGCGGACCTGCGCGCCAGGCTGACCGAGAACGCCGCCCTGTTCCGTCGTCTCATGACCGAGGCGGGCTTCGACCTGCTGCCCGGCGAGCACCCGATCGTGCCGGTGATGTTCGGCGACGCCGTGCTCGCGGCGAAGGTGGCGGCGGCGATGGGGGAGCGCGGCGTGTACGTCACGGCCTTCTCGTTCCCGGTCGTGCCGCGCGGCGAGGCGCGCATCCGCGTCCAGCTCTCCGCCGCCCACACACCGGAGCAGGTCCGCGCGTGCGTCGACGCCTTCGTGGCGTCGCGCGACGCGGTCGCGGCAGGCTGACCAGCCGGCCTGCTACTTCAGCAGCCTCGACATCCGCCGGTCGGCGAGCACCTGCCCGCCGGTCTGGCAGGTGGCGCAGTACTGCAGCGAGCGGTCGGCGAAGCTGACCTCGCGCACGACGTCGCCGCAGACCGGGCACGCCTCGCCCGTGCGGCCGTGCACGCGCATCCCCGCGCGCTTGGCGTCCTTGAGCTCCTTGGCGGGCTTGCCCGACGACGCCGCGACGGCGTCGCGCAGGGTGGTGACGACGGCGTCGTGCAGCGCCGCGACCTCGTCCGGGGTGAATGACCGGGTGAGCTTGAACGGCGAGACCCGCGCGACGTGCAGGATCTCGTCGGAGTAGGCGTTGCCGATCCCGGCGATCGCCCGCTGGTCGCGCAGCAGGCCCTTGACCTGCTGGTTCCTGTCCTGCATCAGCGCGGCGAGCGCGTCCGGGGTGAAGGCGTCCGAGAGCGGGTCGACGCCGAGCGTGGCGACCTGCTCCACCTCCTGCGGGTCGCGCACCACGTGCACCGCCAGGCGCTTGCGGGTGCCCGCCTCGGTGAGGTCGAAGCCTGCGCCGTCGTCGAGCCGCACCCGCAGCGCCAGCGCCGCCCCGCGCGACGAGCCGCCCATGCGCGGGCGTACCGGCGTGGTCGGCGCCTGGTCCGACCAGCGCACCCAGCCGCCGCGCGACAGGTGGAACAGCAGGTGCGTCTCGTCGCCGTCGGGACCGGCCGTGAGATCGAGCCACTTGCCGTGGCGTGTGACGCCGCGGACCTCCTGGCCGACGAGCGCGGTCACGGGCGGGTCGAACGTCTTGAGCGCGGCGATGGCCGCGACGTCGGCGGCGACGACGCGGTGACCGGTCGTACGAGCGTCGAGGAACTCCGCCAGCGCCTGCACCTCGGGAAGCTCGGGCATGCCGCCATGCTGCCAGCACGGTGCGACGGCGACCAGTGATGCGACGGCGTCACCGGCCGGGGGAGGCCCGCCGCGCCGCTAGGCTTGCCCCCATGTCGATCGCGTCCGCCCGTCAGCCCCAGGGCGACCTGCTCCGCCTGTCCCACCTCTTCGTCCGTACCCTGCGCGAGGACCCGGCCGACGCCGAGGTCGCGAGCCACCGGCTGCTGGTGCGCGCCGGCTACATCCGCCGCGCGGCCCCCGGCATCTACTCCTGGCTGCCGCTCGGCCTGCGCGTGCTGGCGAAGATCGAGGCCGTCGTCCGCGAGGAGATGGAGGCGATCGGTGCGCAGGAGGTGCACTTCCCGGCGCTGCTGCCGCGCGAGCCCTACGAGGCCACCGGCCGCTGGACCGAGTACGGCCCCAACCTCTTCCGGCTGCAGGACCGCAAGGAGGCCGACTACCTCCTGGCGCCCACGCACGAGGAGCTGTTCACGCTGCTGGTGAAGGACCTGTACTCGTCGTACAAGGACCTGCCCCTCGCGCTGTACCAGATCCAGACGAAGTACCGCGACGAGGCCCGGCCCCGCGCCGGCCTCATCCGCGGGCGCGAGTTCATCATGAAGGACGCCTACTCCTTCGACATCGACGACGAGGGTCTCGCGGCGGCGTACGAGCGCCAGCGCGGCGCGTACCAGCGGATCTTCGACCGCCTCGGCCTCGACTACGTCATCGTCTCCGCGACCTCCGGCGCGATGGGCGGCTCCCGCTCGGAGGAGTTCCTGTCCCCGTCGCCCATCGGCGAGGACACGTTCGTGCGCTCGGCGGGCGGGTACGCCGCGAACGTCGAGGCCGTGGTCACGCCCGTGCCGGACGCGCTCCCGTACGACGACGCCCCGTCCGCGCACGTCGAGGACACCCCCGACACCCCGACCATCGAGTCGCTGGTGGCGTGCGCGAACGAGAAGCACGCCCGCCCCGACCGTCCCTGGACCGCCGCGGACACGCTGAAGAACGTGGTGCTCGCCGTCACGCACCCGGACGGTCGGCGCGAGCTGCTCGTCGTGGGGCTGCCGGGCGACCGCGAGGTCGACGTCAAGCGTCTCGAGGCCTCCCTCACCCCGGCCGAGGCCGAGCCCGCCACCGAGGCGGACTTCGCCGCGCACCCGGAGCTCGTCAAGGGGTACATCGGCCCCGGCGTGCTGGGGCCGCAGGGTGCGCAGGTCGAGGCCGAGGACGGTTCGACGAGCTCCGCGATCCGGTACCTGCTCGACCCGCGCGTGGTGCCCGGCACCCGGTGGATCACCGGCGCCGACGCCCCGGGCCGGCACGTCTTCGACCTGGTGGCGGGCCGCGACTTCGCCGCCGACGGCACCATCGAGGCGGCCGAGGTGCGCGCCGGCGACCCCGCGCCCGACGGCTCCGGGCCCCTCGAGCTCGCGCGGGGCATCGAGATCGGCCACATCTTCCAGCTCGGCCGCAAGTACGCCGAGGCGCTCGACCTCAAGGTGCTCGACGTGAACGGCAAGGCCGTGACCGTCACCATGGGCTCGTACGGGATCGGCGTGACGCGGGCCCTCGCGGCGCTCGCGGAGGTCAACCACGACGACAAGGGCCTCGCGTGGCCGGCGCACGTCGCCCCCGCGCACGTGCACGTCGTCGCGACCGGCAAGGGCACGGAGGTGTTCGACGCCGCCGAGAAGCTCGCCACCGAGCTGGTCGACGCGGGCGTCGAGGTGATCTACGACGACCGCCCCAAGGTGTCGCCCGGCGTGAAGTTCGCCGACGCGGAGCTCTTCGGCGTGCCGCTGATCGTCGTCGTCGGCCGCGGTCTCGCGGACGGCCTGGTGGAGGTGCGCCCGCGCGCCGGAGCGTCGGAGCAGGTCCCCGTGGCCGACGCGGCGCGGGTCGTGACCGAGCGCGTCGCGGCCCTGCTGGCGGACTGACACCACCGCGCGGGACGTCCCGCGGTGGTCAGGCGGACGCGTCGTCCCCGGCCTGCTCCGGCAGGCCGGGGAACGGCTCGGGCTCGGCGCCCCAGTCGTCGAGGGCCACGGCGGAGTCGACCAGCAGGTCGACGAGCACCCCGCGGGTGCCGGCCGCCGTCGTGCCGACGAGGGACGCGTAGTCCGTGGCGAGGTCGTTCTCCAGGTCGATCACCAGCGCGTCGTCGCCCTGGTCCGCGAGCCGCGGCACGGCGTAGGCGGCGCGACGCGGGTCGTCCGCCGTGGCCTGCGTGCCCGCCACGGCGGCCCACCCGTCGGCCCGCTGCGCGTGCACCTCGACCCGCTCGAGCAGCCGTTCGCGCGTCGTGCCCGAGCCGATCGCCGCGCGCAGCTGCAGCGCGTAGCGGGTCGCGTCCTCGGACACGACGAGCGTGCTCAGGTCGTGGGGCGTCAGCCCTTCGGGCACCGGTCCGTCGTCCGCCGCTCCCTCGTCCGCCTGCCCGTCCGCCTCGCCGTCGTCCTGCCCGGCGGCGGAGGCGTCGTCGGAGGGAACGTCGGGGGAGGGCACCTCCTGCTCGGCCTCCTCGGCGTCCTCCTCGGTGTCCGCGTCGTCCTGGTCGGCCTCCACCGGCACGGGCACGCGAGGTTCGACGACGTCGGGCCCGGCGACGTCGACCAGCGCCGCGAGGCGCTCGCCCGAGACGGTCTGGGCCGCGCCGACCGACGCCAGCAGCCGGGCCAGCGGCCCGTCGCCGGTGGTCCCGGCGGCCGTCCGCGACCGGGCGGCCGCGTCGTCGAGCGCCTGGACGACGTCGGCCGGGGTCGCCCTGTCCCAGGCCGAGGACTGCGTGTCGGTGGGCGCGCCGGTGGCGAGGCCGGAGTCGTACTCGCCGCCGAGCGCCTCGGCCTGCTCGCGCGAGGACGCGGCGATGCGCGTGAGCTCGGCGACGACACGCTTGCGGGACGTGGGCACCTCCTCGAGCGCGGCCTCGGCGCCGTCGGCCACGAGGAGGGCGTCCGCGACGGCGGTGCGGCGCACCACCTCGAGGCTGTCGGGCACCGGCTCGCCCGCGGGAGGGGCCTCCAGCCGTACCCCGCACCCGGCGAGGAGCCCGACGGCGAGCAGCGCCCCCGCGGCGGCCAGGGGGCGGCGCCGGGCGGCGGTCGGGGCCGCGCCGGTCACGTCGTCGTCGGCGGACCGGTCGGGGGCGGGCTGAGGTTCCATCGAGGCCGATGATGCCACGCGCGCGGCCCGGCCCGTGTGACGTTCCTCCGCCCGTCGGGGGCGGCGGACGGCGCGGGACCGGCCCGTCGTTCGTTACGCTGGTCGCTGCACACAACGACACACCGGCCGCGGGACGTCCCGGCGCGGGAGCACACGGCAGTCCACGACGTGACCCACGGGAGGCAGGGATGGCAGCGCAGCACGGCCGCACGACGGCGGGCGGGGCGAAGGCCGAGGCGGTGCGGCGGGTCGTCACCCCGGCGGTCGACGCCGCGGACCTGTTCCTCGAGGACGTCGTCGTCACGCAGGCCGGCGCGAAGTCGGTCGTGCGCGTCACGGTGGACCTCCCCGAGGACGTGCCGGGCAGCCTCGACTCCGACACCCTCGGCGACGTCTCGCGCGCGATCTCCGCCGCGCTGGACGCCGACGACGTCGTCCCCGGCGCGTACACGCTCGAGATCTCGACGCCCGGCACCTCCCGGCCGCTGACCGAGGTGCGCCACTTTCGGCGCGCCCGCGGCCGCCTGGTGGTGCTGCGGCTGCGCACGGGGGGCACGACGTCCGGGCGCCTGGTGGAGGTCGAGGCCGGGGCGGGCGACGACGCGGAGCTCGTGCTGGAGGACGGCACCCGGGTGCCCCTCGCCGATGTGCGCCAGGGCAAGATCGAGGTCGAGCTGAAGCGCCTGGACGAGGCGCCCCTCGACACGGACACGGACACGGACACGGGCGCCGCCCGGGACCACACCACGGGCTCTGCCCGTCACGAGGAGGGCTGACGATGGACATCGACATGAGCACGCTTCGGCTGCTGGAGCGGGAGCGGGACATCAGCCTCGACGTCCTCGTGGAAGCGATCGAGCAGGCGCTGCTGTCGGCCTACCACCGCACGCCCGACGCCTACCCGCGCGCCCGCGTCGAGGTGGACCGCAAGTCCGGCCACGTCGCCGTGTGGGCGCGCGAGGAGATCCGCACGCCGGACCCCGAGGACCCCGAGGCGCGGCCCACGATCGAGCTGGGGCCCGAGTTCGACCACACGCCCGCGGACTTCGGCCGCATCGCCACGGCGACGGCGCGGCAGGTCATCGTGCAGCGGCTGCGCGACGCCGAGGACGACCAGGTGCTCGGCATGTTCCGGGGCAAGGAGGGCGAGGTCCTCGCCGGCGTCATCCAGCAGGGCCGCGACCCGCGGGTCGTCCTCGTGGACGTGGGCGGCACCGAGGCCGTCCTGCCGCCGCACGAGCAGGTGCCCACCGAGGAGTACGTGCACGGCGAGCGGCTGCGCGCCTACGTGGTCGAGGTGTCGCGGGGGATGAAGGGCGCCCAGGTGGTGCTGAGCCGCACGCACCCGGGCCTGGTGCGCAAGCTCTTCGAGCTCGAGGTCCCGGAGATCGCGGACGGTGCCGTCGAGATCACGGCCATCGCCCGCGAGGCGGGTCACCGGTCCAAGGTCGCCGTCCGGTCCAAGGTGGCCGGGCTGAACGCCAAGGGCGCCTGCATCGGCCCGATGGGAGCGCGCGTGCGTGCCGTCATGGCGGAGCTGCACGGGGAGAAGATCGACATCGTCGACCACAGCGACGACCCCGCCCGCTTCGTGGCCAACGCGCTCTCGCCGGCACGTGTGACCTCCGTCACCGTGGTCGACGCCGACGCCAAGGCCGCGCGGGCGGTCGTGCCGGACTACCAGCTGTCGCTCGCGATCGGCAAGGAGGGGCAGAACGCCCGTCTCGCCGCGAAGCTGACGGGCTGGCGCATCGACATCCGGTCGGACGAGGCGGCGCCCGCCGGCGGCGGTGTGGAGGGCGACGACGCAGGTGGCCCCGCGGCGAGCCGCGGGGCCGAGGGCTGAGGCCGGTCACGGCACGTGGGTCGTCGCGCTAGACTGTCGGGGACCGGGCCACGCGCCCAGCCCTCGACCTCCCCACGTACCCCTCCGGAAACCTCCGGCCCGGTACGGACGTGCGTCGGGTGCAGGGAGCGTGACCAGCGGTCCGCTCTTCTGCGGCTGGTGCTCGAGCCGTCGGGACGCGAGGGAGTCCTCGTGGTCGACGTGCGAGGGTGCCTGCCGGGGCGTGGCGCCTGGATCCATCCGACGCCCGCCTGCCTGGCGCTCGCCGAGCGTCGTCGGGCCGTGCCGCGCGCCCTGCGCGTCACGGGGCCCCTCGACCTCTCCGGCGTCCGGGAACACCTGGAGCGGCGAGACCGTTGAGTCCCTCCGGTCCGCACCGCCACCCGGCGGCCGGACCATCGCGACCGAGCATGCTCGGCCGCACCCACTGAAGTCGACAAGGAAGCGGGTCAGAAGCCGATGGGCACCCGATGAGTTCCGTGCGATGAGTACTCGGTACTAACGACGGTCCTCCCTGTCTCGCAGGAGGGCCGAGACAGGAGAGTTGTGGCGAAGATCCGCGTTCACGAGCTGGCCAAGCAGCTCGGGGTGGAGAGCAAGACCCTGCTCGCCGACCTGAAGTCGGCGGGCGAGTTCGTCCGTTCGGCGTCCTCGACGCTCGAGGCACCGGTCGAGCGAGCCATGCGCGACAAGTACAAGGGCGCGGCCCCCGCGTCCTCGGGCGCCCCGGCGAGCAAGCCCGCCGAGCCGAAGGCTGCGGCGCCCCGCGCCGAGCAGAAGCCCGCTCTGGCGAAGCCTGCCCCCAAGCCCGCCGCGCAGAAGCCGGCGCCCGCGCCCGAGGCCGAGGTGCCCGCCGCCCCGGCGGCCGCGACGCCCGCCGCGGCAGCGCCGGAGTCCCCGGCCAGGCCCGCCAACCGTCCCGGCGCGCCGACCCCCGGTCCGCGTCCCGCGGCGCCGAAGCCGGCACCGGCCGCGCGCGAGCAGCGCGACGGCGGGCGTGACGGTGGTCGCGACGGCGGCAAGGGCGGCCGCTCCCCGCGTCCGGGCAACAACCCGTTCGCGTCGAGCCAGGGCATGCCGCGCCAGGGGCAGCGCCCCGGCGGCGCCGGCGGCCCGCGCCCGGGCAACAACCCGTTCGCGTCCAGCCAGGGCATGCCGCGCCCCGGTCAGCGCCCGGACCGCGGCGAGGCCGCGCCCGAGCGTTCCGGCGAGCGTCCGGGCGGTCCCCGTCCGGGTGGCCCCCGTCCCGGTGGCCCGCGTCCCGCGGCGCCCCGTCCCGGCGGGCCGCGCCCCAACCCCGGCATGATGCCGGGCAAGACCTCGATGCCGCGCCCCGGCGAGCGTCCGGCGCCCTCGGGCGGCGGTCGTGGCGGCCGCGGTGGCGGTCCCGGTGGCGGCCCCGGCGGTGGCGGTGGCTTCCGTCCCGGCGGTGGAGGCGGCTTCGGCGGCCGTCCCGGCGGCCGTGGTGGCGCCGGTCGCGGCTCCACGCAGGGTGCGTTCGGCCGCGCAGGCGGCCGTCCGGTCCGCGGGCGGAAGTCGAAGCGCGCGAAGCGCCAGGAGTTCGAGCAGATGCAGGCGCCGTCGCTCGGCGGCGTGCAGGTGCCCCGCGGCAACGGTTCGACCGTCGTCCGCCTGCGCCACGGCTCGTCGCTGAACGACTTCGCGGACAAGATCGACGCGAACCCCGCCAGCCTGGTCACGGTGCTGTTCCACCTCGGTGAGATGGCGACCGCGACGCAGTCGCTGGACGAGGACACGTTCGGCACGCTCGCGAACGAGCTCGGGTACGTCATCGAGATGGTCTCGGCCGAGGAGGAGGACCGGGAGCTGCTCGGGGCCTTCGACATCGACCTCGACGCCGAGCTCGAGGGCGAGTCCGACGAGGACCTCGCGGCGCGTCCTCCGGTCGTCACCGTCATGGGCCACGTCGACCACGGCAAGACGCGTCTTCTCGACGCGATCCGCCAGACCGACGTCGTCTCCGGCGAGGCCGGCGGCATCACCCAGCACATCGGTGCCTACCAGGTGCGCCGGGAGCACGAGGGCGTCGAGCGTCCGATCACGTTCATCGACACCCCGGGTCACGAGGCGTTCACCGCCATGCGTGCCCGTGGTGCCCAGGTGACCGACATCGCGATCCTCGTGGTCGCCGCCGACGACGGCGTCATGCCGCAGACGGTGGAGGCGCTCAACCACGCCCAGGCGGCCAACGTGCCGATCGTGGTCGCGGTGAACAAGGTGGACAAGGAGGGGGCCAACCCCGACAAGATCCGCCAGCAGCTCACCGAGTACAACCTGGTGGCCGAGGAGTACGGCGGCGACACGATGTTCGTCGACGTGTCCGCGAAGCAGAACCAGGGCATCGACCAGCTCCTCGAGGCCGTGCTGCTCACGGCGGACGCCTCGCTGGACCTCCGGGCGAACCCGGACAAGGACGCGCGAGGCGTGGCCATCGAGGCCAACCTCGACAAGGGCCGCGGCGCCGTCGCGACCGTCCTGGTCCAGTCGGGCACGCTGCACGTCGGCGACGCGATCGTCGCGGGCACGGCCCACGGCCGCGTGCGCGCCATGTTCGACGAGCACGGCACCGCGCTGACCGAGGCGGGCCCGGCCCGACCGGTCCTGGTGCTCGGCCTGGCGTCCGTGCCGAGCGCCGGCGACACCTTCCTGGTGGCGCCGGACGAGCGCACCGCCCGGCAGATCGCCGAGAAGCGCGAGGCAGCCGAGCGCGCCGCCCTCCTGGCCAAGCGCCGCAAGCGCATCAGCCTCGAGGACTTCACCAAGGCGCTCGAGCAGGGCAAGGTCGAGACCCTCAACCTGGTCCTCAAGGGCGACGTCTCCGGTGCCGTCGAGGCCCTGGAGGACGCGCTGCTCAAGATCGACGTGGGCGACGAGGTCGAGCTGCGGGTCATCCACCGCGGTGTCGGTGCGATCACGCAGAACGACGTCAACCTGGCCACGGTCGACAACGCGATCATCATCGGCTTCAACGTGAAGTTCGGTGAGCGTGTCGAGGACCTCGCGGACCGCGAGGGCGTCGAGGTCAAGTTCTACTCGGTCATCTACCAGGCGATCGACGACGTCGAGGCAGCCCTCAAGGGGATGCTCAAGCCGGAGTACGAGGAGGCCCAGCTGGGCACCGCGGAGATCCGCCAGGTCTTCCGCTCCTCGAAGTTCGGCAACATCGCGGGTTCGATCGTCCGGTCGGGCACCATCCGCCGCAACACCAAGGCGCGCGTCCTGCGCAACGGCAAGATCGTCGGGGACGACCTCACGATCGAGTCGCTGCGCCGCGAGAAGGACGACGTCACCGAGGTCCGCGAGGGCTTCGAGTGCGGTATCGGACTCGGGTCGTTCAACGACGTCACCGAGGGTGACATCATCGAGACCTTCGAGATGCGCGAGAAGCCGCGCGCCTGACGGTCGCGCCGCACGGTACAGCCCGACGGCGTCCCGCACCGGCCCCGCTCCGACAGGAGCAGGGCCGGGCGGGGCGCCGTCGGCGTCGAGAGAGGGAGACACACTATGCCCGGCCCCCAGGGCAACAACCGGCCCGAGAACCCGCGCGCCCGCAAGCTGGCGGACCGCATCAAGGAGATCGTCGCGCAGCTGCTCGACACGCGGATCAAGGACCCGCGTCTCGGCTTCGTCACGGTGACCGACGTCCGCGTGACCGGCGACCTGCAGAACGCCTCGATCTTCTACACCGTGCTCGGCACGGACGAGGAGCGGGCGGGCACGGCCGCGGCGCTGGAGAGCGCCAAGGGCATGATCCGCTCGGAGGTCGGCAAGCAGACCGGCGTGCGGCTCACCCCGACCATCGAGTTCTTCCTGGACTCGATGCCGGAGAACGCCGCGCACCTGGACGCCGCGCTCCTGGAGGCCCAGCGCCGGGACGCCGAGCTCGCCGCGCTGCGCGAGGGCAAGGGGTTCGCCGGCGACGAGGACCCGTACCGCAAGGCGCGCGAGGACGACGAGGACGAGTGAGCGGCCCCGGGGAGCGTCCGCCCCGCCGCCCGACCGCGCCCGACGGGTTCCTGGTGGTCGACAAGCCCGCCGGCTGGACCAGCCACGACGTCGTCGGCCGGTGCCGGCGGCTGGCGGGCACCCGCAAGGTCGGCCACGCGGGCACGCTCGACCCGATGGCGACGGGCGTGCTCGTCGTCGGGGTCGGCCGGGCCACGAAGCTGCTCACGTACGTGGTCGGGGCGGACAAGGCGTACGACGCGACGATCCGCCTGGGCGCCACCACCAGCACCGACGACGCGGAGGGTGAGATCGTCGAGGCGCGCGGCGTCGGCGAGGGCGTCGACGACGCCGCCCTGGCGCGCGAGGTGGCCGTCCTGACGGGGGAGATCCGGCAGGTGCCCACCACGGTGAGCGCGATCAAGGTCGACGGCAAGCGTGCCTACGCGCGCGCCCGGGCGGGGGAGGACGTGGTCCTGGAGGCCCGGCCGGTCACCGTGAGCCGCTTCGACGTGCACGCCACGCGGCCCGCGACGACGGGCGACGGCGTGGCCGCGCTCGACGTCGACGTGACCGTCGTCGTGTCCTCGGGGACGTACGTCCGGGCGCTGGCCCGCGACCTGGGCGCCGCGCTCGGGACGGGCGGCCACCTCACGGCGCTGCGCCGTACGCGGGTGGGTGGCTACGACCTCGGCACGGCCCGCACGCTCGAGGAGCTCGAGGCCCAGGCCGACGCCGACGGCGTGCTCGCGACGGTGCCGCTCGCGGACGCCGCCCGGGCGACGTTCCCCGTGCGCGAGCTCACGCCGGACGAGGCGCGCGCCCTCGGCTACGGCCAGTGGGTGCCCGCGAGCGGCGAGCGGGGCACGGTCGCCGCGATCGGGCCGGACGGCGCGCTGGTCGCGCTGCTGGAGGACACCCGGCGGCGGGGCGAGGCGCTGGCGAAGCCCGTGCTCGTCCTCGCCCCGGCGGGCGGCTGACCCGGGCCGCTCGAGGCGGCCCGGGCGCAGCGCGCGGTGCGCGTCAGCCCTGCGGGGCCGGCTCGGCGTGCCGGGCGGCGCGCTCCAGCGCCTCGTCGCGGGCGGCCTCGGCGTCGGGCTCGACGCCGCCCGCGGTGCGCAGGTGCCCCACGAGCGACATCACGACGCCCGCGCCCGCCCAGAGCCCGAGGGCGAGCCAGGCGCGCCCCGCGTCGGCGGCCGGGAAGTAGGACAGGTCGCGCAGCAGGGTGGCGCCCGCGCCCGGCGGGAACCACTGGCCGATCGCGCCCCAGTGCCACGGGAGGAACTCGGGCGGCACGGTGGCGCCGGAGATCGGGTTGGCGACCAGCATCATCGTGACGGCTCCGAGAGCGATGCCGGCCCGCCCGAGCAGTGCCACGAACCCGGTGATGGGCGCGGCGACGGCCGCCAGGGCGAGGGCGGCGGCACCGGCGTTCGTCCACCAGTCGCCCTGCAGCGCCCCGAACCAGGACTGCAGCACCGCCACCAGGACGACGCCGCCCGCGGCCGCATAGACCGACACGGCGAGCACCCGGCGCGCGGCGCCCACCACGAGCAGCGAGATCGCGATCCCGCCGATCATCCCGCCGAGCAGCAGAGGGAACATGGCCGCCGTCAGCCCGGCGCCCCGCGGGTCGTCGGCGGACAGGGGCACGACATCGGTCACGGCGACGGTGGGAGCGGCGGACGCGTCCGCCCCCGAGGCGAGCGCCTGCTGGACGAGCCCGTCCTGCAGCTGGCCCGCCGCCGCGGTGAGGAGCTGGCTCGTCACCGTGCTCGCGGCCGAGGCCGTGAGCACCTCGGGCGTCTCGCCCAGCACGATCGCGCCGTAGACGTCGCGGGACTCGACCGCGGCGACGGCGGCGTCGCGGTCGGCGACAGGCACGAGGTCGAGCGTTCCGGGCTGTGCCTCGTCGAGGGTGGCACCGAGGCCCGCGACGGCCTGCTCCGGGCCGGCGACGGCCACCGGGAGGTCCTTCGGCTCGGCGGTGACGGCGGGCCAGGAGAAGGCGAGCACGAGCACGCCGACGACGGCGGCGACGCCGAGCGCCACGGCTACGACCCGGCCCCACGGGGTGCGGGGGACCGGGCGCGGCGGGGAGGTGGGCGGTGCGGCGGGGGCGACGGTCGTCGACGACATGGTGGTCTCCGGTGCTGAGGACTGGGTCGAGAAATCAAAAAACGAATGTTCGTTCTTTATGGCAAGCCTGCGCGGGTGTCCCTAGACTTGTCAACCGTCCGCCAGCGCCCTCGGGAAGGGGTCCGATGCCACGAGTGACCGAGGCGCACCGCGAGGCGCGGCGCGCGCAGATCCGGGCCGCGGCCCTGCGGGCGTTCACCGCCAAGGGCTACCAGCGAGCCTCCATCTCCGACGTCGTCGCCGAGTCGGGGCTGTCGGCGGGCGCGATCTACGGCCACTACGACGGCAAGCAGGCGCTCTTCGCCGCGGTCGCCGAGGAGGTGCTCTCCCGGCGCAGCACGGAGATCGACGCCGCCGGCGACGACGGCGTCCCGCCCTCGCCGATCGAGGTGCTCACGATCCTCACGGGCGGCATGGCCCGGGACCTCGAGGACGGGAAGGTGCTCGTCCAGCTCTGGTCGGAGTCCACCGTGGACCCGGTGATCCACGATGTCGTCCAGCACGTCGTCGTCGACCTGCGGAACGTCCTGACCGCCGCGCTGCAGGCGTGGTTCGGGGCGCGGCCCGACCTGGCGCCCGACGGGCCCGACGCCGCGGCGCGGCTGCTGCTCCCCGTGATGATGGGGCTGGGCCAGGGGTTTCTCATGCAGCGCGCGCTGCTCGACGACTTCGACCCGGAGCGCTATCTCACGGCCGCCGCGGCGGTGCTCCCGGGGTGAGGCGGTCCGCGGCCCCGGCGTCGGTCTATCCTTGACGGTCGGCACCCGGCGCGGGTGCCGACGGCCGGCCATCGACGAGACGGAGCGCGACGCGTGCAGGTGTTCACGGACCTGGACCAGGTCCCCGACGGGTTCGGTCCGTCGGTCGTCACGATCGGTAACTTCGACGGCGTCCACCGCGGTCACCAGGCCGTGCTGGGGCGCCTCGTGGGCCTGGCCCGCGCCGACGAACGGCTCGCGGTGGCGCTCACCTTCGACCCGCACCCGGCCCAGGTGCACCGCCCGGAGACGGCGCCGGAGCTGCTGACGGGGCTGCGCGACCGGCTCGACCTCATGGGCCGTGCGGGCCTCGACGCCGTGCTGGTCGTGCCGTACACGCTCGACCTCGCCGCGCTGACGCCGGAGGAGTTCGTCACCCGCTACCTCACGGGCGGCCTGGGCGCACGCACCGTCGTCGTCGGGCACGACGTGCGGTTCGGCAAGGGCAACGCTGGCACGCTCGCCACGATGGTGGAGCTCGGCGGCACGCACGGCTTCGAGGTCGTGGCCGTGGACGACGTGGGCGAGTGCGCGCCGGGCAGCGCCGGGGCCCGCGAGCGCTGGTCGTCGTCGGCGGCCCGCGCGCTGCTCGCCGAGGGCGACGTGGCGCAGGCGGCCGAGGTGCTCGGCCGCCCCCACCGGGTGCGCGGCACCGTGGTGCACGGGGACGCGCGCGGGCGCGAGCTCGGCTTCCCGACGGCGAACCTCGGCCACGTCGAGGGCATGGTCCCCGCCGACGGCGTGTACGCCGGTCGGCTGCTGCGGCCGGCGCTCGCCCAGGAGGACCCCGGGAACCCCGACGCGGACCTGCCCGCCGCCATCTCCGTGGGCACCAACCCGACCTTCGACGGCGTGGAGCGGCGCGTGGAGGCCTACGTGCTCGACCGTGACGACCTGGACCTCTACGGGGAGACGGTCGTGCTGGAGCTGGTCGAGCGGCTGCGCCCGACCCTGCGCTTCGACGGCATCGATCCGCTCATCGAGCAGATGCACGCGGACGTCGCGCGGGCGCGCGACATCCTGCGCTGACCCGCGCGAGCGGGTGAAAGTCCCCGCGGCCGGTCACGGCCGCGGGGGAGGTCCCTCCTTCCTGGCGTGACGGACCGGGCGTGCCCGGTCCGTGGGCCGCGGTGACACCGCGGGCCCGTCGCGGCGCGCCACCGCCCTCCCTGATCCACGGCGGTGGCCGCGTCGCAGCGCGCAGTCCCGGGGGGCCCCCCCCTCCCCCCCCCCGCGGCGGGCCCGGAACCCCCCCCCCCCCCCGCAGGGACCCACCCCCCCCCCCCCCCCCCCCGCAGAAAAAACGGTAGCCCCGCA